>JAYREN010000076.1:0-13353 GCA_041908845.1 Holophaga sp. | reverse complement strand
CAAGGATCCAGCCCGGAGAAAGGCCTTGAGGTCCAAGCCCTCCTGGGCAAAGAGACAGGTGTAGAGCCTGCCTTCCGCCGAAAGTCGCGCCCGGTCGCACCCTGCGCAAAAGGGTTCCGTGACGGAGGCGATGAGGCCCAGCTCGCCCTTGCCATCCAGATAGCGCCAATGCTGGGCCACGCAGTTTGGATGGTCCCTCTGGATCGGTTCCAGGGGCCATCGGGCGGCCACCCGCCGTGCAACCTCTGCCGCAGGTACGACGCGGTCGAGTCTCCAGTTGTTGCCCATACCCACGTCCATGAATTCGATAAAACGCAGGATGTGTCCCTGTTCCCTCGCGAACTCCGCCAACGGCAGAATCTCGGCCTCGTTGACGCCCCGCTGCAGCACGCAGTTGAGCTTGATGGGACCGAAACCCGCCCTCCGGGCCGCCTCGAGACCCACCAGGACTCGCTCCACCGGAATGCCGGAGTCGGAGAGGGCCGCGAATCGCGCTGGATCGAGAGCGTCCAGACTCACGGTGATCCGGTCCAGACCCGCATCCCGCAGGGGTTTGGCGAGATCTCCGAGGAGTGAACCGTTGGTCGTGAGGGCAATCTCGCGCAGTCCCTCAATTTGTCGGAGCCTGCGAACCAGTTCCGGAAGATCGTGGCGGAGGAGGGGCTCGCCTCCCGTGAGCCGCACCTTGGCAACGCCCAGTCCCACAAAGAGTTTGACCAGGCGCTCGATTTCCTCGAAATGGAGAATCTCTTCGCGATCGAAAAAGGAATGCTGCCCCTCGAAGTGCTCCCTGGGCATGCAGTAGGGGCAACGGAAATTACAGCGGTCCGTAACCGAGACCCGAAGGGCCCGGAGAGGACGACCAAGAACATCCGCGACCCGCATAGCTCCAAGATTAAGCTCATCTGGCCCCCGCTTCTCGGGCAAAATAGAAGGTTGGAATCGAGCTGCCCATGAGTTTTCTCTCAAAATTTTTCACCCGCGCCGATGTGGCGCCCCTTCCGACCCTCGGAGAACTCTTCGAGGCACGCGGGATCCCGGAAAATTTGCCGGGGTTGGAGCCATTTCGGGAGGTCTTCGAGCATCTCGGCGCCGAGGAACGCCTTCGCTGGGCTGATGCCGTGGCCGAACTCCACCGCAAGGACTGGCCCTTCCCGCCCGTCTGGACGGACGCCCAGTTCGAGATCATTCCCGAGATCGTCCCCACCTGGCGGGCCGAGCGGGAGCAGCGCTACTACCGGCCCGTGATCGAGGGACTCAGCGAGCGGGTGCGGGTGGGCGAAGAAGCCATGCCCGAGGCCTGGTTGGCCCTCTGGGATGTGAGCCGCGAAGAGGTGTTGGAACGTGCCTTGGACCATCTCCGTCAGAATTCCAAGGGGAAGAGCTTTGAGCGACTGCCCAGCGGAATCTACCGCAGCTCCTACGGAGATGGTCTCGATGCCGCTCGCCTTCTGCTTCCGGAGCTTTGGTGCAACCTGTTCCCGGGGCAGAACACGTTTGTGGCTGTGCCCTGCGCGAACCAACTTCTGGTGACGCCGCAGGTCCTGCTGCCCAAGTTCGTGGAGGCCATCGGCCAAGCCCTTGCGAACCCCACGGGGCCAAGGGTTCAGGCCGTTATTCTGCAGGTCGTGAACCAGAAACTCCTCCCCGCCAATCTCCAGGACCCTCACCCCATCGCCCAACCCCAGCGCGAACTACGGCAGAGCGATGTGATGGAGGCCTACCGGGTCCAGGAAGCGGATCTCGATCCCGCTCTTGGTGTGCCCGCCCCAATCACCCTCCTGAAGACCAGTCAGGGACGCTCGGTGAGCATGGCCCTGTGGACCGAAGGTCAGCCGACCCTGTTGCCCGAATGTGATTGCATCGGCTTCGTATCCAAAAGCGGGCAGCCACTGGGCGCCTATTTCCGCCAGACGCTACCCCGGATCCCCGAACTCAAAGGCTCCCTGGTGGACATCTGGGGGCCCCGGCGCATGCGTTACGAGGGTTTCCCCACAAACGAACAGCTGGACCGCTTGGAGGCCTTCGCCAACGCAGAACAGATGGTCCAGATCTTCAAGGGAGGCTCCGCCAAACCTGCGGCCCCCCGGGCCAGCGCGGGCATCGCGCCGCCGCCAGTCTCCTCCAGTTCCAGCCCCGTGCCCCAGCATCTCCGGGGCCAGAACCTGGGCGTGCAGGACACCCAGTGAGGGTCGCCATCGGCACACGAGGCTCTGAACTGGCTGTGCGCCAGGCGGAGCCCATGGTCCAGTTCCTTATCGACCAGGGCTTCGAGATCACCTGGAAGCGCTTCACCACCAAGGGGGATGCATGGCTGGCCGGCCCCTTGGATAAGCAGGTGGGCACGGGCTTCTTCACCAAGGAGCTGGAAGAGTCCCTTCTGACCAGGGAGGTCGATCTCTTGATCCACTCCTTCAAGGATGTATCCCTGGAGCGGCCCGAAGGCATCATCCGGGCCTGCGTTCCCAAGCGTGAAAATCCCGTGGACTGGCTGGTGATGAGGCCCGGCACGCCCCAGCGCCCGGTCATTGGTACCAGTTCCGAACGCCGCCGCCGCTTTCTGGAAAAAGCCCTGCCCGAGGCCAGCTACACCTGGATCCGGGGCAATGTGCCCACCCGTCTCCAGCGGGTGCGAGACGGCGTGCTCCGGGAGGAACCCCTCCACGGAACCGTGCTGGCCGCCGCGGGCCTGGGACGCTTGGGGCTGGATCTCCAGGGGCTCGAGGTGCGGCCCCTGCGCTCCGATGAGCTCCTTCCGGCTCCCGCCCAGGGTGCCCTGCTGGCTGAGACCCGCGAGGATCGCAGAGACTTGGTAGAGGCCCTGGCCGGGTTGCACGACGCCCTCGCGGCGCGCTGCGTCCTGCTGGAAAGGCAGGTGCTGGCGGGCATCGGCGGGGGTTGCCAGCAACCCCTGGGCGCCCTTGCCGAAGTCCTTCCCAACGGAAGCCTGCGACTGCGGGCCGCCTACGCGGGCGAGGACGGTCTCCGCTGGTCCGAGGCCGAGGGCACCGACGATGCACGGGTGCTCAAAGAAGTCGTGAAAGGTCTTGGATGGTAATCCGCCTGGGCTTGGCCCGAGGCCCCGAAGAGCCCCTCAGCCGCGGCATCCGAAAGTGTGGCTGGGAGCCCGTTTTCTGGGCCGTTACAGAACTTCGCCCCATGGGCTCTCCGCCCCCCTTCGCCCATGCCCGGGCCGCCTTGGTGCTCAGCCCCGCAGGTGCCCGAGGGGCGCAATTGCCCCCGGGCATGCCCTGCCTTGTGACCGGCGAGGCCACGGGCCGCGCCCTGTCGGGCCATGAGGTGCTTGTCAGCTCGGAACCCAAGGCCGAGGGCCTCTGGGAGACTCTGCGCCATCACTTCCCCGAGGGGGGCGATTTCCTTCTGGTTCGCGGCGAACGGAGCCGAGGTTTCCTGGAGGCGGCCGCCCAGGGCACCGCCTGGCGCCTGCATCCCTGGATCACCCACGAGGAGGCGCCCCTGAATCCGGTGCCCCCGCGCCCCGAGCTCGATGCCGTCCTCGCCCTCAGCCCGCTGCAGGCTGAAGTTCTGGCGCCCCTCACCGGGGACATCCTGCGCTTTGCCTGGGGCGAACGCACCGCCGCCGCCTTCGAGGCAGCCGGCAGTCCCGCCCACGGTGTCTGCGAACCCAAGATCGAGGCACTCGGGCGTATCCTGGCTTCGTATCTTTGAGACCCAAGGAGGACTCCATGTTCATCCGACCCCGCCGCCTCCGCCGCACCCAGGCCATCCGCGACCTCGTGGCCGAAACCGATCTGCGCGCCCGCCACCTGATCCAGCCCTACTTCGTCCAGATGGCCGAGGGCAGCAATCCCATCGATGCCATGCCGGGCATCGCCCGCACCGGCGTCCAGGCCACGGTCAAACAGGTGGAGGCCGATCTCAAGCTGGGCCTCAAGAGCGTGCTGCTCTTCGGGGTGCCCGACGAGAAATCGCCCCTGGCGGAGCACAGCCATGATCCCCATGGCGTAGTGCCCCTGGCCGTCACCGCCCTGAAGAAGGCCTTCGGTGACGATCTCATCGTGATGACCGATGTGTGCCTCTGCGCCTACACGGATCACGGCCACTGCGGCATCGTGAAGGACGGCTACGTCAACAACGATGAGAGCGTGGCGATCCTGGCCGAAATGGCCCTCACCCACGCCCGCGCCGGGGCGGACATCGTGGCCCCCAGCGACATGATGGACGGCCGCATCGCCGCCATGCGCGCCCGGATGGATGACGAAGGCTTCCAGAACGTGGGCATCCTCTCGTACGCCATCAAACACAGCGGTGCCTACTATGGCCCCTTCCGCGAGGCCGCCGACAGCGCGCCCAAGTTCGGCGATCGCCGCAGCTACCAGATGGACCCCCGCAATGCCCGGGAAGGCATCAAGGACGCCCTGCTCGATATCGAAGAGGGCGCCGACATCCTCATGGTCAAGCCCGGCATCCACAACCTGGACCTCGTCTGGCGCCTGAAGGAAGCCTGCCTGCTGCCCATCTGCACCTACCACGTCTCCAGCGAGTACAGCGCCGTGAAGGCCGGGGATCGTCTGGGCTGGCTCAACGGCGATCAGCTGATGTACGAGCAGCTGATCAGCCTGCGCCGCGCCGGGTCCGACATGATCGTCACCTACGCTGGGCGCGAGGCGCTCACCAAGGGCTGGATTAAATAAATCTCACCACAGAGGCACAGAGGACACGGAGAAAAGCCCTTCCTTCTGGTCTCTTCCCTTTCTCTCCTTTCCTCCGTGATCTCTGTGCATCCGTGGTGAATTTCCTTTCAGGATCGACCATGAACAACGAAGCCCTCTTTGCCGAAGCCCTCACCCATTTCCCCGGCGGCGTGTCCTCACCGGTGCGCGCCTTCAAGTCCGTGGGCGGCACGCCCAAGTTCTTCAAGCGCGCCTGGGACGCGTGGTTCGAGGACGAGGACGGGAAGACCTTCGTGGATCTCTGCATGTCATGGGGCCCGCTGATTCTGGGGCACGCCCATCCCGATGTCCTCGCCGCCGTGACGGAGGCCATGAAGGAAGGCCTCACCTTCGGCGCCCCCTCCCGGCGGGAGATCGCCCTGGCACGGCGCATCAAGGCCATGGTGCCGCATGTCGAGAAGATGCGCTTCGTCTCCAGCGGCACCGAGGCTGTGATGTCCGCCCTGAGGGCCGCCCGCGGCTTCACCAAGCGGGATCGCATCCTGAAGTTCGAGGGCTGCTATCACGGCCACAGTGATGCCCTGCTGGTGAAGGCGGGCTCGGGTCTCGCCACCTTCGGGGAACCCACCAGCGCGGGCGTGCCCAAGGCCTTCGCGGATCTGACGCTGGTGGTGAGCCTGGACGATCCCGACGGGCTGGAACAGGCCTTCGCGAAATACGGCGCCGAACTGGCCGCTGCCATCATCGAACCGATCCCCGCCAACAACGGCCTGCTGCTGCAGGATCTCTCCTTCCTGAAGCGCCTGCGGGAGCTCTGCACCAAGCACGGCACGGTGCTCATCTTCGACGAAGTCATCAGCGGCTTCCGCGTGGCTCCCGGCGGCGCGGCGGAGCTCTACGACATCACCCCGGACATGGTCACCTTCGGCAAGATCATCGGCGGGGGCATGCCCGTGGGCCTCTACGGCGGGCGCAAGGACATCATGGGGGTGGTGAGCCCCGATGGCCCCGTGTACCAGGCGGGCACGCTTTCGGGCAATCCCGTGGCCATGGCCGCGGGCCTCGCCACCCTGGAACGCCTGACCCCTACCGTCTATGCGGATCTCAATGCCAAGGCGGCCCGCTGGGCCAAGGCCTTCGAGCAGATTCCCGGCCTTCACGCCCCCCACATGGGCAGCCTCATCTGGCCCCTCTTCCAGCCCGGCGTCAAACGCGCTGATCGCGTGGAGAGCGGGGCCATCGCCCAGTTCAACAAGATGCACAAGCTGCTGCTGGAGCAGGGCGTCTACCTGCCCCCCAGCGGCTACGAAGTGGCCTTCCTCTCCATCGCCCACGGCGAAAAGGAGTTCGCCCACTTCGATATGGGCATCCAAGCCGTGAAGGGCGCATTCAGCGCATGAGAAACGAAATGATCCACCACCAAGGCGTAATGGGAACCAATCAGCACCAGGAAATGCTTCCTTTGGTGTTGATTGGCCTTTCTTGGTGCCTTGGTGGTGAATCCTTTTTAGGAGAATTCCATGACTCGCATCTACACCATCGGCCTCGAGAACCGCACCGAAAAGGAAGGCGCCTACCTGGTGATCCAGGTGGCCCATCGCAACAGCGCCAAGGCCGGGCGCGTCGCCATGAAGGAAGCCGCCCAGCGCGGAGGCCGTTGGCGGGTGGTCCATCTCGCCGCGCGCCGCACCGGAACCGTCATCCCCGAGGGCGAAGTGCTAGGCGCCACGGGCCCCTTCACCTTCTCGCTGGACCGCGAATAGCACTTTCTCCGAGGCCGATGTGACTCAGCCCCTGATCCGCGCCCTCCGGGGCGAAGTCCTGCCCACGCCCCCCCTCTGGTTCATGCGCCAGGCGGGCCGCTTTCTCCCGGAATACCGGGCGCTCCGCGCGAAGGTCACCTTCGAGCAGCTGCTCTATGATTCCGACCTTGCGGCCGAGGTCACGCTCCAGCCCGTGCGCCGCTTCCCGGGCCTCGATGGCGCCATCATCTTCAGCGACATCCTGGTGATCCTCGAGGCCCTGGGCTGCAACGTGACGATCCCCGAGGGGGGCCCGCGCCTGGGCAAGACCCTGGACCAGATCCCCCTGGACCAGCCCTTGGACGAGGCGATCTTCGAGCCCGTGCAGGCGGCCATCCGCAAGGTGAAGGCCAACCTGCCGCCCCACGTAGCGATGCTCGGTTTTGCGGGCGCTCCCTGGACGCTGCTGGCCTATGGCCTCGAGGGCAAGGGCTCCAAGAACTGGACCCGGGCCAAGGCCTTCCTCCACGAGGAACCCGCCAAGGCCAAGGCCTGGCTGGACCGCCTGGCGGATGCCGCCGCGCGGCTGCTGAACCTCCACATCGGCGCGGGCGCCCAGGGCGTGCAGCTCTTCGACACCTGGGCCGGAGAACTGGATCCCGAGGACTACGCCACCTTTGCCCTGCCCGCCGCGGATCGCACGCTGCGTCAGGTGGAAGGCGCCCCCAAGCTCTTTTTCGCCCGTACCGGCAACATGCCCCAGGGCCTGCAGACCCTTCCCTGCGAAGGACTGGCCGTGCCCTGGCAGGTTTCCATCGCCGAGGCCCGCCAGCGCTTCCCCATGAAGGTGCTCCAGGGCAACCTGGACCCCGTGGCACTGCTGGCGGGCAAGGACGTGGCCTGCCGCAAGGCGCGCGGCATCGTGGAAGCCATGAAGGGCCACGCCCACGTCTTCAACCTGGGTCACGGCCTGCTGCCTGAGACCGATCCCGAGGTGCTGGCCGCCGTGATCGAGGCCGTGAAACAGGGATAGCCCACAGAACTACAGGTGGTTTAACAGGATGGACAAGAAAGACAGGAAGAACTGGAGCCTAGGCGGTTAGGACGGATTAGCCTTTTCTCCTTTCCAAGCATCAAAGCCTTTTGAGGAAACCCCCGCCGCTCCCCTCTCTTTTTGTCATTCCACTCCTGTCCATCCTGTTTACCTTCCTGTTTGGATCTGCGATGTCTGAGCTTCCCCTGATCGATCTCGTCAAGCACTACGACCGCCCCGGACCTCGCTACACCGGCTATCCCATGCCACCGGCCTGGACCGAGCACTTTGCGGAAGAGGAACTGGCCTCCGCCCTGGCCTGTGCCAACCAGGACACCCGCCCTCTCTCCATCTACACCCACATCCCCTTCTGCAAGCGCCGCTGCTCGTACTGCGGCTGCAACGTGGTGGTGAGTCCCCAGTACACCCCCGTGGAGGCCTATCTGCGGGCGCTGGAGGCCGAGGTGGAACTCTGGGCCCGCCATCTGTCCGCGCGGCGCCAAGCCATCCAGCTGCATTGGGGTGGCGGCACGCCCACGTACCTGAAGGTGCCCGAGCTGCAGCGGGCCTTCCGCATCATCACGGAACGCTTTCCCTTGCTGCCGGGGGCCGAGGTGGCCATCGAGGTGGATCCCACCTTCCTGCAGCCGGACCAGCTGCCCGCCCTGAGGGAGCTGGGCTTCAACCGCGTCTCCTTCGGCGTGCAGGATCTGGATGACCACGTGCAGGAGCTCATCACCCGGGGTCAGACCTGGGATCAGACCCTCGCGACGGTAAAGCAGGCCCGGGAGCTCGGCTTCGGCGGCGTGAACCTGGATCTGGTCTACGGCCTGCCGGGCCAGACCATGGACACCTTTCGCCGCACCCTGGAGTCCACCCTGGAGCTCGCGCCCAACCGCATGGCCATCTACGGCTTCGCCTACCTGCCCAAGATGCTGCCCCACCAGCGCACCATCCCCACCGAGACGCTGCCCCAGCCCGAGCTGCGGCTGGACCTGCTGCTCATGGCCACGGAGATCCTGGAGAAGCACGGCTACATCGCCATCGGCATGGATCACTTCGCCCGGCCCGACGACGAGCTGGCCAAGGCCGTGAAGGACGGGCGCCTCATCCGCAACTTCATGGGCTACGCCGTGCAGGCCGGGAGCGACAGCCTGGGCTTTGGTCCCAGCGCCATCGCCAATGTTGGTGGCGTCTATGCCCAGAACGAGAAGATCCTCGCCAAGTGGGAGCGGGCCGTCACCGAGGGCCACTTCGCCATCCACAAGGGTTTCCGCCTCACAGAAGAGGACCAGATGCGCCGCTGGGTCATCCACCACATCATGGGCAGCTTCGAGCTGCGCTGGGCGGAGCTGCAGGAGAAGTGGGGCGTCGATGGCCCCACCCACTTCGCCGAGGCCCTCGAGGAATTGAAGGCGGAAGTGCCCATGGGCACCGTGGAACTCCGGGAGGACGGCATCTTCGTCACCGAGCTCGGCAAGCGCTTCGTGCGCAACCTCGTGATGCCCTTCGACGCCTATCTCAAGCGACTCGCGCCCAGCACAGCATTCAGTCGGACGGTCTAAAAAAGGACTGTTCACCACAAAGGGCACTAAGGACACAAAGAAAGAAATGAAGGCACGAAGATGAAAAGAAAGACACAAAGGCGAATGGGCTCGATGGGTATAGGTAACCGCTAGGGCAGGCTCGCATCAGGGCGCTGCGCCATTTGAGCCTTTGGTTGGCAACCCTCCTTTGTGCCTTTCCGTTCAAACTTTGTGTCTGTTTTTCTCTGTGCCCTTTGTGTTCTTTGTGGTGAACATCTTTTCTGTTTCCCGGAGTCACCATGTCCACAGATACCGCTATCGTCCTGATGAACCTCGGCGGGCCTTTGCGGCTCTCGGATGTGAAACCGTTCCTGCTCAATCTCTTCAACGACCGGGACATCATCCGCCTGGGACCGGCGCTGCTGCAGCCGCTCATCGCGCGGATCATCGTTAGGTCGCGGCTCAAGGCGGTGCAGGGGCGCTACGCGCAAATCGGCGGGGGCAGTCCCATCCTGCGGGAATCGGCAGCCCAGGCCAGCGCGCTGCGCGATGCCCTGCGGGGTGTTGGGCGACAGGAAAAGGTCGTCCTGTGTTTCCGCTACACCCGCCCCCGCGCCGCGGGCCTCCTGCGCTCCCTGAAGGCCCAGGGCATCCGGCGCCTGCTGCCGGTCACCCTCTATCCCCACGATTGTCGCGCCACCACGGGTTCCAGCCTGGTGGAGCTGGAGCGGGAAGCCAAGGCGGTGGGCATGGAGATGCTGCCCGGCGTGCTCCACTACGCCACCGATCCCGACTACCTCGCCTGCATGGAGGAGAACCTCCGCGCCACGCTGGCCCAGGCGCCCAACGCTACGGTGGTCTTCAGCGCCCACAGCCTACCGGTGAAGCAGATCCAAGCGGGGGATCCCTACGAGCGGGAGATTCGCGCCACGGTGGAGGCCCTCCAGGCCCGTCTGGGCGCCATTCCCGGCGGCTACCGCCTGGGGTACCAGAGCAAGGTGGGTCCCATCGAATGGCTCGCCCCTGCCCTGGAATCCGTGCTGCAGGAGCTGGCGGGGCGCGAGGTGGTGGTCATGCCCGTGAGCTTCGTGGGTGAACACATCGAGACCCTGCACGAGCTGGATATCGAGTACCGCGAGGTGGCGGAGAAGGTAGGCATCACCCGGTACCTGCGCGTTCCTGCCCCCGGCGTACATCCGGCCTTCATCCGGTGCCTGCTTCGGAAAACCCTGGAGGCCCTGCCCGGCTAGACTGGGGTTCTCCTACGGACGGCCCCATGACCACTCTCATCCTCGGCGGCGGCATCACGGGCCTTCTGACGGCCTGGCATCTCCACGGACGCGGCGAAGCCGTGGAAGTCTGGGAGGCGGATTCCGCCCTCGGCGGCTGGGTGCAGACCCTCCCCTGGCCCACGGAGGACGGTCGTCCAGGCCGCGTGGAGAAGGGCCCCCAGGGCATTCTCGTGCGGGCGAACAGCCCCGCCGACCGGCTCTTCAAGAAGCTGGAACTCCCCCTCAAGAGCCCCGGCAAGGGCGCCCGATGGGTGGGCAAGGAGGGTCGCCTCATCCCCGTGCCCGCCCATCCCGTGGGCCTCATCACCAGTGACCTGATGCGGTGGTCCACCAAGTTCCGCATGTTCCTGGAACCCTTCCAGCCGGTGCGACCCGCGGAACCCGAAGAGGGCCTCTCCGACTTCATCGCCCGTCGTGCCGGTCGCGGCATGGCCGAGGAGCTTCTCCCGGCCATGGTGGCGGGCATCCTCGCCACCCCCCCCCATCTCCTCAGCATCGATGCCATCCCCATGCTCAAGAAGTGGGAATCCTTCGGCAGCCTCTTCAACGGCGTGCGCAAGAGCGGAATCAGCCACCTCATGGTGCCCGAAGGCGGCATGGGCGCGCTGACCCTGCGCTTGGCCTCGCTGCTGCCCCGGGTCCATTCCGGTCTTCGGGCCCGCACCTTGGAACCGCTACCGGATGGCGGCTGGCGGGCCCATGCGGAGGGCCACAGCGTGGATGCGGATCGAGTGATCCTCGCCCTTCCCGCCTTCGAGGCGGCCACTCTGCTTGCGCCCCACGCCAGCGCCAGCGCGGATGCCCTGGCCTCGATTCCCTACACCTCCGTCAAGCTCTGGCATAGTCGCCATGCCATCCTGCCTCCCTATCACGACGGCTTCGGCTTCCTCATCGATCCCCCCTCGGGCCGCCCCTACCTCGGAACCCTGGTGCCCAGCTGGATCGACAAGGGCTGCGCGCCCGTGGATCGCATGCAGCTTCGCAGCTTCATCGGCGATTCTGCCCTCTGGGAAGATCCCCACCCCGAAGAGGTCAAGGATTGGGACTGGACTGAGAAGCGCCTGAAGCAGTGGCTTCCCGCCCTCTCCCAGCCCTTCCAGACCCGGGAAGAGCTTAGCCCCAACGCCATCCCCCGGGCCGAGCTGGGCCATCGCTACCGGGTGCGCGCCGCCCTGGATAACCTCCCCCGGAACATCGACTGGCTGAGCAATGCCCGCTTCGGCCCCGGCGTTCGAGATGTCATCGAAGGCCTGGAAGGCTGGCTCCAGAACCCGCATTTCGCCGTTTGAAGTCAGAAACGAGAAGCGCCTGGAGACAGGCGCTTCTCGTGTTCGAGGATGTCCTGCCTCAGCTCCCGGGGCCGTCGATCTCCAGGAAGAGCGGGTGGCTCAAGTAGCGCTCGCCGGTGTCACAGAGCACCGCCACCACGGTCTTTCCCTCGCCCAATTCGGCGGCGACCTTGAGGGCGGCATGGACGATGGCGCCGGTGGAAATGCCCGTGAGCAGTCCTTCCTCCCGGGCCAGGCGACGGGCGATACGCAGGGAATCCTCGTAGGCCACGTCCTCGATCCGGGTGTAGGCCTCGCGGTTGAGGATGGTCGGGACAAAGTTGGCCCCGATGCCCTGGATCTTGTGGGGGCCGACCTTGCCCTGGGTCAGCAGGGGGGAATCGATGGGCTCCACGGCCACCACCAGGGTGCCGGGTTTCCGCTGGGCGATCACCTCGCCCACGCCAGTAATCGTGCCGCCCGTGCCGATGCCCGCCACGAAGGCGTCCAGTTCCGGTACCTGCTCCAGCACCTCCAGGGCCGTGGTGCGCCGATGCACCTCGGGATTGGCCGGATTATCGAACTGGCGCACCAGGAAATAGCCCTGGCCCGAAGCCGCCAGTTCTTCCGCCTTGTCCACGGCGCCCTTCATGCCGCCGGAGCCCGGCGTGAGCACCAGTTCGGCCCCATAGGCCTTGAGGAGCGAGCGGCGTTCCACGGTCATGGTGTCTGGCATAACCAGAGTGATGCCGTAGCCCTTGGCGGCGGCCACGAAGGCCAGGCCGATGCCCGTGTTGCCGCTGGTGGCTTCCAGCAGCTTCATGCCGGGCTTCAGCACGCCGCGCCTTTCGGCATCCTCGATCATGGCGAGGGCGATGCGATCCTTCACGCTGCCGCCGGGGTTCGCGCTTTCCAGCTTCACGAAAATGGTGGCGCTGCCCTCGGGCACGATGCGGTTGAGCCGGACCACGGGGGTCTGGCCGATGAGTTCATAGGCGTGATCGACACGATTGGGGCGGGGCATGGGGGCTCCTTTCGGGAGTGGATTTGGGGTCCTTCGTGTTCGGGTTGAAGACCCGCCAGGAGGCTGGGCCAGGATCGAGTCTGAAGGGCCTCATTTTTATTGTCAAGTAAATACCAGAAGTTATGGAATAATTAAATTCGGGCGAGGCTTCCCTCGGCCCAGGGAGGTTCCCCATGCAGGTTTCCGCCAAAGGGCGTTCCGGTCTGCGGGTGATGATGGAATTGGCCCGCCACTGGGGCCAGGGGCCGGTCATGGTGGATGTCATCGCCGAGCACCAGGAGCTTTCCGCCAAGTACATTCACGTGCTGATCGGCGGCCTCAAGACCGCCGGCCTCGTGCGCGCCGTTCGGGGCCCCAGCGGGGGCTACGCCCTGGCCAAGGATCCGGCCCGCATCACCCTGCTGGATATCGTCCTCGCCCTCGAGGGCGAGCTATTCGCGCCCACGGCAGACGCCACGCATATCCACGGAGTACCCTCCGCCGCGGAAGAAGTCTGGACCCAGCTCGGCCAGGTGGTTTCGGAGGTCCTGGTGCGCCGTACCCTGAAGGAGCTGGCGGACCGACAGCTCGCCCTGGGGGGTGCCACGTACTGCATCTAAAACGGCCTGGGCCGGAGGGCTTGCACCCTCCGGCCCAGGAGTCGCGGTCTTTTCGCGTCAGGCTTGGCTGCCCCGGAGCCCGAGCTTTTCCCGGATCTGCTTCTCGACCTCGTCCGCCAGTTCGGGGTTGTCGAGGAAGAGCTTCTTCACGTTCTCGGCACCCTGACCCAGGCGGCTGTCCTTGTAGGAGAACCAGGAGCCGCTCTTCTGGATG
>JAYREN010000075.1:0-13737 GCA_041908845.1 Holophaga sp. | reverse complement strand
TTGGCCCTGGCCCTGGGCCAGGCCCAGAATCAAGTGGCCTCCTTCCGCCGCAGCCCCGAATTCCTGTTGATCCGCACCCAGGATCGCCAGGAGTTCGATCGTCTCACCCAGCAGTTCATTCGAGTGCTGGACAGCCCCGAGGACATCGAGGCCGCCCTGCGAGAGGGTTCGGAGCTGGTGGGGGAGCTGCTTCGCTTCCTCGATGTGTTCCTGCTTCGGATCAACGCGCGGGTGCCCCTCATCCGCCTGGATCTCACCACGGCCCGGGAGGCCCGGAAACTCTGCGAGAGCCTGATGGAGATACCCAGGGAATCCCCCGATCGCGCCCGCGCCGCCCACAAGCTGATCCAGACAACCAAGCCCCTGGGTGTGCGTGATTCCCAGGCCCTGAACCTGCTGAAGCGCTGGGTGCGCGCCGAGCGAGGCGGCAAGGATGCGAGAGCCGCGCTGGAACCCCTGGGTTCCCATCTTCAGCGTTTGGCTGCACGGCTTGAAGCCGCCCTCGACTAAGGACAGCCATGGCGGACGTATTCTGGATGGAACTCCACCGGGCCGAGGGTGCCCCCCTGCTGCGGCGGGCCCTCGAACAATGGGGCTTCCGGATTCACGAGGGAGAGGGCCGTGGCACGGTCCTCATCGTGGCCGACCGACCGGATCCCCGCCTCATCCCGCCACAGGCCCTGGAGATCCTCTGGTGGGTGCGCGACGCCACCCCGGAAGAAGTGAGCGATGTGCTGGCCCGGCGGGCCGGCTGGGTGCTGCGCCAATCCATGCCTCTGGAGACGGTCCATTCGGCCCTCCTGCATGTACAGCAGCGGGATCTGGGCAGCGAGGGCTGGCTGCGCCAGATGCTCCATCTCGCCACCCTGGATGAACTGCTGCGACTGGTGCTCGTGCGGGCGGAGCAACTCTCCGGTGCTCGCCATGGCGCCATCTGGATCCGTCAGGAGGAAGCCTACTTCCAGCGCTGCGGTGAGGGATTCCCCGAGGCCCCCCTCAGTCATCGCGAGGCCGCCGAACTCGTGCGCCAGGGGCAGGCCTGGCCCCTCTGTCCGGGCCATCAGATCGGCATCCTCCGCCTGAAGGAGCCCCAGGGCGAGGCCGAACACTTTTTGGCCTGGATCAAGGATGTGGAGGACCTCCTGGTCAACGCCTGGAACCTGGAACTTAGCCAGACCCTCTCCTTTCAAGACGATCTCACCGTGGCACGGAACCGTCGGGCCCTGGAAACCGATCTTCCACAAATCATCCGCGAGGCCGCCACCCGAAGCGAGGCCGTTTCCCTGCTCTTCCTGGATGTGGACAACCTGAAGGCCCTCAACAGCCAGTTCGGGCACCCCACCGGCAGCCGCGTGCTCACCCATGTGGCTCTGGAGGCCCAGCGAATCATCCGCGCCCAGGATCGCCTCTACCGTTACGGGGGAGACGAATTCTGCATCGTGATACCCGGCACCACGACCCTGGGCGCCGCCAAGATGGGCGAACGGCTTCTGCAGCGGCTCATGGAGACGCCCGTCCAGGTGGGGAAATGCGATGTGCCCGTCTCCACGAGCATCGGCATCGCGTCCTATCCCGCCCATGCGGACGGGGCCGAGCATCTGCTGGAGCGGGCCGACCAGGCCCTTCTGCAGGCCAAGGCCCAAGGCAAGGCTCGGGTCGTACTGGCGAGGTGATCGGGCGGTCCGCCCTCGCTCAGGTCAGCCCTTCAGGGTTTGGGCGATCTCCCGCAGCATGGATTCGGCGTAGGGGTTCCTGACTAGATGACGCTGGGCCTCGTGAATTGCTTCGGCGGGACGCCTGAGGTCCAGGGGAGACTGGGCCAGGGCCTCGATCCCAGAACGCCAGGGCTCCAGGCCGGGGCGCCGTCCCTCCCGAAGGCGCCCCGCATCCGCCAGGATCCTCAGGAGCAGATCCAGGCCCTGGGCCATCTGTTCGCTTTGGGCCAGGGTGGAATTCTTGTCCGGCAGAAGCGGACCCGCGCCGGCCGCGAAGGCGGTGCCTGCCGCCAGGGAGAGCCAAGCCTCCAGGCGGGCCACCGCCAGGGCGAAATCGGCGGGATCGAGATAGCGCAGGGTGCCCGCCGAAAGAGCGGTCCAGCGCTCCCGATCCCCTGCCTCCCAGCCCGCCCCCGAGGCGACCCTCCATGTTTCTTCAGGCTCCAGCGCCTTCAGCGGGATCCGCTCACACCGGGAACGAATGGTCTGGAGCATGGCCTCGGCCCGGTGGGTCACCAGTAGGAAGTGCGTCCCGGGCGGGGGTTCCTCCAGGATTTTCAGGAGCATGTTGGCGCTGGAACCATTCAGACGATGGGCATCTTCCACCAGGATCCAACGGTGGGTGCCGGGGAGGGAGGCCTGGTGAGCCCAGCGGATGACGCCACCCTCCACCAGATCGTCTTCGCGAATTGCCCCGATGCGGATCAGGCCCGCCTTGCCCTCCGGGGCGATGCGAAGCAGGTTGGGAAGTTCCACAGGCAGGGGATCGGCCTTGAAGGGTTTGCAGCCTTCGCAAAGACCGCAGGCGCTCCGCCGGAAACAGAGTTCCCGCTGGGCGAGTTCCAGGGCGACCCGGCGCTTGCCGATGCCATCGGGCCCCGTCAGCAGGAGCGAACCGGGGAGTTTCCCCTCTCGCACCCGCTCCCAGAGGCGCTGGCGAATGACGAGGTGGCCCTGGATTCCGGGGTCGAACATCAGTTCACCCGGAACCCGGCTCGAAGGAGACGGGGAGCGACTTCGACCCAGATGGCCTGTTCGACGCTATCGGGATCGGCGTCGGCGGCGATCATTCGCACCCGCTCGGGCTCCTGGCGGGCGATGTCCAGGAATCGGGCCCGCACTCTGCGATGGAAAGCCAAGGTCTCCCCATCGAAGCGGGTCTCCTTGAATGCCTCTCCGAGGGCCCCGTTGCGGGTCGCCACCCGCCGCAGAGAAACCTCGGGCTCCATATCAAGCACCAGGGTGAGATCTGGTGAGAAGGTGCCTAGCACGAGCTCGCGCAAGCATCGCAGGGCCTCTTCACTCACCCCCGAGGCCCCCTGGTAGGCCCGGGTGGAGTCCTCGAAGCGGTCCACCACCACGATCTTTCCTGTTGCGAGCTCTGGCCGGATAAGCCTGGCCACATGCTGGGCGCGATCGGCGTAAAAGAGCATCAGTTCCGCATCGGGACACCAAGTCTCTCCGCTGGCATGGGGCGCCAGCAGAAGAAACCGCAGCTCTCTGCCCAAGGCCGTGCCGCCTGGCTCCTTCGAAAAAACCGCAGGAAGGCCATTGGCCTCCAGCCTCGCTTCCAGGCGCCGAAGCTGAGTGGATTTCCCGGAACCCTCCACGCCTTCGATGGTAATGAATACGCCCGCCAAACCGCCTCCAGACTCCTATCGAGCATAACCGCGGCTCCAATACGCTGCAGTTTCTCCCGAATGCGCCTATCCTTGTGCAAATGCCTTCGGAGTCGACCGTGCTCGAATCCCTCAGCTGTCCAAGCTGTTTCACCCATTACGGGCTTCGGCCCGAGAGGGTCCGTCTGGGCATACGCCGGGCCCGCTGTTTCCAGTGCGAAGGCGTCTTCGACATCGAAGAGGCGGTTCAGCGACTCCTGACGCCGCCTGCTCCCAGCCTGGCCGAAACCTCCGCCACGGAGACCCTGGAGGGGATCAACCCCGAGGATCTCCTGGAACTGGACATGGCCCTCGCGGGCGAGCCCACACCTGTGTCCGAACCGCCCCAGGAGGTCTCCCTCGAGGACTCCGCCCTCACCTTGGGCGACCTGGAGGGCACCGAGGACGAAATCCTGGAAAAGACGCTGGTCATCGACCCCCCCGCCTCGGAGCTTGCGCCTTCCAGCGACGAGACCACCGAAGGCGGAGGGTTTTCCTCCGCCAAGGACGCCATTGCCAAACTCCTCGGCGATGGCCCCGCGCCGATCTCGGAGCGACGCAACACGGGCAAGGGCAACTCCATGGATGTAGAGGCCACCCTCGATGCCCTCGAGCACACCTTGGGGGGGACCCCCACCAAGGATCTGGCGGGCCGCTCGTCCGAGCCTCGAATCGAGTTCCCCAAGCCTTCAGGCATGGGCAGCACCGTTCGCCTGAGTTCTTCGGAGCTCCAGGCCGCCATGGCCGCCGGTGCCACGGGCGGCGTACCGCCTTCCGAAGCCCCTACGGTGGCGATCCCCTCGCTGGCCTCGACCCGTCCTGCCTTCACTCCCCAGGCGCCGACACCCTCCGACATGAATGTCGGTGCCCACGGCGGTGATCCGAATCTCCTCAAGGTTCAGGTGGGTCAGGACACCTTCCAGAACGTCACCCTCGAACACATCACCACCTGGATCGAGCAGGGACGGGTGCAGGATTGGCACATGGTGGCCCGCCAGTTCAGTGAGAACTGGATCGAGGCCGGCAAGGTGCCCTCTCTTCGTCCTGTTTTCGAACGGGTTCGCCGCATGTCCGCCCAGACCAACCTAGGCCCAACTCTGGACGCGCCTGGGGGGCTAGACACGGCTCCCGTCAAGAAGGGGCTCTTCGGCTGGATGTCCAATCGCAACTAAGGTGCCCATGTTCCCGCTGATCCTTCCCCTGCTCTTCAGCCTTCCGGCCACCCCACCATCCGCCCCCACGGTAGTTCCCAAGGTTGAGGGACTGAAGCCTCTGGGCTTCTTCAGTCAGAAGTTCCCCTACCAGTGGGATACCATCCTGCCCCTCAAGACCGAAATCGATGGCCTGAAACTCAACACCATCTTCTTCAATCGCCGGGAGCTCCGCTCGGGCCTCCTGAAGGGTGCGGAATTCGGCACTCGGGCCCAGATCGAGGTCACCAACACGGGCAAACGATCCCGGATGCCCAATTTCGCCGTGGCTGTTCTCGATGAAGAGGGCCGCCTGCTGGGCGTGGCCACCGGCGGCAGCAAGATTACCGGCGTGGCCCCCGGGGAAACTGAGACCTTCGACCTGAATTTTTCAAGAGTGCTTCAGCGCCTGCCGACGGGCACGCATGTCGTGCTGAGTCTGGCGTTCGCGGAGTAGGCATCAATTCGCTTCCTGCTCCTGGAAGCCCGCCAGGAGTTCCTGGGGTGTGACCGTGGCGGTGCCCATCTTGCCGACCACCACTCCGGCGGCGGCATTGGCGAGCATGGCGGCATCCTGCCAGTCTGCCTCTGCGGCGATGGCGGCACTGAACACGGCAATCACGGTGTCGCCGGCGCCGCTGACATCGAAGACCTCCCGGGCGACGGTGGGAATCCACCAGGGAGCCTTTCGTTGGAAATCCTCCGTAAAGAGCGCCATGCCCTTCTCGCCTCGGGTCACCAGGAGTCCACCCAGGCCCTGTTCCTCCCTCAGGCGAAGCCCCGCACGGATCACATCTTCGTCGGACTGGGCCGGAAAACCGGCCAGCTCCGCGAGTTCCTTGGCGTTGGGCGTCAGCAGGGTCGCGCCCTGGTAGTAAGCCCGGTGGGCGGGCTTGGGATCCACGATCCAGGGCAGCCCCAGAGTCCCGCAGAGCTCCCGCACGATCTCCATGATCCTCCTCCCGACTACACCCTTGGCGTAGTCGGAGACGATGAGCACCTCAGCACCTTCCAGGGCTCTCTCAAGGCTGGCCCTGAGCCCATCCACGGCCCCATCCTGGATCTCGCTCGGTTCCTCTCGGTCGATTCGGAGCATCTGCTGCTGCTGGGCGATGACCCGGGTCTTGATGGTGGTCGGTCGGGCAGGGTCGAGAACCACCCCTTCGACTCCGATCTCCTCCCGGGTGAGCAGGTCTAGCAGGCGGCGACCGGCTGCGTCGTTCTGGAGCGTGCCCACAAGGTACGGCTCGGCCCCGATGGCCTTGAGGTTGGCGGCCACGTTGGCGGCGCCGCCGAGCACAGCCTGTTCCCGCAGCACCCGGATGATGGGCACGGGAGCCTCCGGGCTGATGCGGTTCACTTCGCCGTAGAGGTACTCGTCCAGCATGAGGTCACCCAGCACCGCCACCTTGCGGTCCCGGATCTTTTCCAGCAGGGCCTTGGCCCGACTCCGTTCCAGTTTCATGCTTCCACCCTGGTCGCCTCGTCCGGCAGCATCACGGGAATCCCGTCCACGATGGGGTAGAGCAGCCCGCAGGCCCTGCAGCGCAGGCCATCGGCCCGCTCCTCCAGATCCCCGTGACAGGCCTTTCCCTCGTGTTCGGCAGGACAGCAGAGAATCTCGAGCAAGCGCGGGTCCAGCATTTCGGCTCCTAGCAGAGAGTGTATTTCGGTCCGCCGCCGCCTTCCGGGGGCGTCCAGACCACGTTGCCTTCTGGACACTTGATGTCGCAGGTCTTGCAGTGGACGCAATTAGAGAAGGCGATCTCCACCTTGGCCACCTGGCCCTTGGCATCCGGGTGCATCTCGTAGACCTGGGCGGGGCAGAACACCGTGCAGGGGGAACCCTTGGTCTCGAAACAGGTGACGCAGACCGCATCGCCCTTGACGATCTTGAGATGGGCGGGCTGGTGCTCGTCGTGCATGACTCCGGCCAGATAAACGTCATCCAGCTTCGTGTAGAGGCGCTGGCCGTCGAACTTCACACCCAGATCGAGCCCGTCCCGGCGAAGCCCCGCCTTGCCGTAGAAGCGTTCCGTGGTCTCGGTGGTGGTGGCATCCACCGGTGAGGGCAGCGGATCCCCAGGCACCCAGCCATCCGTGAGCAGACTGAGGCCGAGCTTCACACCGGCTACAGGGGTGAGGCCATGGGCCACGATCCGGTGGAAGTTGCGGGCGGCTTTTAGTTCCTCCCCGGCCCAGGATTCCAGGTAGGCCGTGGCGTAACGCATCAGGCTCGCCTCGGAGAAATCATCTTCCACCAGGGCATCCAGGATGGTCTCGGCGGCCTCCATGCCGCCCTTCATGCCCAGATGAATGCCCTTGAGCCGGGCGGCGTTCACCATCTGGGCGGCGTCGCCCACCAGCATCCCCCCCGCGAAGGCCAGGCGCGGCATGGAGTTCCAACCGCCGATGGCCAGGGCCTTGCCGCCGTACTGCACGAGCTTGCCGCCCTCCAGGAGTTCCTTGATGCGGGCATGGGTCTTGAACTTCTGGAGCGCCAAGTGGGCATCCAGGAAGGGATCCGCCGAATCCAGGCTCAGCACGTACCCCACGGCCAGGTAATTCCCAGCCATCTTGTAGACGAAGGAACCGCCGCTCTCACCGTCGTTCATGGGCCAGCCCGTGCTGTGCAGGACGAAGCCTTCCGGCACGCGGCCCTCGGGGATCTCCCAGATCTCCTTGGCGCCTGTCTCGTAGACCTGCGGGCTGGCAGCGTCCCGCTGCAGCCCCAGCACCTCTTCCAGTTCCCGAGCCAGGTGGCCCCTAGGGCCTTCGCCAAAGACCGTCACCTTGGCCCGCAGATTGTTGCCGGGCTCAAAGTTGGTGCGGGGCGTTCCGTCGGCGTTCACGCCCTTGTCGGCGGTCTGGACGCCCACCACGCGGCCCTCCTCCCAGAGCACCTTGAGCCCCGCGAAGCCCGGCAGGAGCATGACGTCCACCCCCGGCACTTCGCGGGCCTCGAGCTGGGCTGCCATCCACCGCACCATGCGGGAGAGGGACACGATGTGGCCGCCATGGTTGTGCAGGAAGGGCGGCAGCACGGGGAGCTTGAAGCCGCTGCGCTCGCTGGTGAGCAGCCAGACTTCCTCCTTCCCCACCAGTCCCTCGGAGGGGAAGCCCCGCTTCATGAAGTCAGGACAGAGCTCCTTGAGGGCGATGGGATCCAGCACCGCCCCGGAAAAGGCATGATCCCCGATCTCATCGGCCTTCTCGATGAGTCCGATGGTCAAGCCCTCGAGCTTCTGGACTCCCTCCCGGGCATTGTGGGTTTCGATGAGGTCCAGGAGGGTCCAAAGGCCCGCCAGGTTGGCGGGGCCGCCACCCACAAAGAGCACATCGAAATCCAGGTCTTCGCGCTCTACATCCGGCCTGGCGGCCTGGGTCGAAAAATCACGCATAGGGTCTCCAACTCGCTGATGCTCCAGTTTACCCGGAGCGCTGTCAGAATCGGACCATGGCCGGTCCCACTCCCGCTTCTCACCTCTGTTTCCAGGCCGCCGTGGAGCGTCCCCTTTCCGTGGTTTTTCGACACGGGGATGGCCGATGGGAGGGCCACGACTACCGTGTGGAGGTGCTCACCGAGCGCATCGGCTTGGACGCTTTCGATGTGGTCATGGATTTCCGGGATCTGGAGGCGGCCCTGGATGAACTCCTGACGCCCCTCCAGGGTCGGTTGCTTTCGGACCTGGGTCTGCCAGGACCGATGGAATTGGCAGAAAAAATCTTGGCGGAGCTGGCCCCCAAAGTGCCCGCCACTGCGCGTCTCGCCTCCGTGTCCTTGACGGATGGCAGCGGTCGGCGCCTCACCTGCCTCGGCTGACCCCGGAGGATCCTGTGAAATTCTGGATCCCCCTCCTCGCCCTGGGTCTGGCGCTATCGCCCCTGGCCCTGGTCCATCCCGTGCGCGTGCAGGGCCGGAGCATGGAGCCCACCCTCCGCAGCGGACAGATCCTGTGGGTGATCCGGGGCTGGGCCGCCGGCACCCCGGAGCGCCGGCAGGTGTGGCTGCTGGATACCCCGGATGGCCCCTCGCTCAAGCGCGTGCTGGCCCTTCCCGGTGAAGGGTTGGAGATTCTCGAAGGCGAGGTTCTGCACCAGGGGCGCCCTCTGAACGAACCCTACGTCCACCAGCCCGAGAGGGGCAGCGCGGGCCCCTGGCAGGCCGGGGGGGGCTACCTGGTCCTGGGGGACAACCGCCCGGATAGTCGAGATTCCAGGGCCTGGGGCCCCCTGCCCCGGAGCGCCTTCCGGGGCAGGATTCTCGGCATGGCTGAACCGATCCGTTAAGCTGAGGACTCGGAAACGGAGCGGGGAATGGATCGGCTTGTCATTGAAGGCGGAGTGCCCCTCCACGGGCATGTGATGGTTTCGGGGGCCAAGAACGCCGCGCTCCCCTGTCTGGCGGCCTCCCTGCTGACGCCGGAGCCCATTACCTTCAGCCACCTCCCCGCCGTTTCGGATATCCGCACCATGGTGAAGGTGCTCCAGGCCTTGGGCTGCTCGGCCAGCCTCGAGAAGGACGCGGAAGGCTTCGAGCTCACGGGCACCCTCTGCGCCGAAAACCTTGGGCAGGGCGACCTGCGCGCCCCCTATGAACTGGTGAAGACGATGCGGGCCAGCATCCTGGTGCTGGGGCCCCTCCTTGCCCGCTTCGGCAAGGCCTCCGTGAGCCTTCCCGGCGGCTGCGCCATCGGCTCCCGCCCCGTGAACCTGCATCTGGAGGCTCTCGAGCGAATGGGTGCGGAGATCGTCATCGACCGGGGCTACGTGGAGGCCCATGTCCCCGGCGGCAAGCTCAAGGGCATGGACCACACCTTCGAGAAGGTGAGCGTCGGCGCAACGGAGAACCTGCTGATGGCCGCTGCGCTGGCCGAAGGCACCACGGTACTGCGCAATGCCGCCCAGGAGCCGGAGATCACGGATCTGGCGGATCTGCTGGTGAAGATGGGTGCCTCCATCGAAGGCATAGGCGGCCCCGTGCTCTCGATCCACGGGGTCGCGGCCCTGCATGGGTGTGAACATGCCGTGATCGCGGATCGCATCGAGGCGGGCACCTTCCTCTGCGCCGTGGCGGCGGCCGGGGGCGACGTGGTGCTGGACCGCGTCATTCCCGAACACCTCCGTTCGCTCATCGATCTGCTGGAGCGCTGCGGCTGCGCCTTCACCGAGCGTCAGGGCCAGGACGGTATGCAGTTGCGCATCCAGCGGGAACCCGGCCAGCGACTTCGGGCCCGCGACATGGCCACCTCGCCCTATCCCGGCTTTCCCACAGATCTCCAGGCCCAGGTGATGGCCGTGTTGACCCAGGCCTCGGGCATCAGCGTCATCAAGGAGACCATCTTCGAGAACCGCTTCCAGCACGCCATGGAGCTGGAACGCCTGGGGGCCAATCTCCGCATCGACGGTCCCACGGCCATCGTGGCGGGCCCCTGCGCCCTCCAGGGCTGCACGGTCATGGCCACGGATCTCCGGGCCAGCGCCACCCTGGTCATCGCGGGCCTCGTAGCCCAGGGCCAGACCACCGTGGACCGGATCTATCATCTGGATCGCGGCTACGCGGGCCTAGAGCGAAAGTTGCAGGCCCTGGGGGCCCGGATCCAGAGGGTAGGCGGGGGAAGCGTCTGATCATAGACGAGGGGGACCGCCCGCTCACGGTGCTCGCTTCCCGTGGATCGCGCTCAGTGCGCGCTCCCGCTCGCTTGGCTCGCGGACACGGGAGCCCTTGTCCCCCTCGTGCTCCCCACGTGTCCGCTGGGCAAATCCCGGTCATTGCGCCTCACTGTGACCTCGTCCGCTGCAATCCATCAGGCGGAACGGTAGACTGGCGTTTCGGGGGTCGTCATGTTTGGTGAAATGAAGGTTTTCGCGGGTTCCAGCCATCCTGAATTGGCGTCCGGCATCGCGGCCCACATCGGCATGCCCCTGGGCAAGTCCCGGATCTCCCGTTTCACCAACGAGAACATCAAGGTCAAGATCGATGAAAACGTCCGCGAAGCGGACGTTTTTGTCATCCAGACCAGTTGTCCCCCCGTGAGTGACAACCTGCTGGAGATGCTCATCATGATCGACGCGCTGAAATTCGCGTCGGCCGCCCGCATCACCGCCGTGCTGCCCTACTACCCGTATGTGCGCAGCGACAAGAAGGACGAGAGCCGCATCTCCATCACGGCCCGTTTGGTAGCCGATCTGCTGCAGGCCGCGGGCGCGGACCGCGTGCTTACCATGACGCTGCACGCCCCGCAGATCCTGGGTTTCTTCCGCATTCCCGCGGACCAGCTTCTGGCCACCCCCATCCTGGTGAACTACTTCAAGACCTCGGACACTGCCAATTCCATGGTGGTGGCCACCGACGCCGGCGCCGCCAAGTTCGCGGGCCACATGGCCAAGCGCCTGGGCCTGCCCATGGCCATCATCGACAAGCGCCGGTACGACGACAACGAGCAGGCCCAGAGCGTGGCCCTCATCGGCGATGTGCGCGGCAAGGACTGCATCATCTTCGATGACGAGATCGCCACCGGAGGTTCCATCAAGGAGGCCGCCCGGATCCTGCGGGAATTCGGCGCCGCCAAGGTGCGCGTGGGCATCACCCACCCCATCCTGTCCGGCAATGCCGCCGAGGTGCTGGCGAACGCCGGCCTGGACGAGCTGATCGTCACGGACACCATCCCCGTGCCCAAGGAGAAGTTGGCCGCCATCCCGCAGCTCAAGGTGCTCTCCACCGCCCGGATCTTCGGCGACGCGATCCTCCGCATCCACGGCGGCCGCAGCCTCAGCGAAATCATGGAATGATCCGCGCGGCCCTGGACCAGCGCCTCCAAACCGTTGGGGCCCCAGCGGGCTTGGGACTCGCGCCCACGGAGCAGCGCCTCGTGGAGGACCTGCTCACCCGTTCCTTCGCGGGCCTTCACTTCGTCTCCGAGGCCTACACGGCCCGGCTCACGCTCATGCTGGCCCTGGACCTCGGCTGGGAAGCCCGCCTGCGGCGCGGCGCCACCCTGGAAGAACTGCTCACGGATCTCCACCCCCAATCCCGTCGACCCGCCGCCTGGATGCTGGCCTTCCTTACCGAGGAAGGTTTCCTGGAGCACCTCGACGGACGATGGCACCTTCACACTCTGCCGGATTTCGACAGGGATCTCGCCACGCTGCGGGAGCTCGCGGAAGAAATGGCCCCAGGCCATCTCAAGAACCTGGACCTGCTGGATGCCGTGCGTCAAAAGGTCCTGCCTTACTTCACCGAGGGCCGCCACGGGGAGGAACTGCTCTTCGATATGAGCGCGTACCCGCTATGGCTCGAATACTTCCGCAACGAGAACCAGATCTATCGGGCCAACAACCTGTTCGCCTACGCCGCTCTCCGTCCCAATCTCCGAAACGGTTGTCGCATCCTCGAACTGGGGGGTGGGGCCGGGTCCTTCGCTCAGTTCCTTTCCCTGCGTGGCCAGGAGGAGGGCTTTCTCGGGCAGATCGCGGATTACCGCTTCACCGATGTGGCCCCCACATTTCTTCGCCGAGCCCAGCGCGGCCTGAAGGAACTGGCCCCGGGCCTGCCCCTCACCTTCGCCAGCCTGGATCTCAACAAGGCTCTGGATGAGCAGGGCCTTCATGGAGCCACCTTCGATACGATCCTCGGCGTGAACGTGCTGCACGTGGCCCAGGATCTCCAGGCCACCCTGGGGAATCTGCGGCGCCACCTGGGTCCCGGTGGCTGCCTGGTGCTCGGCGAATGCCTGAAACCCGATCTGGCCCGCCCCATCTATCTCGAATTCGCCTTCCAGTTCATGGCCGGTTTCACGGATGTCGCCCTCGATCCCGATCTGCGCCCTGCCTACGGTTTCCTCACCCCCGAAGTCTGGGTGAAGGCCCTGCATGCCGCCGGGTTCAAGGAAGTGGTCGAGGTGCCCAAGGTTCGCCCCCTCATGGCCCAATGGGAATTCTTCAACGTCGGCGCCTTCGTGGCCAGGATCTGAGAAGCGGCATCCAAGGCGGAGAGTTCGAAATGACCGCCACCCTCCGCCACCTGCTCATCCAGCGCGCCGCAAGACTCCAGGAGCGGCCTGCCCTCACGGCGCCGGGATGGGGCACCCTGGATTATTTCCAGTTCCGGAACCGCGCCGAAGGGGTGGCGCTGGGCCTCATGGCCCAACTCCACGCTGCGGATTCCGTGTTTTCAGATACGGGGACGCCCTGGGACTGGATCTCCGAAGTTGCTGCCGCCTGCTGCGGCCTGCGGTGGGATCCCGCAGGGCCGACGATGGATGCAGCCATCTCCGGCAGGGCTCGGTTCAATGACGAGGGCGGGCGGCAGGCCTACCACGATCGGGAGCATGACCTGAATGCCGACACCCTTTTCCTGGAGGGGGTCTCCCAGGGTGAGCTACTGCGGCGCCTCCACCGCCTCAATCGGCAGTTGGGTTGGGACCACGAGACACACCTCGCCCTGCCTCTCGCTTCCATGGCCACACAGGAAGGCCGCGCGGCCCTGTGGAGCGCCTTGTTCGCAGGTGCCCACGCAGAGCTCGTGACCTCTACGCGCGAAAGATGGGACTCGACCTCCTTCGTGGGTCTCTTTTCAGAGTGAGTCCCAGGCCGGCTTTAGGTGGCCGCCGGCCCGCTGGACTTCCAAGGCGAAGGCGGCCTTGAGGTCCGCCCTCAGGGCATCGGGCAACTGACGCGCCGCCCCCAGGGCCTGCAGGCGCAGGGTCGCCGAAAGCCCGGCCCACTCCACCCGGAGGGCCTTGACCCAGGCCTCATCCCCCAAACGGGCCCGGGGCGCCCAACGCCAGGAGGCGCCCAGACCCGGCTCCCTCAGGGCGGCCAGCGTCGGCCCTTCCTGCCCCGCCCGAAGGGCCACGAGGCTTGCGGCCTCGGCGGCTTCGACCCGGGCGAAGGGGTCCTCCAGCAAAGCCAGCAGCGCGGGCAGGGAATCGGCGCCGCCGACGCCACCCAAGGCCCCCACCAGGGCGAAGCGGGCGCTCTCTGGACACCGGGCCAGGGCCTCCAGCAGGTAGGCTTCGTCCCCCAGCTGTGCGGAACGGCGCAGCCCTTCGGCAGCGGCCCGGCGGCTGCCCACGCCGCCGGACTGAAGGGCGTCCAGGTAGGGTCCCAGGCGGTCCTCGGGGCTTTCGTCTGTTTCCACCGACGCTCCCGCACGGGTGACGGTAGGCCTCT
>JAYREN010000074.1:0-13742 GCA_041908845.1 Holophaga sp. | reverse complement strand
ACACTCAGGAACTGCACCGCTACCAGGGCCTGATCTCCCATCTCAAGGAGGTGGTCTTCCAGATCGATCGCGAGGGCCGATGGTCCTTCCTGAATCGGGCCTGGTCAGAGCTCACGGGGCTCGATGTCGACGAGTGCCTGGGGCAGCCCTTCCTGGGCTTCATGCACCCTCAGGACAAGGTCCGGTACCTCAACATCCTCACCTATGCCATGGAAACGGATCAGGACACGCTCCAGGGGGAATTCCGGATCGGCACCAAGACCGGTGACTACCGCTGGGTGGAGATGTCCAACCGGATCACGATGGATATCTTGGGCGGGGTAATCGGCGTGTCCGGAACCCTCACGGATATCACCGAACGCAAACACCACGAGGCCGCCCTGGCCGCCATCAACAGCCGCCTGCGGGCCCTGATCGAGAACATGCAGGCGGGCATCCTGGTGGAGACCGAGGATCGCCAAGTGGCGCTCATCAACGAGACCTTCTGCCGCCTCTTCGAGATTCCCGTGCCCGCCCACCTGCTGGTGGACAGCGAGGCCGGAGAACTCCTGGAAATGTGCGTGGCCCAGATGCGGGATGCCGAGTCTGCGCGCCAGCGAGTGATTCGCGCCCTGACAGCTGCCAAGGCCACCCTCGGCGAAGAAGTGACCATGAAGGATGGTCGCGTCCTCGCGGTGGACTTCGTCCCCATCGCCGGGGCCAAGGGCTTCTATGGCCACTTCTGGCAGATCCACGACATCACGGAGCGGAAACTGGCCGAAGAACAAGTCGCACAGTTCTCCATGGACCTGGAGATGAAGAACTGGCAGCTCGAGGAGGCCCGGGACGAGGCGGTGCGCCTGGCGGGCCTCAAGTCCGAATTCTTGGCCAACATGAGCCACGAGATCCGCACCCCGATGAACGGCATCATCGGCATGTCCGATTTGTTGATGTCTACGACCATGTCTGAGGAGCAGACGGATTACGCGCGCACCATCCGCTCCAGCGCAGGCACCCTGCTCCACCTCATCAACGACATCCTGGACTTCTCCAAGATCGAGGCGGGCAAGCTCGAGCTGGAGCGCATTCCCTTCGATCTTCAGGAACTGCTGGATGACCTCCTGGCGGTGCTGGGCGTGAAGGCCCACGGCAAGGGCCTCGAGCTGGTGACCCTGGTTTCCGGCGACACACCCACGCGGCTCCTGGGCGATCCGGTGCGCCTCCGCCAGGTGCTCACCAATCTCACGGACAATGCCCTCAAGTTCACGGCCCAAGGCGCCGTCACGATCCGCGTGAGCACACCCGAACGAGATGGAGATACCGCGACCCTTAAAGTGGAAGTCCGGGACACGGGCATCGGAATGGGGGAAGCGGTTTCCTCCCGGCTCTTCCAGTCCTTCTTCCAGGGCGACACCAGCACCACGCGAAACTACGGTGGCACCGGCCTGGGCCTCGCCATTTCGAGGCATCTGGCGGAACTGATGGGAGGGGAGATCGGAGTCACCAGTGTTCCGGGATCCGGCAGCACCTTCTGGTTCACCGTGCGCCTTCACCTTCAACCGGATGCGGGCGTCCCCTGGCGTCCCGACAAGCCCTGTCGCTTCTTCCTCGCAGGCCTACCCACCGTCACCGGGGAACTTCTCGAGGCGCAGATCCAGGCCTGGGGCCTGGAGGCCGAGCGCCTCGCCGGCCTGAAGCAGGCACTGCACCGGATTCGGGAAACCAGCGATCTCGAGACCATCCTGCTCTACCACCCCGCCAGTCCCTTGGCGCAGGCGCTCCTTCGCGCCTTGTCGGCAGGGGGCGCTGCGCCCCACCTTCGGCTGGTCGCGACGCGATCCATGTACGACCGGGAACCCAGCGTTTCTTCCGGTTTCGATGGACCCTCAGAGGTGCTGCCGCTGCCCCTGCGGAAATCCCACCTCCGGGCGCTGCTGGATCGTCGAGCGGCGTTCCTTACCGCCCCGGAACCTGGAAATCCGGCCCCGCTCCGCCCGACCGGCGTCATCGCCGTCGAACCCCTGCCGGTGCGTCTGCTGTTGGCGGAGGACAACCTCGTCAACCAGCATGTGGCCCAGGCCGTTCTCCGGAAGCTCGGCATCAAGGCGGATCTCGCGGTCAATGGTCGAGAGGCCGTCGAGGCGGTCCAGGCCAAGGACTATGACCTTGTCCTCATGGATTGCCAGATGCCGGAGATGGACGGCTACCAGGCCACCCGCCAGATCCGGGAGCAGGAGTCGCCGGGGCGGCGAGTGCCCATCCTGGCCATGACGGCCAATGCCATGCAGGGCGACCGGGAACGCTGTCTCGAGTGCGGAATGGACGATTACCTGGCCAAACCCGTCACCCTCGATGGTCTCAAGAACGCCCTGCACCGCTGGCTCCCCGCCGGTTCGATTCCCTTCTGACGGTGTCGCGATGCCTCCCTCCGAACGCGTCATCGAAGACAGCCTGACCATCCGGATGGTGCTCCAGCGCCTGCTTGTGGCCAATGACAAGATCACCATGGCCTTTCGCGCCGAGCGCCGCGAGTTCGCCCTCCTGGCGATGGAAGGGGACACGCTGATGCTGGCCATGGGGCGCCCCGAGTTCGAAGCTTGGAAACTCGTTTCGGGAGAGAAAGTCTCCCTCAACCTGGAGGACCGCGGCTTCAAGTTCGAGGCCGTCACCACCTGCCTCGGCCTTGATCAGGCCGAGGGGCTCTCCGCCTGCGCCTTGGAACTGCCCCGCAGCCTCCGGAGGGCCGACAGCCACCGCCTGGTGGACTTCGCCCCGGACCGGGAGCTTCCCCGGGCCACCTTTTCGAACGCCCGCAACGCGCTGCTCGAAGGCCAGGTGACCGGCTTCGGGAGGGAGGGCCTGGAGCTCTCCCTTTCCGATTCCCGCCAAAGGGTGCAGGACTACTTCCGCATGGGCGAGGAGTCCACCCTGGATCTTCCCCTGGAAGGCAACCTGCACCTGGTGGCGCCCACCCGCGTGGCCTACTTGGATGACAACGTGGTGGGCCTCAAGTTCACGGAAAAAGCCGACAAGGATCTCCTGGGCAGCTACCGTACCTGGCTCGATGGCCAGGAGCGCCTTCAGGCCCAGCGGGACCGCGAGAGCTTCGAAGCCGGGGGCAACCGACGGCTGCCGCGGAAGAGTGCGGCCGAACTGCCCAGCGCTCGCCTGTGGGTCGAGCGCGATCCCATGATCCTGGTGCTCACCGAGAACGAGGACTTCGCCAGGCGCATCGCCGAGGGCCTCGGGCGGAAATTCGGTTTCATGAGCCTGGACTACATCAAGGGCGCCGTGAGGCCCCTGGTGGGGGCCAAGGAGGGTACCGACAACGACTGGGGGCGCATTCGCCTCCTGCTGATCCACAACCGCCTGCGCCTCGCCAGCCCCCTGGAACTCAGCCGTCAGCTGGTGGAGCAGGAGAAATGTCCGCTCCCCATCGTGCTCGCGGGGACCGACGAGGACGTTGACTTGAAGCGAGTTCGCGCCCTGGAGGCTGGCGCCGTGGATTACCTTCCCGTGGAGCCCTTCAGGATCCTCGGTGTGCTCAAGAAACTCGATGAGTTGATCCAGGTGTTCGGCGGCTGAGGCCCGAGGGTTCCGGGACGCCGGAACCGAGCTTCCCCTCGCCGCTCGCCTGCTCTACGCTACGGGATGGTGATGGTGTCCACCCTGTAACCGCCCCGATGGCTGATGGCGCCTGCGCAGAGTCTTTAGGGGGCTGTATGCAGGAATTGCGTGAAAGGTTGGCCAGGACCGGGTGGGACCTGGGGATGGGTTCCATGGTGGGCGTACTCGCAGGCCTGGCCTCGGCGCTCTTCCTCTGGTTGCTGGACCGGGTGCTCCACCTGCGGGCCCAGCACCTCTGGCTCATCGCCCTGCTGCCGGTCTTCGGAATGCTGAGCGCGTGGATCTACCACCGCTGGGGCCAGGAGTCCGAGCGTGGCGGCGCCCTCATCCTGGACGAAGTCCTGGAATTCAAAGGCCGTGTCCCCACGCGGATGGCGCCTCTGGTGCTCGTTGGCACCCTGCTGACCCACCTGGGGGGTGGCTCCGCTGGCCGCGAAGGCACCGCCGTTCAGATGGGCGCGAGCCTGGCCCGCACCCTGGGGAAGCTGCCCTGGGCATGGCTGGGGCTCACCCAATCCCGCCAGCGCCTACTGCTCATGGCAGGCGTCTCCGCGGGCTTCGGCTCGCTCTTCGGCACGCCGGTGGCGGGCGCGGTCTTCGGTATGGAGGTCATCGCCATCGGGAAACTGCACTACGAAGGCCTGCTGGTGTGCGGGGCGGCCAGCTTCGTGGCGGATGGCGTATGTCGGGGTCTGGGCATCCAGCACTTCCACTTCCCGGTAGCTTCTCTGGCCATGTCGCCCCTGCTGGCCCTGAAGCTGGCGCTCTTCGCAATCCCCGTGGCCCTCGTGGCCGGAGGATTTTCGGAGCTGACTCATCGCCTGAGTGCCTGGGCGCGTCAGCGACTGTCCAATCCCTACCTGCGCGCCGCCTTGGGTGGGCTGGCGGTGATCTCCCTGGCGCTGCTCTTCCGCACCACCGACTTCCTGAACCTGGGCACGGTGTGGCTGCCTCGGGTGCTGGTAGGGACGGCGCCGGTCCCAAGCTGGGCCTTCGCGGCAAAGTTCCTCTTCACCGTGGTGACCCTCGGCTTCGGTTTCAAGGGCGGTGAGGTGACACCGCTCTTTGTGATCGGTGCCCTGCTGGGCTCCGCCCTCGCGCCAGTGCTGGATCTCCCAGTGCCTTTCATCGCCGCCGTGGGCTTCATCGCGCTGTTCGCCGCTGCCAGCAATACCCCCATTGCGTCTACACTGATGGGGATCGAGCTCTTCGGGTCAGGCTTCGCGGGCCCGCTCGTCATCACCTGTTTCCTGGCGTACGTCCTGGTGGGTCACCGGGGCATCTACGGCGGGCATCGCGTCCACACGCCCAAGCACTCATGAACGGAGGTCCATCCATGATCTACTCCACCGAAGTCGAACACATGTGCCGGGTGGCGAAGGGGCCCAACCACGGCCCCGCGCCCATTCCCCAGGAAGGCCGCTGGACCCAAGCCAAGGAGATCAAGGACATCTCTGGGCTCACCCACGGCGTGGGCTGGTGCGCCCCCCAGCAGGGTGCCTGCAAGCTGACCCTCAACGTCAAGGACGGCATCATCCAGGAAGCCCTGGTGGAGACCATCGGCTGCTCGGGAATGACCCACAGCGCCGCCATGGCCGCCGAAATTCTGTCGGGCAAGACGATTCTCGAAGCCCTCAACACGGATCTCGTGTGCGATGCCATCAACACCGCCATGCGCGAGCTCTTCCTGCAGATCGCCTACGGCCGCACTCAGACTGCATTTTCCGAAGACGGCCTGCCCATCGGCGCGGGCCTGGAAGATCTCGGCAAGGGCCTGCGCAGCCAGATCGGCACGATGTATGGCACCGTGGCCAAGGGCGTGCGCTACCTGGAGATGGCCGAGGGCTACGTGACCCGCATGGCGCTCGACGAGAACGACGAGGTCATCGGCTACGAGTACGTCCACATGGGCAAGATGATGGAAGCCATCGGGAAGGGCGTGGAACCCGCAGAGGCGCTGAAGAAGGCCACCGCGAACTACGGCCGCTTCAGCGAGGCCGCCAAGACCATCAACCCCAGGCACCAGTGATCAAAGCGACTCACTCTCTTTTTATCCCCTTCATCCCCTGTATCCCTGTTGATTCATCTTTCAAATGACCCTTCCCTTCGAAACCCTGACTGGCCAGATTCTTGAAGCCGCCTTTGAAGTGTCAAATGAACTCGGTACAGGCTTCCTGGAATCGGTCTACGAGCAGTCCCTGTTCATCGCGCTCAAGGACAAAGGTATTCGAGCGGAACGCCAGCAACCAATCAAGGTGTTCTTTCGAGGGCAATTGGCGGGTGTCTTCAAGGCTGACCTTGTCGTTGAAAACGAAGTCATTCTTGAGATCAAGGCCGTGAAGACACTCGCGCCTGAACATGTGGCCCAGACATTGAACTACCTCAGGGCCACGGGGAAACCGATCGCCATGCTGCTGAACTTCGGCCCTCCTAAGCTTGAATGGCGCCGATTTGACAACAGGTTCAAAGAAGAAATGAACAGGGATAAAGGGGATGAAGGGGATAAAAGCTAGAAGGGCGAGCCTCTGCGCCCCGCCTCCAAATCCAATTACGACACACCGGAGAAATGACCATGGCTCTGTTTGAAAGCTACGAACGCAGAATTCCCCAGATTGAAAAGGTCCTCGCCCACCACGGCATCGCCTCGCTGGAAGAGGCCCGAGCCATGTCCGAAGCCAAGGGTGTCGATGTCTACGGCATCGTGAAGGGCATCCAGAACCTAGCCTTCGAGAACGCCTGCTGGGCCTACATTCTGGGCGCCGCCATCGCCCTCAAGAAGGGCCAGACTAAAGCCGTGGACATCGCCCTGTCCCTGGGCGAGGGCATGCAGGCCTTCTGCATCCCTGGCTCCGTGGCCGATGACCGCAAGGTGGGCCTGGGCCACGGCAACCTGGCCTCCATGCTGCTGAAAGAGGAGACCAAGTGCTTTGCCTTCCTGGCGGGCCACGAATCCTTCGCCGCCGCCGAGGGTGCCATCGGCCTCGCCCGTAGTGCCAACAAGGCCCGCAAGGAGCCCCTGCGGGTGATCCTCAACGGCCTGGGCAAGGACGCCGCCCAGATCATCAGCCGCATCAACGGCTTCACCTACGTGCAGACGAAGTTCGACTACGCCACGGGCAAGCTCGGCATCGTGAAGGAGCTCGCCTACTCCAAGGGCGAGAAGGCCAAGGTGCGCTGCTTCGGGGCCGACGATGTGCGCGAGGGCGTGGCCATCAACCACCACGAGGGCGTGGATGTGAGCATCACCGGCAACTCCACCAACCCCACGCGCTTCCAGCATCCCGTGGCGGGCACCTACAAGAAGGAATGCCAGGAGCAGGGCAAGCCTTACTTCTCCGTGGCGTCGGGCGGCGGCACGGGCCGCACCCTGCACCCGGACAACATGGCCGCCGGCCCAGCCAGCTACGGCATGACGGATACCATGGGGCGCATGCACAGCGATGCCCAGTTCGCGGGTTCCTCGTCTGTCCCTGCGCACGTCGAGATGATGGGCTTCCTCGGCATGGGCAACAATCCCATGGTGGGCGCCAGCGTGGCCGTCGCCGTGGCGCTGGAACAGGCCCTCGCCCAGTAGGAGACTGAGATGGCCGATGCCCCCGACGTGCCCAAGGCCAAATGGCTCAATCGCACGGTCTGGGGCATGGCCCTCACCAGCTTCTTCTCGGATCTGGGCCACGAGGCCCAGAGCACACTCCTGCCCAGTTTCCTTTCCGCCCTGGGCTGTCCACCCCTGGCCCTGGGCGCCATCGAGGGCGTGACGGACGCCGCCAGCAGCTTCATGAAACTGGGCGCAGGATGGATCTCGGACCGCCTGCCCCGCCGCAAGCCCTTCGTAGTGGCGGGCTACGCGGCCACGGGGCTCGCCTCAGGCATCATCGCCCTGGCCCAGGGCTGGCCCCTGATCCTGGGGGGCAAGCTCTTCGGCTGGCTGGGCCGGGGAATCCGGGGACCCCTCCGCAACGCCCTGCTGACGGAGGCGATCCCCCCCGAGGCCCGGGGCCGGGCCTTCGGCTTCCACCGGGCCGGCGACACCCTCGGGGCCATCCTCGGACCCCTGGCCGTGGTGCTCCTGCTGGGTTGGGGCCACTCCCATGGGCTGTCGGGACTGCCCTACCTGCGGACCTTGATGGCCTGGACCCTGATTCCCGGCCTCATCGCCGCGGCCATCATGGCCTGGATCATCCAGGAGAATCGCCGCACCGAGCTCCGCAAGGTCTCCCTGCGCCATGCCCTGACCCAGATGCCGCGCCCCTTTCGCCGCTACCTGCTCGGCGTGGGACTCTTCGGCGCCGGAGACTATGCCCGCACCCTGCTGATCCTGGCGGCCACCCAACTCCTGACCCCGGACCACGGTCCCATGAAGGCCGCCGCTCTCGGAGGATTCCTGTACGTCTGGCACAACGCGGTCTATGCGGCGGCCGCCTATCCCGCAGGCTACCTGGGCGACCGGCGGGGCCACCGGGTCATCCTGGGGATCGGCTACACCCTCTCCGTCCTGGTGCCCCTGGCCCTCATCGGATGCTTCACCCGGGGCTGGGCCTCTATGCCTGTCTTCGCGGGGATCTTCGGGCTGGCGGGCCTGGTGAACGGCATCCAGGACACCCTGGAGGATGCGGCCACCGCCGACTTGACTCCCGCCGAGCACCGGGGCCTGGGTTTCGGTCTGCTGGCGGCGGTGAACGGGATGGGCGACCTTATTTCCAGCCTGGTGGTGGGCGCCTTGTGGACGATCAACCCCACGCTGGGTTTCGGCTTCGCGGCGCTGATGATGGCTCTGGGGGCCACCCTCGTGGTGACGGGCAGGCGCGGCTGAAACGGTTGGTTTTGACGCGATACTGAAATCGAGCGCCCTATTTCAGCCGCACCGGACACCCAGCCACCAGCAGCCAGGCTTCGTCCGCCTCCCGGGCCGTGGCCTGGGCGAGCCAGCCCGCCAGATCGCGAAAGCGCCGCAGTTCCGATTCGGCGGGCACCAGGGACCAGCCCACTTCGTTGCCCACGATCACCGTGGGCCAGGGCGCGCTCTTGAGGTATGCCAGCAGGCGTTGCCAGCCCTCCAGGATGCCCTCGTCGGAGGCCTCCATGCGCCCGCCCAGCCACACCGTGAGGCAATCCAGCACCAGACCAGCGGGCGGCGGATCCAGGTGCGCCAGGGCGGCCGCGAGATCGCCCGGCGCCTCCAGGGTGCGCCAGGCCGCGGGCCGTTCCTCCCGATGGCGCCGCACCCGGTCCACCATCTCCCCATCTTCCGGATCCAGGCGGTAGGTCGCGGCGTAGACCACCTGGTCGCCCCAGCCCCTTGCGAGGTCGAGGGCGTAGCGGCTCTTGCCGCTGCGCACGGGTCCGGTGACGAAGTGGAGTCTGCCCATGGGGACATGATCCCCTAAACCGCTCCGAGGTGCCTCCGTAGCCGCTGCACGATCTCTGACAACTGGAGGAACCATGCACGCCCTAGCACTCGTCGCCCTCGTTCTCGTCGCCCCGCTGGCGGCCCAGACCCTGGTGGTCCAGCCCGCGAAGGCTGAGCGCACCACGGAAACCCGCACGGTGCGCCTCGCCAGCGGCTCCACCCTCAAGGTGGAAAACACCAACGGCTTCATCCGGGTGGAAGGCTGGGACAAGGAAGAGGTCCAGTTCACGGGCGAGTTCAAGCCCAGCAGCAAGGACGAACAGGTGAAGGTCGTCCTCGAATCCAGTGATCGCCTGCTCAAGATCCGGGGCGAATATCCCAAGCGCACCGGCTGGAATTTCGGGTTCTACAAGGGCCCGGAATGCCAGATGACCCTCAAGGTGCCCTACAAGGTGCTGCCGAGCCTGGAAAGCGTGAACGGCGATGTCACCCTCACCGGCACCTTCGGGGCCGCCCGCGTGGAGACAGTGAACGGCGCCATTCTCGTGAAGAACCAGCAGGCTGGACTAAAGGCCGAGACCGTCAACGGGGCCATCAACCTGGAGCAGGTCAAGGGTGCCCTGAACCTCGAGACCGTGAACGGCTCCATCAAAGGCGCGGCCCTGGATGGCCAGGGCCAAGGCGTGAAGGCCGAGACCGTGAATGGTTCCATCCAGCTCCAGATCGGGGGCCTCAAGGGGCATCTGAAGGCCGAGACCGTCAACGGCGGCATCACCTTCAAGGCCCAGGGCGCCGAGCAGGTGGAGGTCAAGAAGCGCAAGGTGACCGCCACCTTCCCAGGCGGCGACCAGACCATCGCCCTGGAAACCGTCAACGGCTCCATCGTCATCGAGTAGACCTTTCTTCCCTCCGCGAAAGGGGCCGCTGGGCCCCTTTCCTGTTCCATGATGGAGGCATGGCACACGCATTTTCCGTTCTCGGCAGCGCCTCCGATGTGGGCAAATCCCTGGTAACGGCGGGGCTTTGCAGGCTCCTCTCCGATGCCGGGTTCAATGTGGCTCCCTTCAAGGCCCAGAACATGGCCAACCAGGCGGGCGTGACGGCCGATGGCCTGGAGATGCCCCGGGCCCAGATCCTCCAGGCCGCCGCCTGCCGCAAGGCGCCCCACGTGGACATGGGGCCGGTGCTGATGAAGCCCGTGAGCCCCACGGGCGCGCAGATCATCGTGATGGGCAAGGCCCTGGGCCAGATGGAGGCCAAGGACTATTTCAAGGACACCTCCCGCCTGGCGGCGGTGGCCGAGGCGGCCCTGGATCGGCTCATGGCGGCCCATGACCTCGTGGTGCTCGAGGGCGCGGGCAGCCCCGTGGAACTGAATCTCTGGGACCGCGACTACGTCAATCTCCGCCCCGCCCGTCACGTACAGGCCGATCTGATCCTGGTGGTGGACATCGATAAGGGCGGCGTGTTCGCCCAGGCCAAGGGCACCCTGGATCTGCTGCCGGAAGCGGATCGCGCCCGGGTTCTGGGCCTCGTGGTGAACCGCTTTCGCGGTGATCTCGCGCTGTTCGAGGACGGAATTCCGCTGCTGGAGAAAATCTGCGGCGTACCCGTGCTGGCGGTGATCCCTTACCTGGATCACAACCTGGACGAAGAAGACCGTCCCTTCCGCATCCCCATCGATGCCGCGCCCCAGCCGGGCCGACTCCATGTGGGCGCCCTGCTCTATCCACGCGTCTCCAACACCGAGGACCTCGCGCCCCTGCTGGCGGAGCCCGATGTGCAACTGACCTGGATCACCGATCCCGGCTTGGCGCGCCAGCAAGATCTGCTGATCCTGCCAGGCTCCAAGGCCACCCTGGGCGATCTTACACATCTCACCGCCAGCGGCATGACCGAGGCCCTGGGCAGTGCCCACGCGGGCGGTGCCTGGCTGCTGGGCCTCTGTGGCGGCTACCAGATGCTGGGGGAAAAACTCCTGGATGAAGCCCACACCGAAGGCGGGCCCAGCTGTTGGCCGGGGCTCGGCCTCCTGCCCCTTCGCACCACCTTCCACAACACCAAACAGACCCAGACCCGCGCTTTTCGGAGCGCCTGGCCCGAACCCGGCCATCCCCTCGCGGGCTACGAGATCCACCACGGCTTGACGGAGACGGCTCGCCCTGAGGGAGAAGCCCTTGCCCTGGGCGCGGGCCCCGAAGCGGGCTGGCGCCTGGGCCGCGCGGCAGGTTCCTACCTCCACGGCCTCCTGGCGGGAGATGCCTGGCGCGCCGCCTTCCTCAATGAAGTGCGCCGAGATCGCGGCCTGCCACCCCAACCCGTGCGCTGCGCCGATCCCCTGGAACTGCGCCTCCAGCGCTGGGCCGACCATGTGCGCGCCAGCCTGCGACCCGGGGCCTGGGAACGAATACTCGGTGCTGCCAACGACAAGTGAAGGAATCCGCCCTTACCGACTCAACAGTTCGCCTCGCAGCCACTGCGCCGTTTCCAGGAAGCTGGGGCCGTCGTGGATGACGTTGAAGCTCTTCGCCACGGTGGAGTTCACGACCTTGGGTTGCCAGTCCCAGCCCCGCTCCCGGATGAGCCGCTGCGCATCCACGGGATATTCCGGTTCCTGAAAGAGCAGGAAGACCTCTGGCCGCAGGCGCGCCACGGCGCCCAGATCGGGCCGGGGATAGGCTCCGGCCGTGGCCCCGAACAGGGGTTCGCCGCCCGCCACTTCGATCAGGTCGTGGATGAAGGTGAGGCCTTCGATGGTCCGCAGGTGCTGCCCGAACCACAGCTCCGTGTACACCCGGGGGCGCGGCGTGGGCGCGTTCGTCATCAACGCCGCGATGCCCGCTTCCATGTGATTGCAGAGGGCGCGGGCCTGGGGCACCCGCTGCATCAAGCCGCCCAGAATCAGCTGGTTCTCCAGGATGCCGAAGCGGCTGGCGGGCAGGGGCAGGGCGTACACCGGCAGCCCCGCCTGGGCCATGCGCCGACCGAAGGCGGTCTGGATGCCCAGGGTCACCAGAACAAGATCGGGTTTGAGGGCCTTGAGGGCCTCGAGATCCGCCTTGAGGTAGTCGCCCACCACCGGCGCCGAGAGATTCTCCACATAGCGACTGCAGTAGGGCGTCACCCCGATGACCGCTTCCCCGCAACCCAGGGCGAAGAGGGTCTCCGTGGCACTGGAGACGAAGCTCACCACTCGGCGCGGGGGCTCGGGAAAGTCCAGGTGGGTGCCGTAGGCGGGGCAATCGATCTTCACTGGGGCAACTCCGGAACGAGGGAGGTGACGAAGCTGGCCTCCACCCGAAAGACCTCCCGGATGAGGGCGGCCGTCAGGACTTCATGGGGCGGCCCATCGCCCACCAGGACGCCGCGATCCAGCACCAGCACCCGGCTGAAGCGGTAGGCCGCGCGGATATCGTGGAGGCTCACCAGCAGGGTGGAACCCCCCTCGGCGAGGCGCTGGGCCAGGCGGTAGACCTCCAGGGCGTGCCGCACATCCAGGCTGGAGGCGGGTTCGTCCCAGAGCTGGATGGGCGCATCGGCGGTCAGGGCCCGGGCCAGGAAGACCCGGCGCCGCTCCCCGCCGGAGAGCTGGGTGATGGGGCGGGCGGCCAGGTGGGAGATGTCCAGCGTAGCCATGGCCTCGTCCACGCGGGTATCGTCATCGCCCCAGGCGTGACGCCCCTGGGCCACCACATCCCGCACCGGGAAGGCGAATTCGGCGTGGCTCTCCTGTCCCAGCCAGGACAGCATGCGGCCCCGCTGGAGGTAGGGAATTTTGGACAGCTCTTGTCCACTCCAGGCTACGGTTCCCTGGGCTGGGAGCAAACCACCAAGAGCTGCCAGGAGAGTGGACTTCCCCGCGCCGTTGGGCCCCAGCACGGCGATGTGCTCGCCTGGTTGAGCCTCCAGGCTGATGCCCCGAAGGCGCTGATCGACGGAGAGGCCATGGGCGCTCAGCATGGCCGCTTCCGCAGCAGCCAGAGCAGGAAGGGGCCGCCCACCAGGGAGGTAACCACCCCCAGGCGCACGCCCGCAGGCAGGAAACGCGTGGGCAGATCGCAGACCAGCACGAGGCTAGCGCCCCCCAGCATGGAGAGGGGCAGCAGGCGCCGATGATCGGGACCGAAGGCCATGCGCACGAGATGGGGCACCACCAGCCCCACGAAGCCCACCACGCCGCCCACGGCGGTGGCCAGGGCCGTGAGCACCGTGGAGAGCACCACCAGCTGCCAGCGCAGGCGCTTCACGTCCACACCCAGGCTCTGGGCGCCGGATTCCCCCAGGGCCAGCAGATTCATGGCGCGGCCCAGGGGCAGCAACAGAAAGCACGCGAGGACCACCAGGGGCAGGGCCATCCACACGTGCTCCCAGGTGCGGTTCTCGATGCCGCCCATGAGCCAGAACAGCACTTGCCCGCTGGCCTGGACATTGACGGAGGCCACCAGCACCAGAAAGCTCGTGGCGGCCCCGAAGAGGGCGCTCAGCGCGACGCCCCCAAGCAGCAGATGCTCCGGCGAGGCGCCCCGCCGCGCCATCATCATCACGGCCCCGGTGGCGAGAAAGGCCCCGGCGATGGAGGCCAGGGGCACGGTGAAGAGGCTGATGGCGCCGCTGCCCAGGGTGATGGCCGCCACCGCTCCCAGGGCCCCACCGCTGCTGACCCCCAGGAGGCCCGGGCTCGCCAGAGGGTTGCGGAAGTAGGCCTGCATCACGGTCCCCGATGCGCCCAGGCCCGCGCCCACGGCCAGTCCCACCAGGGTGCGGGGCAGGTGGATATCCCAGAGCA
>JAYREN010000073.1:0-13930 GCA_041908845.1 Holophaga sp. | reverse complement strand
CCATCCAGAGGGTCGCGCCCTCAGGATGGAGCGCCGTCACAAACCCACGAGGCGGAAGGCCGGGAACTGGGACAGGCTGGAGTTCCAGGCTTCCCTTCACCCGCACTCCCAACCCACCCGGGCGCTCCCGTGATGGGATGTAGCCGGTCCAGAGATTGCCGTCCCCATCTACCGCCATGGCCAGGAACTGGTTGCCTCGGGTGCGCGACAGCACTCGCCACCCCTTCTCGTCGCCAGCGGCCAGACCCGCCGCGGTACCGGCCCAGAGTAGATCATCGGGGGTACGAGCAATGGTCCAGACCACATCCGTGGGAAGTCCTTGGCGCCGGGTGAAGCCCGTCCACAGCCCCTCTCCCAGGAGCTTGTGCACGCCCTCGCCCGTGATCCATACCGTGCCCTGGTGATCCACACAAAGCGTTCCGGCGCCCCCCTGAGGCAACCCCTCCCGCTCCCCGAGGAGACCGAAGGCACTGCCCTCCAGCCAGACCAATCCTTCAGCCGTATTCGTCCAGACCCGCCCCCGACCATCCACTCCCAGGTTGACGCCGTTCACCATGGAGAGCCGGAAAGGCAATTCCAGCAACTTGATGGTCCCCTCAAGAGTGTCGAGACGGGCCAACCGCTCCGGCGTCCGGAACCAGATCTGCCCCGCACCATCCACCCAGATGGCCAGGACCTCCGCTCCCAATTCCTTCGCCAGTTCCCGATGCCTCCAGGCGCCCCCCTGCCGAACCCAGAGCTCGCGGCCCAGCACGAGGATCAGTCGCTCTCGGCTGGCGTCATAGGTGCCAACGTTTAGTCCTTCGCCCCAGGGCAGGCCCTCCAGCAGTTGAAAGGGTTCTCCATCCAGACTCAGGTACCGCGCCTTGCCCGTGAAATTTGAAAGGATGAAACCACCCTGGGCGAGACAAACGCCCACCCGCGCCTCGAAGTCCACCCCTCCAAGAGTCGAGGGCGAGACGAAACGCTGCCCATTCCAGAAGGCCAGCCCACGGTTGGTGCTGACCCACAGGCCCCGTTTCAGTCCAGGGGAAAGCCCGTTAATGGCGATCTTGCTGGAGGGGAGGCCATCCTCCACTCCGAAATGGCGGAAGCGGTTTCCCTCCAGGCGGAACAAGCCGTCCTCGGTGCCCACCCACAGGAAGCCTTCGGCATCCTGCACCATGGCTTGGCTGGAGAGATTGGTCAGGCCCTCGTCCGCCCCATAACTGCGGAAGGCCGTGACTCCGGGCGGCGCCTTCATCGCGGGCTGAATTTCGGTCCCACCCAGGGGCAGAACCGAACCCAGAAACAGGAGCCAAGCCAGAAGTGCGCGCATCACAAGCACCTCTACGGCCTCGGATCGACCCACCATGAAAAAGGGCGCCTTCAAGCCCTCCGGTGGACCTTGGCCATGGTGTGGGAGGCCTGGTCTCGGCATTTCACGATCAGCTCGTCGATGTTCATGTGGTCGGGCAGGGCCATCGCCCAGCGGATGCATTCGGCCACATCGGCGCCGGTCAGGGCTTCGATGCCCGTGTAGAGAGCCTTGGCCTTGGCCTCGTCCTTCAGGCGAACCAGGGCGAATTCCGTCTCGGCCATGCCGGGGTCCACGCTGGTCACCCGGATGGGCTCGCCGCACAATTCCAGGCGCAGAGTCTGGGCCAGGGCCTTCACACCATGCTTGGAGGCGCAGTACACGCCTCCGCCCTCGTAGGTGGCGTGGCCCGCCGTGCTGCCGATGAAGAAAACGTGGCCCCAGCCGCTCTGGCGCACATGGGGCAGCGCAGCACGGAGGGTCTTCACCACGCCTTCCACGTTGGTGCGCAGCATGGCCTCCATGTCCTCGTCGGGGATCTCCCAGATCTTGTGCAGGCCACTGGCCAGCCCCGCGTTGGCCACCACCACGTGCAGGCCGCCCAAGGCCTTGGCCCCCGCCGCCACGAAGGCATTCACGCTGGCGGTGTCGCGGGTGTCCACGGCACCCGCGAAGGTCTTCACGTTATGCTTCGCGGCCAGTTCCTCGGCCAGGGCTTGCACCCGCTCCACCCGCCGGGCCCCCAGGATCAAGTGGCAACCCTGGGCCGCCAGAAGCCGTGCGGTGGCTTCGCCGAAGCCCGCAGAGGCTCCGGTGATGAGGACGATGGGATGCTCGGGGCGCATGGGGACTCCTGGAGGTGAGCTTGGACAGGGACTGCACCTTCAATCTTGGCGCCCGGACTTCCGGGTCGGAAGATCTCTTCTTTGAGCCTTGGGAATTTGCATGGATTTGCACCCAGGGATTCGGTCACACCTTGGAGGATCCGAACCCTGTCAGCATTGAACCCATGCCTGGGGTGTCGCAAAATTTTCATTCCGGGCGCCCACTCTCCCCGCCTTCCCCATGAGGAACATCATGACCATCCAGCTCAAGGATCTCGGCAAGGCCGTACTGGAAACCGAATACGCCGTGCGCGGCGCCATCGTGGCCCGCGCCCAGGAGCTCGAGCGCGAAGGCAAGGAGATCATCTACTGCAACATCGGCAATCCCCAGGCCCTGGAGCAGAAGCCCCTCACCTACATCCGCCAGATCCTGGCCCTCTGCCAGTATCCGGAGCTCATCGAGCAGGGCGACCACCACTTCCCCGCCGATGTGGTGGCCACCGCCAAGGCGCTGCTCAAGGGCACCAAGCACGGCATGGGCGCCTACTCCGAAAGCAAGGGGGTGCGTTTCATCCGTGAGGCCGTGGCCAAATTCATCCATGAGCGGGATGGCATCACCACCGATCCCGAGGCCATCTACCTCACGGATGGCGCCAGCAAGGGGGTGCAGACCGCCCTGCGCATTCTCATCAGTGGCCCCAACGACGGCATCATGATCCCAATCCCCCAGTATCCGCTCTACAGCGCCACCCTCACGCTCTACGAGGGCAAGCAGGTGGGCTACTACCTGGACGAGGCCCACGACTGGAAACTGAGCAAGGCGATGATGGAAGAGAGCCTCCAGGAGGCCAAGCGCTACGGCGTGAAGGTGAAGGCCATCTGCGTGCTGAACCCCGGCAACCCCACGGGTTCCGTGCTGGACCGCGCCAACATCGAGATGATCATCGACTTCGCCCGGGAGCACGATCTGTCCATCCTGGCGGACGAGGTCTACCAGGAAAACATCTACCTGGCGGGCGACCGCTTCGTCTCCTTCGCCAAGGTCATGGCTGAGAAGAACGAAAAGAACGTGAGCCTCTTCAGCTTCCATTCCTGCTCCAAGGGCTTCCTGGGCGAGTGCGGTCAGCGCGGCGGCTACATGGAGATCCGCAACATCCCCGAGGATGTGGTGGCCCAGATCACCAAGCTCCAGTCCGTATCGCTGTGCTCCAACCTCACGGGCCAGGTGGCCACCTACTGCATGGTCTGCCCGCCCAAGCCCGGCGAGCCCAGCCACGCACTGTATATCCAGGAACGGGACGGTATCCTGAACGAGATGAAGAAGCGCGCCATCATCCTCGCCGAAGGTCTCAACAAGGTACCCGGCGTGCATTGCAACGTGGTGGCAGGGGCGATGTACGCCTTCCCCAGGGTGGACCTGCCCGAAGGCCGCACCGATGCGGAATACTGCATGACCCTGCTGGAGCAGACCGGCATCTGCGTCGTACCCGGCACCGGCTTCGGCCAAGTCCCCGGCACCGCCCACTTCCGCACCACCATCCTGCCGCCTTCGAAGAAGATGCAGGAAGTGGTGGAACGCTTCGCGACGTTCCATGTGAACTACCGCTAGAATCCGTCCCACGCCATCTCAGGACGAGCGGAATCGGGCTGGTCCCAGAAACGATCCACCCCGGAGATTCCTTTGGACTCCGGGGTGGATCAGCATAAGCCCATGACCGGTGATCTTCTCCCTTCTATGTCCGCCCAGGGTGCTCCCATGTCCCTCCGCCCCTTCGCCCTCGAACGCTACTTCGCCCGCCACGAGTTTTCGGCAAGGCATCTGCTGGGCTCCAGTGATCCTGAGGCCATGTCCACGGCAGAGCTGTTGGCCTTCGAGTCCGGTGCCGAGGCCGCTCTGAAGAACGTCTGGTTGGGCTACACCGAGAGTCTCGGCGATCCGGGCCTGCGCGCCGACATCACCCAGCATCACGCCGCCATCACCGCTGATCAGGTGCTGGTCTTCAGCGGCGCCGAGGAGCCCATCTTCGCCTTCATGCACGCGGCGCTGAAGACGGGCGATCACCTGATCGTGCAGTACCCCTCGTACCAGTCCCACTACGCCGTGGCGGAATCCCGAGGCATCCAGCTCTCCCGCTGGAAGGGCGATCCCGCGAACCACTGGGCTCCCGACCCGGCGGAACTGCGGCGCCTGATCCGCCCCAACACCAAGGCCATCCTGATCTGCGCGCCCCACAATCCTACGGGCTATCTCTATGACCCCTCCACCTGGAACGAGATCATCGCCATCGCCCGCCATCACGGCCTCACCCTCTTTTCCGACGAGGTCTATCGGGGCCTGGAACACGATCCGGCCCAGCGCCTGCCCCACATGGCCGATGTCTACGAGCGAGGCATCTCCCTCAACTGCCTGAGCAAGAGCTGCGGTCTCGCGGGGCTGCGCATCGGCTGGATCGCCACCCAGGACCGCCAGCTCTACACCTCCCTGGCGACCTTCAAGGACTACCTCACCATCTGTAACAGCGCTCCCAGCGAGTTCCTGGCCCGCATCGCCGTGCGGAACATGGACGCCCTCTTCGCCCGCCACCGCGCGCGCCTCGTCCGCAACCTGGATCTGCTGGAAGCCTTCTTCCAGCGCCGCGCCGACCTCTTTCGCTGGCAGCGCCCCGCCGCAGGCACCACCACCTTCCCCGCCTACCTCGGCGGCAGCGCTCTGGATTTCTGCGACCGCGTGGTGGAGGAGGCCGGAATCATGCTGGTGCCTGGCACCTTCTTCGATCTGGAAGGGGAGTACCTCCGCTTCGGCTACGGCCGCGAGAGCTTCCCCGCGGATCTGCACCTGCTGGATGCCTACCTGAACCGCGCCTAGACTGGGAAGACTCCAGCGAGGCGCCCCGTGCTTGATTTCTCCCTGACTCCCGAACTGCGGGCCCTGCAGGCCAAGGCCCACACTTTCGCGGAGGAAGTCATCCGCCCGGTGTCCCGGCACTACGATGCCACGGGGGAATGGGCGGGCCCCGTGTTCCAACAGGCCTGGGAGCAGGGGCTCCTGCAATCCTGCGTACCCAAAGAGTGGGGTGGGGCCGGGCTCAATCACCTGGAAGAGGCTGTCCTGTTCGAGGAGATCGGCTGGGGCTGTGCCGGCTTCTTCACCATGCTCAACTGCAACACCCTGGCCACCATGCCGCTGCGCTTGGCGGGCACCGGCGAACAGCAGCTCCAGTGGTTTCCTCGCCTGCTGGAGGCACCCCGCTTCGCGGCCTTCGCCCTGAGCGAACCCACCGCCGGGAGCGACGTGGGCGCCATCGCCTGCACCGCCGCCAAGCGCTGGGACGCGTACGTGCTCAACGGCATCAAGTGCTACTGCACCTGCGGGGACGTGGCAGATTTCGTCATCGTCTTCGCCAACGTGGATCCCGACAAGGGTGCCCGGGGCCTTACGGCCTTCATCGTGCCCCGGGACACCCCCGGGATGCGGGTGGGTCGCCTCATGGACAAGCTGGGCCAGCGGGCCTCGCGTCAGGTCGAACTGCACTTCGAGGATGCCGTGGTGCCCGCCGCCAACCGTCTGGGTGCCGAAGGCGCAGGTTTCATGCTGGCCATGCACACCCTGGACCGCACCCGGGCCACCGTAGCCGCGGGGGCCGTGGGCCTCGCCCGGGCCGCCTTCGAACTGGCCCTGGACTTCGCCAAGGCCCGCACCCAGTTCGGCACCACCATCGTGAACCACCAGGCCGTGGCCTTCATGCTGGCGGACATGGCCAAGAAGATCGAAGCCTCACGCCTGCTGGCCTGGCAGGCCGCCTGGATGGCCGACGCCAAGCAGAAGAACGCCAAACAGAGTGCCATGGCCAAGGCCTTCGCCACCGACACCGCCATGGAAGTCGCCACCGACGCCGTCCAGATCCTCGGCGGCCACGGTTATTCCAAGGAGTTCCTGGCCGAGAAGTTTTTCCGCGACGCCAAGCTCATGCAGATCTACGAAGGGACCAACCAGATCCAGCGGATGATCATCGCGAAGGAAATCCAGCGGGAGGAACGCTGAATTTCCGCAAACCTCGCAAGATTGAGTTCTTTGCGGCCAATGGCTGACGAGATTGGCCACCCACTCATTCAGCGACCGGGTTGTCTGCCCGTCAATCCAGCAACCCACCGATGGGGCTCGCCCAGGAAAAGGATTGCCCACAAAGAACACAATGAAAGACACGCGGCAGGCCTAGTTGTACCTGCCGCGTGTCCGTGGACTACTCGAGCGTGACGCTCAGGCCCGCGCTGCCATGGAAGCCCTTGGCGGCGATCTCGCTGCCCTTCCAGATGGCCCAGCCCGGCAAGCCGCGCTGGTAGGCCTTGGTCATCTGCCAGAGCTGCAGGCGGGTGTTGGCGCTGTAGACGTAGAGCATACGGCGGGGATTCCAGGGGTTGGGCACGGCGAAGGCGATGCCATCCTCGGGCCTGGCGAAGGTCTGGCCCTGGAAGCGGAAGAAGCCCTTGCCGAAGGCCACGGGGAGCTTGCCCTCCTCGGCCAACCTTGCCAGCAGGGTGTTCTCCTCGATGCCGCCGAAGATCACGAGATCGCGGTTCTTCAGATCCTGCTCCGTCACCTCGGCATCGGGCTTGATCTCCGGCAACACCTCGGTGAAGGTATCGGCCACCGTGTCGCGGAAATTCGTCAACAGGCTGCGGTTCGCCTCGATCTGGTGCGAGGTGCCGGGGATGAAGAGGAGCTGCTCCCATTCGTCCATCAGGTTGGGCAGGGTGGCGCCCAGGGCGCTGGCCACGGGGATGTCGCTGCCCGCGTTCACTGTGATACGGGTGGGCCTTTCAACGGTCTTGAAGGTGTAGCTCTCCTCGGCGCCCTTGACCTCCAGACGCTCGAGAACGCTGCCCTTGGCGGTGGCGATCTCCACGGTGGTCACAAAGGGGTAGACCGCGCCCTTCTGCTGAACCTTCAGCGCGACCTCGAAGCCGCCCTCGACCTTGGTGGACTTGCCCTCGATGCTGAACTCGGGCAAGCCCGTGCGTTCCAGCCAGGGGAGCACCAGGGGACGCACATCGCGGCCTGCAGTCTCGGAAGCGACCTTCAGGAAGTCCTCGGTACGGATCGCCTTGCCCGCATAGGCTTCGTGCACCCGGCCCATGACCTTGGCGAAGGCCTCGTTCCCCAGCCAGAGGCGCAGCTGGTGCAGGGCGAAGGTGCCCTTGATGCGCGGCATCTGGTAGGCGCCGTAGCGGTCATAGGCTGTGCGGGTCTTGAGGGGCGCTTCCTCTATCTCTCGCGTCGCCAGGAAGCGGTACCGGGCATTCAGGTCCGCCAGGGCATCCCGCTGGGCCACGAAAGCCTTAGCTGGATCTTCAGGCAGGCGGCGGAGCATGCCATGGTAGGCGGCATCCCCGCTGGAGAGCCAGTTCTCCCCATCGGTGGCCGGGAAAACCGTGTTCATCCAGAGGCCCTTCTTGTCGAATGAGGCCATGGCCTTCACCTTTTCGAGATCACGCTTCAAGGGCGCAGGCGCGGCCTCGGCCTTCACGCGAGCTCGAGCTTCCTTCAGTTTCTCCGTCACGAAGATCGGGCTGAAGGTCGTGTAGCCGTAAGTCAGATGGGGCACGGCGTTGGGCAGATCGGGGATGTAGCGGCCGCCCACCCACTTCTCCCGCAGGGTGGTCTTGCCCTGGTGGGCGATGAACATGAGCTTCTCGGCCATCTCGGCGGTGGTCAGCTTCCCGTCGCAGGCATGGGGGCGATTGGTGGGCGACGAGGCCCAGATGCGGATGGCTTCGGTGAGATCGATCTGTCCCTTGCCCTTCTCCTGGTACCAGTTCCACAGCCCGATATCCCGGTTCCATGTATTGAAGGCCAGATCCACGGGCGCGTTGTCGGGGTTGAGCACGTACTCCTTGCGCACCTCCAGATCCCGGTTGTTGTTGTTGGCCCAGACGTAGTCCTTCAAGTTGCCGGGGGTATCGGCGGGATGGCCCTTGCTGCCGGTGCGCCAGAGGCGGGTCTTCTGGGTGCCCAGCAGGAACACGGCCCCTTCGTCCGTCTTGGCATCGGCGATGGTCCAGTCGTTGGTGTAGAGGCCGTTGTTCTTGTCGGCGAGGATCCGCGCCACCTCGTCGATGGAGGTGGCGTACTGCGCGGCCTTGCGGATGCGGTTGCTCTGGGGCGTGCCTTCGGCATTGAAGGGCGTCTGCCCCACCGTCGTCTCACCAATCACCAGTCCCGCGCCATTGACGTACCAATCGGTCCCGGAGTGGATGCCGCCGGGGAAGGTCTGCATGACCAGGCGCTGCCCCTTGGTGGGCACGATATCCAGGATCACGTCCCAGTGAACGCCGCTGTAGCCGTTCCACATGAACATCTGTCCGGTGACGAAGCGGCCGTCCTTGGTGGCGCTCTTGGTGGCGACGAAGGCGGAACAGTGATCGCCCTTGCCCGCCTTTTCCGCCTCTTCTTCGGCCTTCATGAAGTTCCGGCCCGTGAGCGGTGTGGCCAGATTGCGCAGGCCATCTTCCACCTGGCCCAGATCGATGGCGGAGTTCATGGTGACGATATCCAGCAGGTCGATGTCCCGGCCCCGGAACTTGGCGCCGCCCTTGCGCGCCCCGTCGGCGATGCCCTTCATTTCCTCCAGGTATTCCGGATCGAACTTGCGGAGCATGAGGGCATCCGCCATCAGGCGCAGGTGGGCCCAGCCCTTCTCGGGGTTCACCCGGTCCTGGTTGATGGCCAGCTTGTCGAGAAGCTTGGCCAGATCGCTGGCCACCAGTTCACCGAACTGACGGCCCCGGGGGTAGGGATCGCCTTCGACATGGACAAAGCTCCAGCCGCCCTCCTCGTAGCGGAAGCCCTTGCCCGCCCAGCGCACGGTCTCCATGGGGATGTGCTGGGTGATATCGTCCACCCTCTCCAGCTTCACCTCATCGAACCAGGCGCTGCCCGTGGCCTTGCCGTTGCGGCCCAGATCCAGGCGCACGCGATCATTGGCCGTGGTGGCGAAGAAAGTGACGGACACCCGGCGCGCGCCATCACCTGCCACCGTGGGCGAGGCGTTGGTGAAGGGGAAGCTGGCCATGGAGACGCAGGCCCCCAGGGCCGTGGGGTAGCGAGCCGTGGCATCGGTCTTCACGCCCTGAGTCTTGATCCAGGCGCTGAGGCGATAGAGCTGGCCCACCTGGAGCTTCACGGGTGCGCTGAGGACATGGGATGAGGCGCCCAGGGCCGGATGCTGGAGCATCAGCGCCGCAGCGCCCTCGGCCTTGAAGGCGCCGCTGGTGGCCAGCACCGCTTCGGGCGCCAGGGTGGCCGTCCACTGGGCAGGGTGGCCCTTGGAGCCCGTCTCGAAACCGGCGTTGGCCAGCGGCACCAGGACCGGTGTCTGGGCGCAGGCAGGCAGGGTGAGCATCGCGACGAGCGCGTAGGGCAGTTGGCGCATGGATTCCTCCGCCCTCCATTCCACCTTGCCTCACGTTAAGAGGCAAGGTGGAATGTCCCGTCGCCTCCGATTGATACCGCTCGCGCATTCCTCCATTCAGATCGCAACTCGGATACCCACGAGTTGACACACCCTGTCCATCCAGGCGACCCTGCCTCATCACACCCCGACATCCTGGAGGCATCATGGCGGCCGAGATCCGCACCGATGGGCTTGTAGACGCCGAGCGTCTGCGCAAGACCCTGGCCCTGCTCCGGGAGGCCGGTCCCAGGGGCGTGACGAAAATCCAGCTAAGCAAGAAGCTGGGGAGCGTCAGCACCCGCACCGTAGACCGCGCCCTGGGCCTGCTGGAGGAGCAGGGGGCGAAGATCGAACGCAGCCGCGAAGGCCGCCCTGCGGTGCTGCATTTCCGTATTCTCAAGGGGCCCAGCTGGGATGAGCATGTGACGGGAGATGCCCGCATGGCGCTGCGCCTCGCGGCCCTCACCCTGGCCCAGAGCGGCACGCTCCTTTGGCAGGACAAGCTTGAGATGCTGGAGGGTCTCGCCAGCGCCCACATGTCCACCCGGGATCGCGCCCTCTTCGAGGCCCTCTCCAAGGCGGTGCGCGTGCAGGGCGGCGTGGAGGATCCCATCGAGGGCCCCGACGTGCTGGAGCCGATCCTGCGGGCCCTCCAGGACGAGCGGGAGCTGGAAGTGGACTACCAGTCGGCCGGCGCCAAGAGCGCCACGCCCCATCGAGTCGTCCCCTATGCCCTCACCCACGACCTCTATTCCGGCGGGGCCTTCCTGCTGGTGTGGGATCCCAAGCGCCGCAAGCCCATTCATCTGCGCCTGAACCGCATCGGGCGGGTTAAGGTGGGCGTCAAGGCCCTGGTGCCCGATCCCGCCCTGATGGAGCGCACGGCTCATTTCCAGATCGGGGGCTGGACCAGCGAAGAGCCGCCCTTCGAGGTGGTGCTGCGCATCGAGGGCGCCCACTGGGTACAGGCCTTCAAGGAGGCGCCCCCCGCACTGCCGGAGTTCAGCGGCCGCATCGCCCGGGACGGCCAGAGCATGGAGGCCCGGTTCAAGGCCACCCATCCCTACGGCGCCAGCCGCTGGATCCTGCAACTGGGCGAGGCCGCCGAAGTGGTGGAGCCTGCCTGGCTACGCAAGGAAATCGCCGAGCGGCTAGAGAAGGCGCTGAAGGCGTACAAACAGAAGTAAACGGCTGGAACTGAGTTTGCGAGTTCGGGGGATCTCTTTTGCGTTCTTTGCGGCGAACCTATCACTCCCGCAAATCCAGCCGGAAGGGAATAGCCACAGAGAACGCAAAAAACGCAGAGGATTTGGCCATCATCGCGCCCAATCCATAAACGATCACCGGCCCGACTCAGACACGGTGAGAAAAGCCCGCTGAAACGGCAATGAGCGCGAATGCCCAAATCCAGGCTCGCCTGGGCGCATTCGCGAGATTCGCAGTTCAGCCTTATTGGCGGAGTTTGGCCGATAACCGGGAAAAACGTCTCGCGGTGCGTTCGCCTATCGATAGCAACTTCGCATCACCTTCCCTTGGTGAGGACGAAGGTAATGGGCTGGGCCTGGGCGCCGCTCGAAGTGATGCTCCCCTGGAGGGTCTCCCGGGTGAAGGTCCCCTGGGCCTCAAGGGCGCCACCGCCCGTGCTCCGCTGGCTCTGGTTCTGGGGCGCCCCCGGCCTTCCCCCGAAGTCCACGTTGAAGGTGGAATCGCTAGTGGCGGTGCCTCTCGCGGTGAACTGGCCATCCTTCGCCGTGCCCGTCAGATCCCCCCGGGTACTCATCTGGAGGCCCATGGAGATGCCCGCAGTCTGTCCCGCCAGCCCCAGTCCCTCCATGGTGCCTTTGAGGTCGAAGTGCATCGTCAGGTTTCCATCCCGATCCACATCCGCCGTCATGGGGCCCTGGAATCTGAAGGTCACGGGAGGGGCCCCGGTGGAGGCATCGTAGGCCGGCTTGTGGATCCAGATGACCGTTCCAGAATATCGGCCCGCCATGGGCAGGCCCAGCAGGCGGTCCCGGGCGTCCTGGTCCCGCTTATCGTCCGCCAGCTTGTTGACCTTGCCTTCCACGTAGCCCTTGAATATCCGATCGCCCCCCTCGGCCCCCACCACGGCACCCACGGGACCGCCCACGCTGCCCGCAGCGGCCCCCAGGGCCGAGGCCCCCTTCTTGCCGAGACCGTTGATGAAGACGGCGGCAGCACCGGTGGCGTCTCCCTCGGCGAGATAGCCCGCCGCCCCGCTGAAGGAATCCACGATCTCGATGAGATCGCCCACCAGCTTGATCTTGCGAATGAAGCCAGCCTTCCCAGCCTGGTTGGCCTGCCAAGCCCGCGCATCCGCGCCCTTGGTCATGCCGGACATCTGCTTGGCCGCGTGCCGGTTGCCCTCCGAGGCCTTCTGATAGCCCGCCTGGAGAATGTCCAGGGTCTTGTCCACCCCTTCGGTCTTGGCGGTGGTTACCGTGGTGCCCACCGTCTCCATGGCATCGTAGAGCGCCCCGCTGCCCTCCGGGGTGCTGACGGAAAGCGGCGCCCCCAACTGCACCGTACCGCCCGACACCTGGGCCACGGCCCAGATCGCCCCGCCCAGGAATGCGAGAGCGGCCATCCGAACGATGTTTCGCGGATTCATCACAGCCCCCCATAGCAGGCATTAAAACTCAGGAGGTCTACTCGTGCGGGAACCAGTTCGCCCTCACTCCGCCGGAACACGACCCCCAGAAACAGATCGGGGTTCGCGCCGCTGTGGGCCATCACCAGCACCCTGTCGCCCGTGTCCACCATCACCGCAGGGCGAAAGGCGGCCCATGCCTCATCTGGGAGTTTCTTGAGCGCCCCGAGCGACCCGGATTCAAGGCGAGAGGCCCCCGTTACGGCCTGCCTTCCCTCCGCCAGAAAACGAATGAAGGCAAGACGGACCGGGTTGTTCATGGGCTCGCTGAAAGTCACCAGGGAATGCACCACCTGAGCCATCTGGAGGCCGCTGGCCACTCGCATGGCCTCAGGCCCATTGGGCGCGTCCACCGCGGGGATGGCGCGTTCGAGCGTGGTCTGTTTCGCGAAGGTCTTTTCGAAGGACCGAAGGGTATAGGCCGTGATGTAGCCCACCCCATGGGGACCGTAGGAGTCCTGCCGGGTCCACGCTAAGCCTCCCCCGTAGGGAGCCCCGCCACCCTGCCGCAGCACCTTCCCCGGCACCATCTCCAAATTGACCAGGGTGTCCTGGTGCTCCCAGATCGTGACCAGCCCGATATCGGCCCAGGGATTGTAGAAGAGCACCGGCTTGCGCCCGCTGCGCTCCGGAGCCCCCGTCACGAGGGAGGTTCGGAAGAAGAAGGCCCAGCCCACCACTGGGTCTGTGGTAGGCCAGAGCACCTCATTCAAGGAAGCCAGTTGGGCCTGCATGGCCGGAGCAAGCATTTTCTGGAAGGCGGCGGGCGGGTTCTTGCCCGCTGCCTCCCGGAAGGTCACGGCCCGATCCAGTCCACCCCCGAGGCGCCCCAGGAAGAACCATGCTCCCAGACCCAAGAGCGCTAGCAGCGATACGCCGCCCCCCAGGATGCAGCCCCAGGACTTTCCACCCTTCCGGCGAGGTGGGGCCGCTGGAGGTGGAGGTGGAGGTGGCGGGCCCGCTACCACCCCGGGCACCGGCGGAGGTATCGCATGTGCAATTGGCGGTGGTGGAGGTGGTTGGAGAGGTGGAGGTGGTGGAGGCACCCGTACCGCCGACGCAGGAACCGGAGCAGTAGCCGCAGGCTGAGGGGCGGCCTGGCCCTCCAGGCGTGCGCTCACCATACCGAAAAGCACCGCGTCACCGGGGGACACCCAGCCCTGTCCCTGGATGCGGCTGCCATTCACCCAGGTGCCGTTGGTGGAATCCAGATCCTGGAGCAGCCACCGCCCTCCCACATGGCGGAAGACGGCGTGGTGGGTGGAGACGCTGGCGTCCTCCAGGCACAGGACATTGTCCGGCCCTCGGCCCACCGTAAGGCCCTCGGCGAGGGAAACACGGACACCGGTGGACGCCACGATCAGGCTGGGCACATCGGGCATGGCTTACTCCGGGGGAATGCCCCTAGCATGCCACTCCCCAGGCCCGAAGAGTCAGGCCGAAGTCGACGGTCCCACTCGGAAAACCAATTCGCCACGGAGCAATCTCGCGCAGGCGCAGGGTCTGTTCCGTGGCGAATCTTTGGTCTGCAGGTTCGCGAGTTAAACCCTAGTCACCGAGTAAAAGCTTTTCCTGATTTTCAACGAGACTCAGCCAACAAAAGGGAACCGCGAAAGTCGCGAAATGCGCGAAAAACGATGCGAAGAGGCGGCCGCCGTACCGATTCTCTTTCGCGCGCCCGAAGGGA
>JAYREN010000072.1:0-14023 GCA_041908845.1 Holophaga sp. | reverse complement strand
AGAGGACGCCCAGAAACGCTATCTGCGAAAGGAAGGCCGTCGGCTGGCGCACACCTTCTGGGAGCCCACACCCTATCGCGTGTTTCAACGGCCTTGGCTGATGGCGGCCCGTCAAGCCTCTGCCCCACAGTGGGTGGGGGCATACCGGTTTGTAAACCGACCTACCCACGGCCTCAGTTTTGCCGTTCCCCTAAGGGATGCCCAGGGTCACTTCCTGGGAGCCCTTTGCACGGACATATTCCTGGACTCCTTGAGTCAGCGCACTTGGGCAATACAGCCCACCCCCAATAGCCAGGCGCTGGTCAGCGATAACGAGGGCAAGGCCCTCATCCTTCCCAGAGGCACCGCGCTCCACGCAAACGCCTCCGAGGCCGCCCCATTTCTCAAACCCCTGTCCACAGATTTCATGCCCCTGTTCCAGGAGTTGCTTAGGCGCTGGGATTTCCTTCAGCGCCCAACCAAGCTATTCCCACTGCGACACCAGGGTACGAGTTACTCCTGCATCGTCCAGCCCCTCGAGGGCGTTGAGGGGGTGAAGTGGTTCCTGAGCCTGGCGGTGCCCGATGAGGACTATCGCAGCGGGGGGCGCCGGGTGGCCCTCGTGATCCTGGGCGCGGGGATTCTGGCTTCCCTTCTCGCGACCTGGCGGGCCTTCCACATGGCCCATCGCTTTTCAGCCCCCCTGGAACGTCTTTCCGACGCAGCCCAGGCCCTCGGCACCGGCTCGGTTCCCGTCTCCATTCCTACTGACATCCTGGAAATCGGAACCCTGAGCGAGGCCCTGCAGCGGGCCGGCAGCGCCTTGGAAAAGGAGGTCGAACTCCAACTAAAGCTCCAGCACAGCCAGCGTCTCGAAACGGTGGGAACCCTCACCGGGGGCATCGCCCACGATGTCAACAACCAGTTGGCGGCCATCGTGGGCCAGATCAACCTTGGCCGGGAGTTGATCGCGCCGGGAGATCCCATTGCCCCGCGACTGGATCGGGCCGAGGAAGCCGCCCAGCGATGTGCCCGCATGATCCGCTCCTTGCTGGGATTCACCCACCAAGCCAAACCGGAGCTGGAAACCGTGAGCCTGAACGATATCGTTCGGCACACCGCCAGCCTGGCGGAACGCCTCCTAGGTGGCCGCATCCGCCTGGATCTTGACCTCGATGCCCGACTTCCCTGGATTCGGGGCGAAGCCGTCAGCCTGGAACAGGTGCTGATGAACCTCGTTGTCAATGCCCGGGATGCTATGCCCGAGGGCGGCACGCTGCGCATCGGCACGCTGGTAGCGGCCTCGGGCGAGGTCTGTCTGTCGGTTCGAGACAGCGGTGCCGGCATTCCAAAGAATGTGCTGCCAAAGATTTTTGATCCCTTTTTCACCACCAAGGCCGTGGGCAAGGGCACCGGACTCGGCTTGGCCATGGTCTTCGGCATCATCAAGGCCCACGGGGGCAGGATCGAAGTGGAGAGCGAGCCAAAAAAGGGCACGGAATTCAGGATCTTCCTCAGCCCCTTCAGGGCAGGCAACCCTTCCATCGACCCCGCGCGGACGACCAGCGTCCCAACGGAATTCCTCGCCGGGCGGCGGATCCTGGTGGTGGAGGACGAAACCCATCTGCGCGACCTGGTGATGGAAGCCTTCACCCAGCACCATGCCCTGGTAGAGACCGCACCCGAGGGACGCCAGGGATGGGCCCTCTGGCAGGAAAAACCATTCGACCTGGTGGTTAGCGATCAGCGGATGCCCGAAATGACAGGCCTGGAACTCCTCGCCCACATCCGGGCCACGGGCTCCACGATGCCCGTCATCCTGGCCAGCGGCTACGGCCTGGAAGGCCTTGAGACCACCCTGGCCCAGGACCCGCACCTGCGCTACCTGCCCAAGCCCTTCACCCTTCAGCAACTCTTCGCGCTGGCCCAGGATCTGCTGCGGCGCTAGGCAGACAGGACACTCGCCCTCAACCCGGCGGATATCACCTCTGTGACTAGCATCACAAGGAGCCTCGTTTGCGGGGACCCGCTATTGAGAAAGAGTCTCAGTCGTTTAATCTTGAAGCATGTGCCAGTCACTCACCCCTCCCAGCCCCCCACCGGCACCGCCGGAACTGGGCGTGTTGTACGAACCCAGCCGGGTCCGGTCCCTGCTCTGGTCATCGCCCATCAGTCTCTCCCTGGCTGCCAGCTTGCTGGCCACCCCCGCCACAGTCCAAGTTATGCGCCAACCCCGGACCGTGACCGTGGCGCTGGAAGGCGATTACGCCCCTCCGCCCCCACCTCCAGGCCCAGGAGGCGCAGCCCCTGCGGAAACGCCCCGGGCCGAGAACCCAGCCCCGAGCCTGAATCAGGAGGCCGTTCCCGAATTGACCCCCCACACCCTTCCCACCGAACCCATCCCGGTGCCCGAGCCAGCCCTGACCGCCAGCAGCCTCCCCCAGGGGGAGGGCATTCCCGGCGGTGTGCCGGGCGGGGTTCCCGGTGGTGTTCCAGGTGGAGTGGCCGGTGGCAAGGTCGGCGGTGTGCTGGGAGGAAAAGTCGGAGGTATCGTTCCTCCCCGCTTCGACGCCGCGTACCTGAAGAACCCAGCCCCTGAATACCCCAGCCTTTCTCGTCGCATGGGCGAAATCGGTCAGGTCGTCCTGCGGGTCCTCGTCACCCCTCAGGGTGTTGCAGACCGAATGGAGATCAAGAACAGCAGCGGATTCGCCCGCCTGGATCAAGCGGCTCTAGAGGCCGTGCGGAAATGGCGCTTCATTCCGGCCCGCCAGGGAGAGGAACCCCTGAGCGCCTGGGTCATCGTGCCCATCACCTTCAACCTCGACGCCTGATCGTTCACATCCCATTCCAGGGCCCTCAGCCGCTCCTTTTGTCGGCTTGATGCGCCTCCCACCCAACCAAACAGGCCTCCGCCTTCTGAGCGGGCCGGGCTTCGTTTGCTCACTCCGGAGTGTTCATGCCTTTCCCCACGCACCCCCTTGCCGCGCGCCTCGGCACCACCCTGGCCCTGAGCCTCCCCCTCGCGGGCCAGGGCAGCGGCACCCCTCCGCCGGAAGAACCGACACTCAAGGAGATAGTCGTCAGCGCCGCCGGGTTTTCTCAGGAAAAAAAGCAGGCCCCGGCCAGCATTACCATCGTCACCCGCAAGGAAATCGAACAGATCCGCGCCAACGATCTGGGCGATCTGCTCCGAGATGTCGAGGGACTGGATGTGAATGCCGAATCCTCCAAGACCGGCAACATGTCCATCAGTCTGCGCGGCATGCCCAGTGACTACACCCTGGTACTCGTCGATGGGCGGCGCCAGAACGCCGCAGGCAACGTAACCCCCAATGGCTTCGGTGACAGTGCCACCGCTTTCCTGCCGCCTCCTGCCGCCATCGAGCGCATCGAAATCATCCGCGGTCCCATGTCCACGCTGTACGGCTCCGACGCCATGGGCGGCGTGGTCAACATCATCACCCGCAAGGTGAGTGCGGAATGGGGCGGTCAGCTCTCCCTGGATACGACTCTCCAGGAGGATCGCGACTACGGCGACACTCGCAGCGCCAGCATCTTTGCCCAGGGGCCCCTGGTGAAAGAACGCCTTGGCGTGCAGCTCAAGGGACGCACCCTGCACCGGGAGGCCTCGACCCTTTCCTGGCCCGGCATGAGCACCACCTCGGGTCGACTGCTGACCATGGGCACCAACCCGGTGGAGGTCAACAACCATGCCTTTGGCGCCCGCCTCAGCTTCACCCCCAGTCGCCAGCACGACCTCCTCCTCGACCTGGACGGTACGCGGCAGACGTATCAGAACACCCGCGGCGAAATGGGCACCTTGGATACACCCACCGTCAAATCCGGCTACAGTCCCGAGTTGAAGTTCAATCGCAGCCAGGTGGCCCTCTCCCACACCTGGCGCATGACCAACGGCCTACTGGAAAGCAGCCTTCTGCGAAATCAGACCGAAACCCTAGGCCGCACCATTCCCCAGGGCACCCCTGCCAAGGTGGCCGGCGCACCCCGGACCCTGGAAGCCGAAAACACGATTCTGGATACCAAATTCCTCACCCAGCTGGGCGCCCACCAGTTGACGGTTGGGGCGCAGCACTGGGATTCACACATGGTGGATGGGGTGGCTGCGGCAGAGTACGACCGCACCCAGTGGGGCCTCTTCGCGGAAAACGAGTGGCGGATGCGCCGCGACCTGGCGCTCACCCTGGGCGTGCGCCACGATCACCATGACAGTTTTGGTGGCAAGACCACCCCTCGAGCCTACCTGGTGTGGAATGCCACGACCGCCTGGACCTTCAAGGGCGGCGTGAGTTTCGGCTACAAGACCCCCAAGCTCGATCAGCTCTTTGAGGGAGTCACGGGCTACGGCGCCCAGGGCACCCTGCCCATCTATGGCAACCCGGATCTCAAGCCAGAAACCAGTGTGAGCAAGGAACTGGGCGCTTTCCTTCAGCAGGGGATCTGGACCGGCAGCCTGACGATTTTCCAGACGGATTTCAAAGATGCCATCGGCAGCGAAACCTACTTGGCACCCGGCACGACGATCCCAGGCATTCGCCCCATCAACTTCAGCGAAGCGGAGATCCGCGGGGGAGAGTTGACCGCCTCCGCTCGGCCGCTTCAAGCCCTGCGCCTGACTCTGAACTACACCCACACCTGGAGTGAGCGCCAGGGCGGCAACTACTACGGAGGCGTGCCCTTCACCCTCACCCCCCGGCACATGGTGAATGTCCGGGCCACCTTCAAGGCCTCCGAAAAGGTGGACACTTGGCTGAGTGGGGAATACCGCAGCACGCGCTTCCGCACCGAAGACATCCCCGGCACGAACGTGAAGGCCCTGCTCGGAGACTATCAGTCCTACACCCTGGTGAATCTGGGCGGCACCTGGCGGGTCAGCCCCCGCCTGGCCCTCCACGCCACGATCCACAACCTGTTCGACCAGTCCTTTCTGGATTACCAGCCCGTAACCGTGAGCGGCAGACCGGCCTTTTCCAATCGCTACTACACAAACCAAGAGCCTCGCCGCCTTTGGCTGAGCGCGGCCTACACCTTCTGACGACCGGAAGCAGGGATCCCATGACCTTCCGCAAGACCCTCTTCTGGGTCCACCTGGTAACCGGCCTGCTGGCCGCCCTCATCATCGCCATGCTTTCCTTCACTGGCGCTGCCCTGGCTTATCAGGAGGAACTGATCGCCTGGGCGGAGCGGGATGCCCGCCGCGTGGAGGCACCTGCCAACCCTCATCTGCGGCTTTCCATCGAAGCCTTGCAACAGCGGGTCCAGGCCGAGGCCCCCACCGCCAAGAACCTTTCGATCACCCTTCGCAATCACCCAGGGGCCGCCGTGGCCTTCGGCACCCGGGAAGGGAGCTGGTACGCGGATCCCTACACGGGAACCATCAAGCAGCCAGCCTCTCGCCGGATGCATGCCTTCATGGACACCATGGTGGACTGGCATCGGTGGTTGGCCCTGAAGGACAAGGGGCGGGATAGGGGCCGGGCCATCACGGGTGCCGCCAACCTCGTGTTCCTGGGGCTCACCCTGACCGGGCTGATCCTCTGGTGGCCCCGGGCCTGGTCCTGGAAGGCCCTCAAGCCCCTGGTGGTGCCCTCTCTGCACCTGCGCGGCAAGGCCCGGGACTGGAACTGGCACAACAGCCTGGGCCTCCTCTCGGCTCCCATCCTCATCATCCTGATCCTGACGGCGGTACCCATCTCCTATCGCTGGGGCAATGACCTGTTGTACCGAATGGTGGGCGAGGTGCCGCCGGTCCAGAGTGGCCCTGGCGGGATGCAGCCTCCCCCGCCGAGACTGGAACCCCCGGCTCCGGGCACCCCGCCCGTCAGCCCGGATCGGATCCTAGCGGAAACCCAGGCGGCCTTTCCCAGATGGGAGCAGATCACCCTGCGCAGCGGAGGTGGTCGCCGGGAGGAGAAGACCACGCCGGGGCCCCAACCCCTGATGGTCATGGTGAAGGAGGCCGGAGCCTGGCCCCGCACCGCCGCCACAACTCTGACGGTGCACCCCTTCACCGGTCAGGTACTCACGTCTTCAGGCTTCAAAGACATGAGCCTCGGGCGGCGCTTGCGGGTGTGGGCCCGCTTCCTCCACACGGGCCAAGCCCTGGGCCCCTTGGGTCAGCTCTTCGCTGGCCTAGCCTGTCTTGTGGCCCTGGTACTGGTGTACACCGGCGTGGCGCTGTCTTGGCGGCGGTTCTTCCTCAAGAAGTAGCGCTTCAGGGGCTTATCGAGGAATTCAGTTCATCATCCCCACGTAGCCCGCCCACAGCACTGGGCCATAGAACACGATGGGAAAGGTCGCCAGGGCCAGGAAACAGCCAAGGGGCAGCATGGTCTGTCCCTTGGCCTTGCCCGTGATCAGCAGGGGCAAGGCGAAGGCCACCGCCAGGAAGCTGGCGCCGAAGAGGATGCCCAGCATGGCGCCCCAACCCCAGAAGGCGCCGAGCCAGGCCAGCATCTTGAAATCGCCCATGCCCAGGCCATCGGTCTTGCGGATGAGCTTGTAGAGGGCATTGACGAGCCAGGGCAGGCCGTAGCCCGCCACCAGACCGATGAGACTCTCCTTCCAGGTGACGGGCATCTGGCCCAGAGGAATCCAACCGGGGGCCAGCTGCAGGCCGTTGGCAAAGGTGTCCACGGAGAGCACGTCCCACCCGCTCGCCATGACCTTGGTCATGGCCTCGGGCCAGAGGAGCTGGGGCACGGTGAAGAGCAGGCCCAACGCCATCAACGGAAACTGGAGCACATCCGGCAGCATGAACTCCGTGAAATCCGTGAAGAAGAGCACGATGAGCGCGTAGCCGCAGATCACGCCCTTGAACCAGATGAGCGTGCCGAAGGGGAAGACCCACACCGAGGCCGCCAGCAGCAGCCCCGCCAGCAGCTCCACCAGGAAGTAGCGGAAGGGGATGCGGCAGCCGCAGCTGGCGCACTTCCCCCGCAGGGCCAGCCAGGAGAAGAGCGGGATGTTGTGGAACCACCGGATTGGAGTGTTGCACTGGGGGCAGTGGCTGGGCTTGGTCACCACATTGCGCTCTGCGGCCGTTTCCAGGGGCAGGCGGTGGATCAGCACATTGCCGAAGGAGCCTAGCACGAGGCCGAAGGGGGCCAGCAGCAGGGACAGAAACCAGGGCGGCAGGTCGAGGGTGGGCATGGAACGAGGATAGAGCAGGCTTTGGGTAACGAGGGAGACGGAACTCTTCCGCCCATCTGCGGCACAATGCCAAGGTCAGGAGTCTTCATGCGCACCCTTCCGCTGGCCCTTCTTCTGCTCGCCCTACCCCTTTCCGCCCAGGGTAAACCCGCTTCCAAGGCAAAACCCAAGACCCCTCCCACACCAGCGGTGGAGCCAACCCCAGCGCCGGTTGCTGCGCCCGAACCGGCCCCCAAGCCCAAGCCTTGCGTGAAACTGGAGACCAGCTACGGCCCCGTGATTCTGGAACTAGAGCCGGAGCTGGCCCCCGCCACCGTGGCGAATTTCCTGCGCTACGTGCAGGAGGGTCACTATGCGGGCACCATCTTCCACCGTGTGATCCCAGGTTTCATGGTGCAGGGGGGCGGCCTCAAGGAGGACCTTTCAGAGAAACCCGCGCACATGCCCATTCCCAACGAGGCCCCCGCCACCTTCAAGGCCGGTCTGAAGAATGTGCCGGGCACCGTGGCCATGGCGCGCCAGGATGATCCCCAGAGCGCCACGGCCCAGTTCTACATCAACACCAACACCAACACCTCCCTGGATCACCAGGCCCCCACACCCCAGGGCTACGGCTACTGCGTGTTTGGCCGGGTGGTGGAAGGCATGGAGGCCGTCCTCAAGATCGAGAAAGTCACCACCGTCTGGCGCCGGGGCATGCAGAACGTCCCCGAGTACCCCGTGCGGATCAAGTCCGCCGAAGTGCTGCCGGACAAGTGAACCGCCCCTTCCTCCGCCCCCTCCTGGTCTGGATCATCGCCGGGCCCTGGATGGCCGTACTCACCCTGGTCGGCTTCCTGCTGGCGCCCTTCATCGGCGGGGCCCGAGCCTTCTGGATTGTGGCGCCGCTCTACCTGCGCCAGGTCAAGGTGCTCTTCGGGATCCGCTGCACTCTGGAGGGCTGGGAGGAATTGCCGGAAGCCATCCGAAGCGGGCAGCGCCCAGCCATCTTCGTGGGCAATCACAGTTCCCTGCTGGACCCGCCCCTGGTCATTGCCAACCTGCCCAGCCGCCCGGTCTTTCTGGTCAAGAAAGAACTCGCCTACGTGCCCGTGCTGGGCTGGATCATCTGGCTGGCGGGCTTCATCTTCATCGACCGGAGCAGCCGACGCAGCTCCCTGGCCAGCCTGAAGAACGCCGCGCGGCAGATCCGTGAGGGCCAGAGCCTGGCCGCCTTTCCCGAGGGCACCCGCAGCCGGGACGGACATCTGCTGCCCTTCAAGAAGGGAGCCTTCGCCCTGGCCCTGGAATCCGGTGTGCCCATCGTCCCCCTGGGCATCCGGGGGGGGCGAGACGTGCTGCCCAAGGGCACTTGGCGCGTGGCCCCTGCCGATTATCGCCTGAGGGTGGGAGCTCCCCTCTATCCCGGCAACTTTCCTGATCTTGAGGATCTGCGCAGAGCCGCAGCCCAGGCCCTGCTAGCGATGCAGGACGACTAGGCGCTGGAGCGCTACGCGAAGGGCCTCTTCGGCCAGGGGTTTTTCCAGTCGTACATGGGGGCCATCAATGCGTGGCCCTCCCACCTGGATCCAGCGACAGCGCCTCCGGGCCAGATCGTTTTCCCTCCAGACGGAGAGAATGCTTGGCTCCCGCAACCAGAGCAGCACACTCGGGAAGGGCCCCTCCCGAGGGGGCACCGTGCCCCAGGTCTCTACATGGGCGCCCCAGCGCTCGAGCCAGCCCACCACCCGCCCGAATTCGACGCCTTCATCCATGCCCAGGGCCACCGTCCAGCCCCGCATGAAGCTCCGGGGATCATTCTCCCGACGAATTTCCAGCCAACCGAGCGAGGTCCCGTCCCCGTTCTGAACCCGATGGACTTGGTAGCTGCAGCCGTCGTTGCCCACCATCCGGTCATCCAGATGGGCGGCCCAATTCGCACCGAACAATTCGGCCATCAGGGGCGAATCCTCATCTGTGTGCCAGGTGGTGCCAGGGAGGAGCTGCCGCCAGGCGGCCGCCTCCTGCTCTACACGCCCCAGGCGCTCGTGCAGATCGTGGGTCAGCACCCAAAGCCAGGACGCCCCCAGCGAAACGGCCATGAGCATGACGCCGATACCGGAGATCCGAAGAGTAAACCCACAAACTACCCGCAGGTAGATTTCCACCGCCACTGGAACCATGGTGACCAGAAGCCCCCCCAGCAATCGTTGACCGAAGGGATCCCAGGACTGTCGGGCCCGGATCATTGCAACCACCGTGAACCCACATCCCGCCAGGTATACGCCCATCGCCGTGAGATGAAACACCCGCGCCAGCAGGCCATCCAGGGGCAGGAAGGCACAGCGGAAGAGATTCGGCAGAATGCCCAGAAACATCCAGAAGGCCATGCGCCTTGGAAAGAAGGAGGGGAACGCCAGGGTCAGGGCGAACATCATGGCCGAGTACCCCAGGGAGGCCAGGGCGCTCTGAAGGCGATCCGCCGTGGTCATGGGGATGAGCTGGGCCACATCCAGAAGCCCCGTGCAATGGCGCAGGGCAACCAGGAGGCAGGCCAGCCCCAGCCAACCGGTCATTCGATCCCGGCGGTGGAGCCCATCGGCCCCGAAGGCCGCCGCCAGGGCCAGAAGGCCGCCCGCCTGAAGCGCGTCGAGGGTGAGCCAGGGGAAGAGATTCATGGATGGACCATCCTGGGGTCCACCTCTCTAACGGTCAATCCCTTCTCGGCCCTGAGAAATCGCCAGACTTGGCGTGGGGCCGGTCCGGGTGGGATCATCAATTCCGGATTCGGCCGGCATCCAAATCTCTCGGCGCGCTGAAGTGGAACCCTCCCCAGCCGAGCCCCGTCCTCGCAAATCCCGAACAGGAGAACGCCCATGGCATCCTTCGATCTCATCGTCATCGGCAGCGGCCCCGGCGGCTACATCGCCGCCATCCGCGGCGCCCAGCTGGGTCTAAACACGGCCATCGTGGAAAAAGATCCCGCGGGGCTGGGCGGCACCTGCCTGCGCCGGGGCTGCATTCCCGCCAAGACCTGGCTGGAGAGCGCTCACCGCTTCGAGCAGATGCACAGCCTGGCCGAATTCGGCATCGCGGGCGTGGACGTCAGCCAGATGAAGGCCGATCTGGCCGCCATCGTGGCCAAGAAGAACAAGATCGTGTTCAAGAATGGCAAGGGCATCGAGTTCCTGATGAAGAAGAACAAGATCACCCTACTCAAGGGTGCCGGGAAACTCCTGGGCGGCGGAAAGGTAGAGGTCGAGGGCGAAGCGCACGAGGCCAAGAAGATCATCCTGGCCACGGGCAGCGTGCCCAAGGAACTGCCGGGCCTGGAGACGGACGGCGTGCGGGTGCTCAACAGCGATCACGTGCTGGATCTCCAGGAAGTGCCCCAGCACTTGGTCATCCTGGGTGCCGGGGCCATCGGCGTGGAGTTCGCCTCCGTCTTTGCTCGGCTGGGCGCCAAGGTGACCCTGGTGGAACTCATGGACCGCATCGTCCCCATCGAGGACGAAGCCGTGGGCACGGAACTGGCCAAGCTGCTCACCAAGCTCCACAAGATGGATATCCGCGTGAAGACCAAAATCACCTCCATCGAACGCCACGCGGACAAGGTGGTCTGCCATCTGGAAGGCGAGAAGGGCGGCATCGTGGAGGGCACCCATCTGCTGGTGGCCGTGGGCCGAGGGCCCGTCACCGCTAGCGTGGGCCTGGAGGCCACGACCGCCCAGGTGGACCGCGGCTTCGTGGGCGTGGATGAGTTCATGCGTTCCTCCGAACCAGGCCTCTACGCCATCGGCGATATCGTGAGGACTCCCTGGCTGGCCCACGTGGCCAGCGACGAGGGCGTGGTGGCCGCGGAGCACGCCGCTCTGGAACTGGGCAAGGACGTGCATCCCCATCCCGTCAACTACGACCGCGTGCCCAGTTGCACCTACTGCGATCCCGAGGTGGGCTGCGTGGGCCTCACGGAAGCCAAGGCCAAGGAGATGGGCCGCGACGTGATCGTGGGCAGCTTCCCCTTCAGCCCCCTGGCCAAGGCCAACATCCTGGGCGAGCCGTACGGCTTCATCAAGATCGTGGCCGACAAGCAGTACGGCGAAATCCTGGGCATCCACATCCTGGGGCCCAAGGCCACGGAACTCATCGCCAGCAGCGTGGCCCTGCTGGGCGGCGAGTACACGGTGGAAGAGCTGATCCACACGATGTATCCTCACCCCACCCTCAACGAGGCCTTTCCCGAAGCCGCCCGCGCCGTCTACGGCCGCGCTCTGAACATGTGAGGCACCCATGATCCCCCTCGGCCAGACCGGATTCGTGAAGGAAGGCCCCCTCCAGGGCTGGTATGTGCGCGTGGCCCAGATGGAACTCCCCAGGGGCTTCCTAGTCTCCCGGGCACGCAATGCGGAGATGGACCAGACCCTGATCCTGGATGGCATCTTCCCCGAGCGGGGCAAACTGGAGACCTTCTTCCAGACTCAGGCTCCCGTGGTGGAGTGGACGGACTGACATGAACACGCCGCGGCTCTTTCTGCTCTCCGCGGTCGTCCTGATTGCTGCGCCCAGGGCTGCCTCTCAAGCCCTGGGCCAGCTTCTATACGCCAACCGCGGGGGCCGCGCCATCACCCTCAGGCTTATCGAGGGCGGCCACCCGACCCTGATGAGCCTGCAGCCGGAAACCGGCGATGCCGAAGCCTTTCGCGCCTTCGTGCTGTCTCACGCAGGCCAGGAGGGGCTGGTGGCCCCAGGGGCCATGCCCCTCTCGGAAAAGGCGCCCCTCGGCTGGCGCGTGAAGGTGAACCGGGGCGCCGTGCTGCTGAAGACCCATGAGGCCACCTACTGGCGCTACACGGCCAGCTGGGTCATCCCGGTGCGCTTTCGGTTCGCGGGCCAGGACTGGGAGCTTCTCAGCGCCGATCTGCCCCCGAGAATGGTCGTGAGGGCGGCCTACAAGGGGCGTTAGTCACGGCACGTCATAACCTTCGAGCCGGGTTTCATCGCCCTTCAGCAGCACCCACAAGCGTCTCCCCTCCGGGCGGAGTCGCCAGGGAATGCCCCGCCCCTTCGGGGCAAAGGTGGCCGCCAACCGGGGCTGTGGCGCCAACTCCACCACACGCACCTGGCCTTCCATATCCGAGAAGGCCAAGCGGCGGCGATCGGGCCACGAGGCCCAGGACAACACCGCTGCAAAGTTTTCCAGTATCCCTTCGAGTGCCGAGGCACCGCTCACCCGAGCCATCATCAGGCGATTGCGGACGTCCGCATAGGCCCCATCCAAGCCCTTCAGGGTTGGTCCCTGATCGAAGACGACGCTGTCATCGTCGAGGAAACAGAGGATCCGTGCCGAGCGCTCCGTGGGCCAAACCGCGAGGCGTTGGCCATCGCCCAGGGACCACACCGCCACGCCCTTCCCGTTGGGCAGGTTGGCCAGGATCCGCTGACCACTGGGAGAGAGATCGAAGGCGCTCCACCGATCCAGGGTGATGGGAATCGCCGGCCCCACTGGGGCGTAGGAACCCGCGTCTGTGCTGTGGAAACTTCGCACCACCCCCGCACCCGAGTCAGCGCCCTCGATCGCCACGACTGGGCGCTCACGATCGCCCCGCACTCCCCAGATGGCACCGCCAACGCTCAGGGAATGCTGCATCTCCCGCGCCCCCTCCCAGGCCAACACCCGGTGATAGGTCCCTGCGGCCCAGTGCGGGCCGCCTGCGTCCGCGGGAAAGAAACGAAGCACCCCTTGGGAATCGCCCAGAGCGCGGAGGGTCCCGGCCTCCGCGATACAGAGTCCGCCTTCGCGCAGCACCAGCAGCGAATCCCCACCCAGGGGCAGAAAATCCGTGAGCTTTCCCTGAGACTCGGGCCCCTGCCAAACCATGACTGCGGCATTCTTTCGGTGCCGGAGATACCTTCCCAGGGCCTGCACATCCCGAAGGCCAAAGCCGGTGGCCAAGTGCAGCCCCAGCAGGCCTAGCAGGGGGGCCACCAGAATGAGCAGACGAACGACCCTGGAATTGCCTAGATTCAAGCGCATGGAAGAACCTTCAGCCCCATGGTGCCCTAGAGTCAGCCCAATCCCATCTGCTGTTCGAAAAGCAGGGACAGGGAATCGTCCAGGGCATAGGGCTTGACCAGCAGGTGAGTGACGCCCGCCCGCTGGGCCGCCAACACCAGGGCCCGGGATACTTCTTCCGCAGCCAGAACGATGGGAGGAAGGGCCAGACCCGCTTCCTGGAGGCGCTGGACCATTTCCATGGACTCTAGCACCGGGCGTTCCGTATCGATGAACAGGAATCCCACAGCCGGTTCCTGGAGATGGGCGACCACCTCGTCCCACCCTACCGCCACGAAAACTCGGCCATAGCCATCCTCGGCAAGGTGCTCACGGAGGAGTTCGCCATGGCCCGCGGAGGCCAGGACCACCGCCGCCCGGGAGCGTTTCTTCAATCGAGCCAGCGCCGAGTTGCGATGAGGGGCAGCCTCTGCCGAAGCGGAGGGTTCCTTCTCGACGTTGGCGGGCGGGGCCGGAGGCGCCTCCACGGCCACCTTGACAGACTCGGGCGCCTTGGGCGGCGGCATGGGTTCCACAGGTCTCTCGGGGCGTGCGAGGGGCTCGGAATCCGGTTCGTCCAAAACCGTCTTGCGGCGGGCCTTGGGGGGGAGGGAACTGGGCACGCTGCCCGCACGATTGGCGACCATGTTGCGCAGCGCCCCTGAAAATTCGGATTTCTCAAACATGAGGCCTAGCACCAAGCCCCCGCCGCTGTCGTCCAGGTAGGCGACCTGCCCGCCCATCTCCATCACGGCAGGGCAGCGGGGCACTTTGTTGAGCTTGAGGATCATGAAGGCGTGCCCCACCGGCACCAAGGCAGTACCGATGCCCAGCTTCTTC
>JAYREN010000071.1:0-14234 GCA_041908845.1 Holophaga sp. | reverse complement strand
CACCTTGCATTCGCCGGGGCAGAAGGGTCCCGGCCACATCCAAGACGGGCGATTGCCCACGGGGGAGCACGGGTTTCCTCCAGCCCACATTGTTTGATGGGATCTGATTCCGTGGGGCCGTATTGGACCTGCAGTCGTGTGACAATGGCCCTTCCATGACGACGCTTGCCCTCAAATACCGTCCCCGTCTGCTCGCCGATCTTGTCGGCCAGGAAGCCAGCGTGCGCGCCCTGGGCAATGCCCTTCGTCGCGCCCAGGGTTCGGGCCGAATCCATCACCAGGCCTTTCTCTTCGCTGGGGTTCGCGGCACGGGCAAGACCAGTACCGCCCGCATCCTTGCCCGGGCCCTGAACTGTGTGCAGGGGCCTACGCCGGAGCCCTGCGGTGTCTGCGATGCCTGCCTGGCGGCAGAGCAGCCGGACCAGAACATGGATGTCATCGAGATCGACGCCGCCAGCCGTGCCTCGGTGGAGGATGCGCGAGCCCTGCGGGAGCAGGTGCAGACGCGCCCCGCCTTCTGCCGCTACCGCGTCTACATCATTGACGAAGTGCACATGCTCAGCCGCAGCGCCTTCGACGCGCTGCTGAAGATCCTGGAAGAACCCCCCGCCCACGCAGTCTTCGTGCTGGCCACCACGGAACTGCAGGATGTGCCGGACACCATCAAGAGCCGGGTGCAGATCTACCCCTTCCGTCTCATTCCTGTGGGTCTCATCGAGGGGCGCCTCAAGCATGTCTGTGACCAGGAGGGCGTTACCTTCGACGAAGGCTCCTTGCGCCTGCTGGCAGAGGCTGGCCAGGGCTCCATGCGCGACGCGCTGACTACCCTGGATCGCGTCATTGCCGCTGGGGATGGCAAGGTCGTCGAGGCCATGGTTCGCGAGCAGCTGGGCATCGTTCCCGCGGTGCGGGTTCAGAATGTTCTCAATGCCATGCTGGGCGGCGAGCCTGGCGCGGTGCTCGACGAATGCCATGCCCTGGCGGATCTGGGCACCGACTGGACGGGTTTCTGGCGGGAGCTGATGCTGGCTTTCCGGGATCGGCTGGAGGCCGAGGTGCATCGCAATCCTGGCCCCCAGGAAATCCTTCGCCTCGCCCGGATGCTTCACCTGCTCCTGCAGCGGGAACGGGATCTGCGGGATTCCAGCCTGCCCCAGGTCGTCGTGGAGCTGGCCCTCATCACAGCCGCGCAGCTACCCCACCTGGCTCCCCTGGACTCCCTGCTGCGCACCGGCGTTGCCGCCGGGCCGCCTCCAACCGGGAGGCCCAGCCGCCCTGAGGTGGGGACCGCGACCCGGGCGGCGGATCCCCAGACCCTTCAGCCCGGAGCCAGCCGTTCCATTGCGGCTACCCCCATCGAGTCTCCTTCCATACCCCAGCTTCAGCCCGTCTCCGACCCAGGGAACCTGGATGAGCTCCGCCGGGCCGCCGCTGAGGCCATGAAGGACGTACCGGGCGGACTCCCGCGCACCCTGAGCAGCCTTCCCCATATGGCCCGAAGCTTGAGCTTCGATGGGCAGCAGCTCCAGTTCATCTTTCCACCCAATGTTCGCAATACCGTGCAGAGCTTTGAACGCGAACTGGCGAATCCGCACCTGCTGGAGACGCTGCGCAAGGTGTTGCCAGGGCTTTCCCGCATCGGAGTCACCTTCGACGCGGATCGGCACGAGCGCCCCGAGGAAATCCTCAGAGGCGACGAGGCATTCCAAAGGCTGCTCCTGGAAACCCAGGGGGAAGTGGTCGAGGTTCGGCGGGTGGAATAGAGCCTCCGAGGAGGCTCAACGCATCAGAGGGTCTCTTCGGCCACTCCCGAGCGGCGGGGGAGGGTAAACGCCAGGATGAGGGCCGCTGCGATCACGCCCGATGCCACCCAATAGGAAGCTGTGTAGCCCCAGCGCGCAAAGACCAGAGTGCCCAGGGCGGGGCCGAGGATGCGGCCGATCCCAGAGACGGCGTTGAGCACGCCGAAGAGGCCACCCTGATCCGCCGCAGGGGTGAGTTGGCTGGCCAGGGCGGAGGTGGCGGTGTTGTTCATGCCCGACCCCCATGCAAGGGGGACCATTACGAGCAGGAAGGGCCATTTCCAGGGAGCCGCGGGCAGGAAGGGCAGGGCGAGGGCCATGAGGGCGAGGCCGCCGAGCAGGGCGTAGCGCTCGGGGATGCGCTTGGCCACCACCCGCACGAGGCCCCCCTGGTAGAGCACGATGAGGATGCCGATGAACCCGAAAAGGAAGCCGACCTCCCGCTGTCCAAAATTGAAGCGCTGATTCACCAGCAGGCTGTAGGTGCCCTCCATCATGGCGAAACCCGTCATGGCAAGCAAAGCGATCACCAGCAACTGAGGCATGCCGGGGCGCTCGAGGGCGGTGAACAGGGCGTGGCCCCGCTTTTCTTCCTGGCGTGCATTCTTGCGGGCCTCGGGGCTCAGGGTTTCCGGTAGCCATGCGATGACGAAGATCGAGGCCAGCAGGGAGAGCCCCGCGGCCACCAGGAAGGGCAGGTGCCAGCCGTGCTCGCTGGCCAGGCGCAGACCAAGGCCCGACGTGGCCAGAGTGCCCCCCAGGAAGGGGCCCAGCACGAAGCCCAAACCAAAGGCGGCGCCAATTAGACCCATGGCCTTGGAGCGGTCCTTGGGGGGGGTGAGGTCCGCCATGGCTGCCTGGGCCACGGAAATATTGCCTCCGGTAACGCCATCGAGAATCCGGGCCGCGAGCACCCACTCGAAGCGCCCTGTCATGGCCAGTACGAGGTAGCCCAGGGCTGAGCCCAGCAGGGAAATCCAGAGCACCGGTCGGCGACCCACCAGGTCCGAAAGCCGACCCAGAACGGGCGTCGCCAAGAATTGCATGACCGAAAAGCTGACGAAGGCGGTTCCGGCCCAGAAGGCGCCCGGCGTTTGTAGGCCCAGGGCATTGTTCACCCAGATCATCCACTCCGAGGGGTGGGCGGCCAGAGTCTTGGCGTAGATGGGCAGCAGCGGAATGACGATTCCGAAACCGAGCAGATCCACCATGACGGTGAAAAACACAGCCATCTGGGCCCGTTTGGATGGCTGCATGCCTACCTCCACGTAAATACCCTACCAGGAGTGTCGGGATTGCGCGGGACTAACCTGGATGGGCTCCGAGCAGCGCCTGCACTGCCTGGCGGAGGTTGGCCAGAAGATAGGGTTTCTGCAGGAAGGTCAGGCCTGGTTCGGCGGCAAGAGTCTGGATGAACTCCTGGTCGCTGTAGCCGCTGGATAGGATGACGGGAAGGTCGGGGCGCAGGCGCCGGAGGGCGCGCAGGGCCTCGCGGCCATCCATCCGAGGCATGGTCAGATCCAGGAGGACCACGTCGAAGCGGTCGGGGTTCCGGGTGAATATTTCCACGGCCTCCAAGCCATCCCGAGCCTCGGTGGTCGCGAAGCCCAGGGCTGTGAGAGCCTTGGCGGCAAATTCCAGGACCATGGGTTCGTCGTCCACCACCAGGGCCTCCCCCGTAAAGGGCTGGTTGGAGACAGTCTCCACGGGGCCAGCGCTCTCGGCTTTTTTCTCAGCCATCGGCAGGTAGATGAAAAAGGTCGAGCCGTGGCCTTTCTGGCTCTGGATCTGAATGCCTGCCTTGTGCCCGCGCAGAATGCCCAGCATGGCGGAAAGTCCCAGGCCCCGGCCTGCGGCCTTGGTGGAGAAGAAGGGATCGAAAATGCGTTCGATTATCTCTGGGCTCATCCCGCAGCCCGAATCGCTTACCTCGAGCACGGCATAGGGGCCGGCAGCAAGAGTCTGGCCAGGGTTAGCCGCGGGGACCACGCCCGTCTTCACTTCCTGGATGCGCGTGGTTAGCGAGATGACACCTTCGGCCTCGCCGATGGCGTCGGCGGCGTTGGTCACGAGATTCATCACCACCTGGTGAATCTGGGTCGCGTCGGCATCGATGGGCAGAATCTCAGGGTGCAGACCAAAGTGCAGGGTCGTCTTCTTGGGGATCGATACCTGCATGAGATGAGTCATCTCCTGCACCAGGGTATTCAGATCGTGGAGCTTGACGACGAAGCGCCCCTTCCCGCTGTAGGCGAGCATCTGCTTGCTCAAATCCGCCGCGCGAAGCACCGTTTTCTCGACGTTCTCGAGCAGGGGGAGGGCTTCGGAATTCGTCGGAAGCCGCATCTGAGCCAGGTTCAGGTTCCCCAGGATGGCGGTGAGCAGGTTGTTGAAGTCGTGGGCGATACCTCCCGCCAGGACGCCGAGACTCTCTAATTTCTGGGCCTGGCGCAGGCTGTCCTCCGCCAGGCGGCGCTCGGTGACGTCCTGGATGAGGCCATTGGCTCCAAGGTAGTTGCCCTTGGCATCGAGAACGGGGGTGACGTTCACCAGGATCTGGCGGCGCTCCCGATTGGGACGCCAGATCGAAAGTTCGTAGGTTTCTTTCTGACCGCTCCTCCGGTGTTCAGTGCGACCTTGGATTCTTTGAAAATCCTCGGGGTCAATGAACTCCCGGAGGTTGCGGCCCACCAGCTGGCCTTCTCCCACGCCGAATATCTGCTCGGCCGCGGGGTTGGCGAAGGTGAAGGTCTCGTCAGCGTCCACGAGGCCGAAGCCCTCTCCAAGCTTGTCGAGCAGATCGCGGAATTTCTGCTCGCTCTCCTGCAGTGAACGTCGCGTTCGCTCGCGATCCGTGACGTCCGTCGAGACGCCGATGACGGACTCCACGAGGCCACCCTCTCCCAGCACCGGCGAGAGGTTCGTGTCGAAAATCAGGTCGCGCACTTCCAGGTAGGCCCGGCAGGCCTCTCCCGCCAGCGCCTTCTTGAGCGCCGCCAGGGTGCTCGGGGATTCGCGATACATCTCCAGGGCCGAGAGACCGATCACCTGGCCCGGTTGAAGGCCGAGCAGTGCCAACCCGCGCCCCTCAGAGAGCATGAAGCGGCCTTCTTGGTCCAGCTGGAAGATCACGGCCTGGCTGTTGTTCAGGACTCCGTGGAGGCGCTGGGCCGTATGTTTTAGATCCTCCTGGGTTGAATTGAGCTCGGAGATGTCGGTGAGGGTGGCGAATACCCGCCAGGGCTTCTCCTCGCCAGCAGTGAATTCGGGGATGGCGCTGACCACGATCCAGCGATGGCGACCTTCCAGAGGGTGAAAGACCCCCATGACGACACCTTCCACCGACTTGCCCGTGCGCAAGGCCACCATGGCGGGGTGTTCCTCGCCAGGGAAGGGGGTGCCGTCTTCATGGATGCAACCCCAGCGGGGATCCACAGAGGTCCGTCCCCTCATCTGGTCCAGGCTCAGCCCCAGGATCTTCTCCGCCGCCGGGTTTGCGGAAACCACGCACCCCTCGGCGTCCTGGTAGACCACGCCCTGCGCCATGGTGAAGAAGAGAGTGCGGTACTGCTCCTCCTGCTTGCGCAGGGCCTCCGCGGTCGCCTGTTCCTTGGTGATGTCTCGCCCCAGCGCCACGAGCCCCTTGCGTGTCCCGTCCGTCTCGAAAAGGGGGATCTTGAACACATCGAAGAGCCTGGGTTCTCCGCTGGGATCGGGCAGGAACTCTTCCATTCTGGAAATAGAGCCCTTCTGCCATGTGGCTTCGTCGGATAGCTGGCATGAAAGAAAGGCCTCGCGGAATAGCGGCTGGAGGTCGGCCAGTTCGGCCTCGCCTTTTCCCTGGTAGGGGAGCCCTTCGAGGTGGAAGACCTTGAGCCCGGAGTGGTTCATCTCGAGCCAATGTCCGGCGCCGTCTTTGAAGCAGACGAAGTCCGGCATGGCGTTGATCAGCGCACGCAGGCGCTCTTCGGTCTCGCGAATCCCCTGCTCCATCCGCTGCCGCTCGCTGATGTCCCGAATGATGTTCAGGACCGCCACGACATGTCCGTTCCCATCCAGCACCGGGCTCAGGATGGTTTCGAGGCGCCGTGGTTCGCTGCCCCCCGATTCCAGAGCCTCCTCTGCCCGGATCTCCCGACGGTCCTGGACCACTTCCAGAAGGCGGGCCTCGAAGGGCAGACCAATGGTTTCCGGGAGTCTGAGCTCTCTCCAGGTGTGGCCCCTCATGTCTTCTGGGGTTTTCCCCGAGAAACCCGCGGCCGCAGTGTTGGCGAAGAGGAAACGGCCATCGGTGTCGTAGATGAGCACCCGGTCCGGAGAGGCGGCGAGCAGGGCCTCCAGGAGGGGGTACGAAACCTCAATGGCTTGTTTGATATCCATCTGGCAGCAGCCTGGGGCGAATCGTGTTTGGAGCAACAGTACCCTATCGGCAGGGGGGCATCCCGCTGAAAATCAGACCTCCCAGCACTGCCAGTGGGGATGGTCCTTCTGAATCTGCTTCGCCGCGCGGGATCGGGCCGGGGGAGTTGGGTAGCGGGCCGCCCAGCAGGCCCCCGAGCCACAGAGCAGCGGTTCTCCATCGCTTTCGACTAGAGCGGCGCGCACCTCCGCCAGGGGCGGGCAGACCCAGATCGCCGCGCCGGTGAGATCATTGCGCCACGGCGGGGCGGCGCCCTCAGCCAGGCTGGGGCAGGGCTCGGGCATGGGATAGCCCACGCTCTGAATGGCGCGGTACACGCTGGGGGTGGCCACATGAAGCCCCGGATGCACCAGCAGCAGGGGCTCCAGGGGCAGGGGACGCAGGGGATGCACTCGCTCGCCCCGGCCCAGGCCCAGCACTGTGCCGCCCAGGAGGAAGAGGGGCACATCGCTGCCCAGCACGGCGGCCAGGCCCAGCAGTGTGCCGGGCGGCAGGCCGAGATCGAAGAGCTGGTTGCCCAGTTTCAGGGCGGCAGCGGCATCGCTGCTACCGCCTCCCAGCCCTGCGCCGTGGGGGATGCGCTTCTCGAGGGTTAGCCGCGCAGGCAGTTCGCGGCCGGCTTCCCGCTCCAGCAGTCGCCAGGCCCGGATTACCAGATTGGATTCGTCGACGCCCAGCCCCTCAGCGGTGGGGCCTGTGAGCTCCAGGGAAAGCCGCTCCGCGGGTGCGCCTTCCAGCACATCCGTGAGGGCCTCCACGCCTTCGAGCACGGTGGTCACCAACTCCAGTTCGTGGAAGCCATCGGGCCGCCGACCCAGCACGGCCAGGAAGCGGTTCAGCTTGGCGGGCGCTAGCACTGTCAACGTGACAGACATGATGGCCGGGCTTTGCCTGGCCATCACGTGATGCGGTCCCCCCTCGTTCGGGTTAGAGACCATCTTCCAGCTCGAACTCGGGGTCGGGATAGCTGAGGATTTCAGGGCCATCCTTGGTGATGGCCACGGCGTGCTCGAACTGGGCGCTCCACTTGCCGTCGGCGGTGCGCACGGTCCAGCCGTCGGGCTCCACCAGGCAGCGCTGGGAGCCCATGTTCAGGATGGGTTCGATGGTGATGGCCATGCCCGGCTCCATGCGGAAGCCTGTGCCGGGGCGCTGATCCGCGAAGACCACCTGGGGATCCTCGTGCAGTTCCCGACCCAGGCCGTGGCCGATGTACTCCCGCACCACGGAGTAGCCCCGCTCTTCGGCGAACTTCTGCACCGCCGTGGACATGTCGCCCAAGCGGTAGCCCACCCGGCAGTACTCGATGCCCAGGAACATGGCCATCTGGGTGGTCTGGAGGAGGATGCGGGCCTCCTCGCTGATCCTGCCCACGCCCACGGTCAGGCAGGTGTCGCCGTGAAAACCATCTAGCTTGGCGCCGCAGTCGATGGCGATGACGTCGCCCTCCTGCAGGGCGTAGTTGCTGGGGATGCCGTGCACCACTCGGTCGTTCACCGAGGTGCAGAGGGTGCCAGGAAAGCCGTGGTAGCCCTTGAAGTTGGGCGTGCCGCCGTTCTTGCGGATGTAAGTCTCGGCGAGCTTGTCGATTTCCAGGAGCGTCGCGCCAGGCTTGGCGGCCCGGGCGGCCACCCGCAGGGCATTGGCGGCGAGGCGGCCCGCCTCTCGGAGCTTGTCGATCTCCCGGCGGCTCTTGTAGCGGATCTGTTCGCGTAGCGGTCCCATAGCGGTCCAGGATAGCGCGGTAGAATCCGAGCTGGAGGACGGTATGAAGATTCGCCATTTCCTGGTGGTGGGCATCCTGGTGCTGAGCGAGCTGGCCTGCAATCGAGTGCCCCCCCGACCCGCCAATGTTCCGGCCGAATCCTTCTACGTCGGAAAGCGCCGGGATGGGGTCTTCGTCCAGGTCGTGTCCAAGGAGATCATCGGCTGGCGGCTGAAGATCTACGGGCGGGACGGCAGCCTGAAGGGCGAGGGCCTCTATGTCCTGCGGGGTATGGCCCGGGCAGAACTCCTGCCCGAGGAACTGGTCTCCTTCGACGGTGAGGCCTTCCACCTGAGCGACGGTGGGTTGCTGGTGCCCCGACGCTGATGACCTTTTCCCGGGAAGAACTCGACTGGATCGAGGCCGAGTGGGCCTTCCATCTCCATGGCCGCAGCGCCTTCCTCAGCCGCGAGGACTTCATCCAGCTCCAGGCCTGGGATGTGGATGGCGTACCCGCCGAGGCCATCGTGGCCGCCATGGAAACCTATTTCGAGCGCCGGGCCAAGCGGGCGCGCCCCCGGAGCTTCATCGCCCTGGCCCACCTCGAGCGAGATGTGGCCAAGGCAGTCAAGCTGCGGGAGGCGCTGCGCAAGGTCGAACCCTCGGTTGCCACCGGGGAAGGCTGGAGTCGGGTCAAGGAGCCCCTGGCCTCGGATCCCCGGGCGCGGTTGGCCTTCGATACCTGGCGTCGTCTCCAGGCCAGCGCCCCGCTGCCGGATAGTCCGGGCTACCTGGAGCATTTCGATGCGGAGCGTCAGGCCCACCGGGCCCTGGTGGCCCTGGCCGAGGCCGCCCTGGGGCCGATGGGGGAGGGGCTCAAGGCCGATCTGGCCGGAAGGCTCACCGAGGCCGGTATTCCCGAGGGCACGCTGGTGTGGAAGCGCGCCTGGGAACATCACTGGAGTCGCCAGGTCTGTGAGACCTGGGGCATTTGAAGGAAACGCCCATGGACCCCCGCGCCGTCTGGCTCCAGGAACTCGATCACCCCACCCCGGGCTTCTTCCCGGCCCTGGCGGCCCGCCTGCGCGAACCCGATGGCTTGCGGCAGGCCGTGTGCGAGGCGGTGGAGTACTTGACGCCCCGGGTTGACTGGGAAGGCCACCTGCCCCAGATGCCCCATGGACTCCTGGGACTGCGGGCCGTGCTGCGCCTCCAGGAACATTTATCAAAGGCTTCTTTCCACCGCCTGCTGGCGACTCAGCTTCACGCCTTTGCCTACGAGGGGCGTGCCCCGGCGGGCCAAGGCCTTCTCCACCTCGGCCTGGGTTCCGGCAACCGACACAATCTGGATATGGCCCTTCAGAATCGTCATCCCGCCATCGCCTGGGGCGAAGCCGCGACACTGGCGGAGCCCTCGGTCATCGATTTCGCGGGGCTCCCAAACCGATTCGCCCGTGACATGGCCAACGTGGGCCATAAGGCGGTGGTGGCCCACCACCTGGCGGACCTTTTTGAATTGCTGGAGCGACCCCTGGCCACGGGGCGCTGCCTGCTGGGCCTCGCCGCCTGGCTGGGCGTCTCGGAACCTTCGGATCACTTCTGGAATGCGCGGGCCCGCAAGCGGCTGGAGGAAGCCGACATCTCACTCGAACCTGCCCCGCCGAAACTCGCCCCCGAACTTCACGCCCAGGCGGCCCGAGAGCTCTGTGAGTCGGGGCTGGTGGCCATGCTGGATAACTTCACCAACTTGATGAAGGCTGGGGCCACAGAGGATGACCTGCTGGCGATCCTGGTGCTGGCGGCCAGCGAGAAACAGCTCGATGCCCGACGCGATCTGGAGGGCAAGACCGCCTGGAATTTCGTCTACCTCGCCCTGCTGCCGGCCTTGGAGGACCCGGAATCCTGGGCCCAGGCTGCGGCGCTGGTGAACTTCTTCCCCACGGATGACGAGGAAACCCGCGTGAAAGCGGAGCCGCCCAAGGAGGCACCCGCCGATCCCTTCGGGGCGGTGCTGGACGCCATTCTAGATGCCGAGCCCGCTCCGGCCATGGGAGGCATTCCCTTTCTGCGGGAAAAGGAAGGCGATGCGGGTGCGCTGAGGGTTCTGGCCGAGGCGGTCTCCCGCAACGACCCGGCTACCAACCACAGCCATCAGGCGCTGGCGGTGGCTGCCGCCACGGACCTGGTGCCCTTCCTTACCGAGCCTGCGAGGGCGCGCATCTTCGAGGCCCTCGCCAAGTTCCTGGCCAACAGCCAGGGCAGCGGTGACCTGGGCCGGGCCGCAGACCGGGCTCTGAGGGAGAACCCGGTCCGTTAAGGCTGGATCAGAGCTGTTCCCAGGCGGTGGCGCTGTATTCGGCCTTCTTGCCGTAGTCGGTTTCGATCTGGGCGAGTTGGAGCTTGCCGCTGGCGTCATCGTTGACAGCGTGCCAGCGGGTGTACCAGTCCAGCACCCACACGCCGCTCTCCCGGGTGCCATTGCCGCTCCAGCCGTTGCCGCCGAAGGGTGCGTGGGCCTCGGCGCCCACGGTGGAGTTGTTGATGGAGGACATGCCGGCCTTTATCTGGCGCTTGAAGCGATCCACCCATGCGCGGTTCTCGGTGTAGAGGGCGCTGGAGAGCCCGTAGGGCGTGCCGTTGGCGTATTCCATGGCCTGCTCGAAACTGTCCACGGTGCTGAGGTTCACGGTGGGACCGAAGACCTCGGTCTGGAAGAGGGTCATCTCAGGCGTCACGTTGTCCCACACGCAGGGCTGCATGTAGTGGCCGCGCCCGATCTCGCCATGCACTCGGGAGTCGCGGTTCTCCTCGGTCCAGCGGGCGCCTCCGGTGAGCAGGGTGGCACCGTCCTGCTTGCCCATCGCCCAGTGTTCCTCAAAGGCCGTGGCGAAGCGGGCGTTGATCATGGGCCCGTAGAGCACGTCGGGATGACTCACTGGATTGCCGATGGGCAGGTTGTGGACGCCCTGGAGGAAACGCTCCTTGAAGGCCGCAGCGATGTCCTTGTGCAGGATGATGTTGGCGGTGGAGGTGCAGCGCTGGCCTGCCGTGGCAAAGGCGCCGAAGAGCGCACCGTGCACGGCGTTTTCCAGGTCCGCATCCGGCATCACGATCATGGGATTCTTCCCGCCCAGCTCCAGGCTTGGGATGATCAGGTTGCGGCCGCACATTTCGCCGATCATGCGCCCCACGGCGGTGGAGCCGGTGAAGCTGAACTTGTCGTAGTAGCCCTTGTCGATGCCCGCCAGGAAGTGCTTGCCGCAGCCCGCGCGGCCTTTGCCATTCACCACGTTCACCACGCCTGGCGGCAGCCCAGCGTCCATCATGCAGCGGGCGAACAGGTAGGCGATGGTGGGCGCGTCATCGCTGGGCTTCCACACCACGGTGTTGCCGCAGAGGATGGCGGGGATGATCTTCCAGCTGGGCACCGCCAGGGGAAAGTTGTTGGCTGCCAGGATTCCGCATACACCCACGGGGCGGCGATAGGTGGTGATCTCCTTGTTGGGCAGTTCCGAGGGCACGGTCTGGCCGTAGAGTCGGCGGCCTTCGCTCTGGAAGAAGTTGCAGGTGTCGATGGCCTCCTGCACTTCGCCCCGGGCCTCGCGGAGGGTCTTGCCGATTTCACGGGTGATGACCTTGGCCAGCTTTTCCTTGTTGGCCCTCAGACCCTCGCCGATGCGGGCCACGATCTCGCCCCGCACCGGGGCGGGAACTTCCTTCCAGGTCTGGAAGGCATCCCGGGCAGCCTTGGCGGCCTTCTCGATGTCGCGCTCCCCGCACTCGGGAAAGATGCCCACGGTATCGCGGCTATCCACGGCGGATTTGGAATCAAAGGAGGGCAGGTCCCCTTCCAGTTCTTTGCCGCCGATCCAGTTGAAACCAATGACGGTTTTTCCCACGGACGCCACTTGGGGGTGATTGAGCTTCAGATACATGGAACCTCCAAGGGGTTTGGATGCCCCAGGTTAGCCGATGGGCCTGGGAAATTCAGGGCCTATTGAAAGATCCCGCCCAATGGGCAGACTGGATGCCTTGATGTTCCGGGAGGCCTGGGTGCGCACGTTCGATTTGGTGGTAGTGGGGGCGGGGATCTCCGGGGGTTCCCTGGTCTACAACCTGCTCAAACAGGGGTTCCGAGGCTCGATCCTGGTGGTGGATCGGGGGGATGCCGTCGCCACGGGCCCCACGGCCTTCAGCGCCGGCGGTTTCCGCAACCTCTGGACCACGGCCATCAACCAGCAGCTCTGCACCAAGGGCATCGAGGTGCTCAAGGGCTTCCAAGCCGAGATGGGCGTGGGCTGCGGCTTTCACCAGAGCGGTTACCTGTTCACGTACTACGCTGAGAGCTGGGCCAAGATTCCCCAGGCTGCCGAGATCTGGCGCGCCAACGGTGTGGATTTCGAGCTCTGGACGCCGGAACAGATCGAGGCCAAGATCCCCGGCCTGCACTGCGGCGTGGATCACATCGACCCGGAGGTCCGCGAATACCTGGGCTTTCAGCCCATCGTCGGCGGCGTTTTCGGCCGCGACTGCGGCGCCTTTGATCCCAGCCAGGCGGCGGTGGGGTACTTTGAGCGAGCATCTCGCTTCGAGTCGAAGCCGCAGATCGAACTGAATACCGAAGTGGTTTCGGTGGCCTTTGATGCCGCGGGCAAGGCCACGGGCGTGAGACTCCGGGGTGCCAGCGGCGCGGAGGAAGATGTGGAGGCTGGCATCGTGGCGCTCTGTTCGGGCCCCTGGACCAACAACCTGCTGCGGGCTTCGGGCTGTCCCGAGTCCGATCTCATGCCGATCATCAGCCAGAAGCGCATGATGTTCATCACCGACTTCCCCGATGCGGATCCCCGCTGGCAGGACATCCCGCTCACCATCATCGACCAGGGCATCTACTTCAAGAACGAGGCGGGCAACCTGATGATCGGCAAGGCCAAGCATGATGCCCCGGATAGTCTGGACACCACCTTCGAGCCGGACTACTACGTGGACGAAGTGAACCTGCCCATGCAGGAGCGCATGCCCAATGTGGCCACCTGCAAGCTGAAGAGCGGCTGGGCCAGCCTGTACGACACCTGCTCCGCCGACCACAACGCCATCGTGGGCTGGCACGACGAGCATCCCGGCCTGCTGCTGCAGGTGGGCTACAGCGGCCACGGCGCCATGGAGAGCCCCGCCGTGGGCATCTGCCTGGCCGAGCTGATCCTCACCGGGAAATACCAGACCATCGACTGCACGCCCCTGCGCTGGAGCCGCTTTCGGGAGGTTGACCTGGTCCACGAGAAGATCGTGATCTGACCGACCATGCGGGTCGCGGAGCACGCTCCAGTGGAGCGTGCGCTGGGCTTTAGAGGATTTTGCCACGGTACAGGTAGGGCCCACCACCCCGGCATTTCGCTAAGTCCATCAAAATCAGCATATTTATGTGACAGACTTGCGTGAGGGGGGATGCCTGTTTTTTACATCCCCTGTTTCACACAAGACTTTTGCCATTTAGGTCCATAGAGGGGTGCCGGGACCGCAAAACGGAGTGCTTCTGCCCCCGATAATGAAATTCCTTGGTCATTTGGGTTCGACCGTACGAGTGAATCCGGACACCCAGATAGAAATCCAAAATCCAGGCAAAATGCCCTTAGCCCCGGATGCCCGGGGCAGATCAATCCAAAATTAGTAATATTAAATTCAGCTAGCTAGCGAATACCAACCATGGAAAGCTCGCAAGTTTAGTACCTGTATATTTGGCGAGCCTGCCGGTATCGAAAAATTCAAATTCTATCAACTCGGTTCGCAACCTGTTGACAGCCCGCTTGATTGGTGAACGCATCGGGAGAGTGTTACTTCGATAGCATGGAAACAATTCAACAGCGCCATTATCTTCTTTACAGAATTTTAGCCACGCAAGCAGAAGTGTGCCATAAAATATGGCAAAAGACGCATGAAATCTTGTTACACCAGCTTTGGTGATGCCCTGGTAGTCACCTACTCCAAGATCTGTTTTCATTTCTCTATGTGCTACCTCGATTTGCCAACGATTGAAATAATTTTGAATCAATGTAATGGCAGGAGTTGTCGTATCTGTTGAAATTAGATATGACGTTTCTGTGTGTGCTTTCTTTTGTAGTCCGGTAAGGCAATCCTCACCACGATAACGTTTGCACGGGAAAACAATTATCAACCTCAATGGCTTTGGTCGATAGAGTCCCCCCAAGTGGTGTAAGAGCCGAGGCCACATAGGTTGGCCACCGGGTCCGTAAGGTGAGTTTGCGGACTTACCGACGGAGGGACCGATGGCCATGGATAGGGTGTCGGGGCT
>JAYREN010000070.1:0-14512 GCA_041908845.1 Holophaga sp. | reverse complement strand
GGTAGCGCACCAGGTTATCGGTGACGGCGATGACCTTCTTGGCGTAGCGGGCATCGGTGTACGCATAGCCCAGGGACCCGCAGGCCGATGGACCCTGCACGCCGTTGATATTGCCCGTGATATCGCAGCAGGGGGCAGCGATGAAGGCGGCATCCACTTCGACTTCGCCGGTGACCAGGGAGCGGGCCCGTCCTCCGTGGCTGCGCACGATGATGTCGCAGGTGAGTTCCCCCTTGCTCACCAGCTCGCCGATGAGGCCGTTGACGCCGGTTTCGATGCGGGTGATCACGCCCTTGCGGATGTAGGGGATGATCTCCGCGTGAACAGCATGCACGGAGCTGCAGGCCAGCCCCATGTCCTTCAGACCCATGGCGTCCAGTTCCTTCACGAGCATGTTCAGCAGCACGTCGCCGTTGCGTAGGTGGTGATGGGTGGAGATGTTCATTCCATCTCGCAGTTCGCATTTTTCCAGGGCGGCGCGCAGGGAGGGCAACAGCTTGCTGTCGCCTGGGCTGCGGCGCACCAGGGGGCGGGTGGCCCGCAATACTTCGGGCTTACGGCTCCAGGGATCCTGGTAGGGGTCCAAGGTGCGCCCACGCCAGGTGGTGGGGATCTCTCGGCCGAGGCTATTTCTTGCCATGGATCACCTCATCCGAAAGGTCGTAGTCGATCATGCCGAAGGCCACGGCCGTGCGGAGGGTGCGCGCGGCACGAGTCACGACGGGGGCATCGACCATCCGGCCGCGAAGGGAAATGACGCCCGTGCCCATCTCCCGCGCCCGCTTGATGGCTTCCATGACATCCAGGGCGTTCTGGATCTCCTCGGGAGTGGGCCGGAACACTTCGTGGATCACTTCGATCTGGCGGGGGTTGACCAAGGATTTTCCGGTGAAGCCAAGGCGCTTGATGAGCGTAGTCTCCGCCCGCAGGGCGTCCATGTCGTTGACATCGGAGAAAATGGTATCAATGGCCTGCACCCCCGCAGCCTTGGCGGCCCAGACCACCTGGGTGCGAGCCGAGAAGAGCTCCTCGCCGGTCTTGGTTCGATCGATCTCCATGGAGGCGGTGTAGTCCTCCGCGCCGAAGGCCAGGGCCACGATGCGGGAGGAGGCCCGGGCCGTTTCCACGCAATTGAGCACGCCCTGGGCGCTCTCGATGGAGGGGATGATCTTGAAGTGGCCGATCTCCAGGTGCAGCCGTTCCTCCTGTTCCGTGAGCAGGGTGTCCAGTTTCTCCACCAGCTCGGGGGTTTCGGCCTTGGGCAGGCGGATGCCATCGGGCAGGGCGGGGAGGACTTCCTGGAGATCCTCATACCCGTAGGGCGTATCCAGGGGATTGATCCGCACGAACATTTCCTTGTTCCGTTGCGGGTAGGCGCGGAGGAAATTCCGCGTCAGCACCCGGGCGGCATCCTTCTCCTGGAGAGGCACAGCGTCTTCCAGGTCGATCATCACGCCATCGGCCTCGAAGACCGGGATGTTCTGGAGCATGCCGGGCATGTTGCCAGGCACGTAGAGCAGGGAGCGGCGCAGCTTCATTTCGGCTCCGCGATGTAAAGCGTGTCCACGCCACTGGTGACCGAGTGGCGGCGTTCGATGCCGTCCACCAGGTACTCGGCCAGCACGATCTCACATGCGGCGAAGATTTCCGCCTCCACCAGGCGACCACCCACGACCTCGCCGTTGGACTTGGCGCCCAGGATATGGAACTGTCCCCCTAGCCGCTTCTCGGCATCCGGTGCGATGTTGCCTTCGAGGCCCAGCAGTTCCAGGGGCCCGTCCAGGCGGTGGGTCTTGGTGCGCGGCCCGGTCATCGGCAGGTGGGCCCCGGCCTGGATTCCCGTGAACTCCAAATTGCGCACCGAACCCACCGCTGAGACCAGCGAGGCGAAGGACAACTTCTCAGTGCGGGCGAATTCCAGCAGGGTCGCGATGAGCCGCGCTCCGGGCTCGAGCTTGATGATGAAGCGCCGCCCCGTGCTGCATTCGCGATACCAGAGTTTCTCCATGATTCACTCCTCGGTGGCGCGGGTGACCGCAGTCTGAACGCGGGCGGCGATGGCATAGTCCAGGGCGCCCCGGTCTGATACCTGAATGCGTCCAGAGGTTACTTCCAGCTCCTGGAGGGTGTCCTGGATGCGCTGGCGGATCAGGTGCTCGAACTGCTTCTTGACGGTCGATTCGATCTGGATCTCCAGGGTATCCAAAGGTTCCACCACGACCATGAGATCGCTGGACTGGACGGTGCCGGCGCTGGCCTTGCGGCGGATCTGCATGGCTAGGCTTCCCCTTTCTGGGTGAGGTGGTCCGTGATGGAACGGGCGGACTCGGATTGCAGGAAGGCAAGGGTAGCGGGCGGAACGAGGTGCTTCAGGGTGGCGATGTCGCCGCTCGCGAAGGCCCGTCGAACTCGCGTGGCGCTGATGGGATGTCCCTCCCATTGGATGCGGGGGATTTCAATCCACTGGATGCCATGCGCACCAAGGATCTCGGCCATGGCCTCATTGTAGGCGGCCGTGGTGGGGCAGAGGGGCTCTTGGCCCACGAAGCGGCAGGCGATATGGAACCGGGGCGCGATGTGCTGGGCGAAGAGGCGCAGATCGATCTGGATCTGCGCCGCGGCGAGCTCATCCAGTCGTTTCATGAAATAGGAAGGGAAGGTACCCGCGCTCACGGCGTACCGGGAGGTGTCCAGGATGGTGACATTGGGGAGGTGCGCCGTGGCTTCCTGAGCCAACCGCAGTCGCACCTCGAAGGGGAACACGGAACGGTCCTCCCGGACCACGAACAGGTAGAGCCGCTCCACCTGCCGCGCGGCGGTCTCCACCAGATGGAGATGCCCCAAGCTGAAAGGATTGCCGTTGATCACAACGGCACCGTTGCGGCCGGGTGTGATCAGGGCGGTGTGGGCGGCTAGATAGGTCTCCAGTCCCGGGCCGTGTTCCAGCAAGGCCGCAGTCCCGTGAGTCACCAACAGGCGAAAGTTCAGCGCCTGGAAGCTGGGGACGCTCTCGGGCCGGGTGAAGACAAACTGAGTATCCTCTCCGGCTGCGAGGCTCGATTGGATGAGCTTGGTCACCAGAGCGCCCAAGGCATCGCTGCCCTGGTGGTCGGAGGTGATGGCGAGCATCTTGAGCACGTAGCCCGCCCGGGCCCCGCAGGCCACGAGGGTGCCGTTCTCATATATACCGGCGAGTTCGTCGTAACCGGGTTCAAAGCGCAGGCCCTGGGCCTCGATCAGGGCCTTGGCTTCGCGCAGGGTCGGTTGGTCAGGCACGGGAACTCCGATTGAACCTCGCGCTCCCTTCAGGCCAAGCCGCGCTCTTTCAGCAACTGCTCGGCGGCGGGCACATCACCAGGCGTGTCCACCCCCAGGCTGAGATGGGGCGTTTCGGCCACGCCGATGGCGAGCCCCGCCGCGAGGGCTCGGAGTTGTTCGAGCATTTCCAATTGCTCGAGGGGATGGGGTGGTAACTGGGTGAAGGCTCGAAGCGTTTCGGGCCGATAGGCGTAGATCCCGAGGTGTCGTTTGAAGACCTTCAATTGCGCGTCCTGCATCCAGGGTCTGAAATCGGACTCGAAAACGGTGCTGTTCCGCAGGTAGGGAATGGGGCTGCGACTGAAGTACAGGGCCCGGCCCCGATCATCGGTGACGACCTTGACCGCATTGGGATTGAAGAGCTCGTCCATGTGGGCGAAGGGGCAGGCGGCGGTGGCCATGGGGAGCTCAGGCTGCTCGGCCATGAGCCTCACCACGGCAGCGATGGTGTCGGTGTGCATGGCCGGCTCGTCGCCCTGGATGTTGAGCACGACGTCAAAGCTTTCCCCCAGCAGCTCCAGGGCCGCCGCCACGCGATCCGTGCCCGAAGGCAGGGCGGGGTCGGTGATGATCACCTGGCCGTCGAAGTCATGCACAGCCCCGCAGATTCGCTCATCATCGGTGGCCACCACCACCTTGTCCACCCCTGCGGCGCGGGAGGCTGCCTCCCAGACCCACTGGATCATGGGCTTGCCCGCGATGAGGGTGAGAGGTTTGCCGGGAAACCGGCTGGCGGCATAGCGGCTGGGGAGAACGGCCAACGTGCGCATGGGGGGATTCCTTAGGGTCTGAAGCCGGTTTGATCATAGCAAGGCCAAGCAGGGCCGGTGTCTCGCGGTCCAACCTCACAGCTGGCGCGGCTTCCAGGGTGGACTCAAGCCTCAGTCCCAGGCATAATCGTCGGTTTGACCCTCTAGAAGGAGGCTCCTTTGACTCGTCGCCTTGCCAAATCCGTGGGCATCACCGCCACGGGCCAGTTCTACCCCGAGCGCATCGTCAGCAATCATGATCTGGCCCAGTTGGTGGACACTACCGACGAATGGATTACGTCTCGTACGGGCATCAAGGAACGCCGCTGGGTCGAGCCTGGCACGGGGGCCTCGGATCTGGGCGTTGAAGCCCTCAGGATGGCCCTCGAGAATCGGGGCATGGAGGCCAGCGAACTGGACGCCATCATCGCCTGCACTGTGACGCCGGACATGGCCTTCCCCTGCACGGCGGCCCTCATCCAGAACAAGATCGGTGCCAGCAAGGCCTTCGGGTTCGATCTGAACGCGGCCTGCTCCAGTTTTCTCTTCGGCCTCAGTACGGCCGCCAGCATGGTGGCTTCCGGAGCCTACAAGCGCATCGCCGTGGTGGGATGCGATGTGATGACTTCCATCGCCGACAAGACGGATCGCAACACCATCGTGCTCTTTGGAGATGGCGCAGGAGCCGTAATCGTGGAGGAAGTGGAAGAGGGCTTTGGCATTCTCGACTACGAGAGTCGCATTGACGGCAGCGGCGCACCCTACTTGTGCATGCCCGCCGGTGGCTCGCTGAAGCCTGCCACCGCCGAGACAGTGGCAGCCAAGGAGCACTTTATTCGACAGCAGGGCCAGGAAGTCTACAAGAATGCTGTGCGGGAGATGGCCGAGGTGAGTCGCCTCATGCTGGACAGGAACGCCATCGATCCCAAGGATCTCACCCTCTTCGTGCCCCACCAGGCCAACAACCGCATCATGGAGGCGGCCGCCAAGCGTCTGGAGCTGCCCCTGGAGCGGATGGCGAACAACATCATGCTCTACGCCAACACCACCTCGGCCACCCTTCCCACGGCGATGCACCAGTCCCTGGAAGCGGGTCGGGTGAAGAAGGGCGACTACGTGGTCTTCGCCGCCTTCGGCGCGGGGTTCACCTGGGGTGGGATGCTGCTGAAGTGGGCCTACTGAGCGAATCGCTCGCCAGGACTGGCGGCGTTCCTCCATGCGCATCATCGCCGGGACCATCAAGGGTCGCCGCCTCCAGTCGCCCCCCGAGGGGGAGCAGGCCATTCGCCCGACCTCGGATCGGGGGCGCGAAGCCCTCTTCTCCATCCTCCAGGGGTGGCCCCAGGGCGCCTTTGTGGATCTGTTCGCAGGCACGGGGGCGGTGGGGCTGGAGGCTTGGTCGCGGGGGTTCGCACCGGTCACCTGCGTCGAAAGGAATGTCAAGGCCTGTGGCCTCGCCCAGGTGAACGCCCGGGGCACCACGGTGCGGGTGCTCCACAAGGATGTCCTCCGGCTCGAGGCTGGGGCCTTTCGGGACCTGGCGCTGGTTTTTGCGGATCCACCCTACGGAGAATCCGCGGCCCTGTTCCAGCGCCTGGCTGCCCGAATCCGGCCCTGGATGGCCCCGGGGGGAATCCTGGTCTGGGAAACGGAGCAGCGGGAGGCGCTTTCCCCCTGTGAGGGTTGGTTGCCGGTGGATTCCCGCCGGTACGGAGCTGCCCGCTTCCATTTCTTCCAGGCGGGATAGACTCTTTCCATGCAGCGCCTCCCCATCAAGATGAAGTTCATGGCGGTCATCGGATTGCTGGTGATCAGCTTTGTCGTCTTCATCGCCTTCATCTATCCCAAGCGTGTGGAGCGGCAAATCCGCGAGCAGTCGCAGGTCAGCGCCCGGCAGGTGGCTGAGACCGCGAGCTATGCCCTGGGGCCAGCGCTGGCCAGTGGCAACCGAGAGGACGTCGCCAAGGTGTTGGAGGGGGTGAAGAACATCCCGGCCTTTCACTTCAGTGTGGTCTTCGACGAGCACGGCAACCAGGTGGACTCCACGCCTTCCACACCGGCCTGGGCCAGGGACTATGGTCGAAGACAGGCCCGCAGCCAGGCGTTCACGCGGAAAGGAGACGGCATCCTGGTGGCCACGGCGCCGATTTTTTTTCGGGAACCCCACCAGGACAAGGTGGGCGCACTGGTGCTGGGATTCACTACCGAGGACATTCAGAAGACCGTGAATGACAACATCTGGCTGGGCATTGGTCTGGGGGGACTGCTGCTGGCCATCGGGGTAGCGGCTTCCGCCTTCATGGAGCGCCGCTACATCCGACCCATCGAACAGCTCACGGCGGGGGCCCAGCAGGTGGCCATGGGCAATCTGGAGGTGGCCCCGGTGCCGGTTCGCAGCCGGGACGAGCTGGAGGATCTGAGCCGCAGTTTCGACTTGATGACCAACAAGCTGCGAGTGTCCAGGGATGAGATTGAGCGCCAGAATCGCCTGCTGGAATTCCGGGTGCAGGAGCGCACACGCCAGCTCATGGAGACCATCTGGGAGCTGGAGGAGATTCGGGCGAACCTGGAGCAATTGGTGCAAGAGCGCACCCGGGGCCTCGAGGAAAGCCGGGCGGAGCTCCATGCCTGGGCGGAGACCCTGGAAGAAAAGGTCAAGGGCAAGACCCAGGAGCTCATGGAGTTGAACGAGAGCCTGTTGGCCAGTTTCCAGAAACTGCAGCAGGTGGATCGCCTCAAGGATGAATTCCTCGCCAACATGAGCCACGAGCTGCGCACGCCGCTCAACGCCGTGATCGGGTTCTCGGGCCTGCTGTTGCAAGAGAGCGCGGACCGCATTCCCGATGACGTGAAGGACGACCTGGAGATCATTCTCCAGAATGGGCGCAGCCTGCTGACGATGATCGACTCCATTCTCGATCTCTCCAAGATCGAGGCTGGGAATCTGGAGATCGATCTGGTCGAGGTGGATCCCCTTCAGCTTCTGGAGGAAGTCCGCGTGTTGGCCACTGGGCTGATTCTCGGCCGTCCGGTCCAGTTCTCCTACGTGCCTCCCCCCTGGAGGGTGCGGGTTCTCGGGGATTCCATCCGCTTGAAGCAGGTCTTTACCAATCTTGTGGGCAATGCCATCAAGTTCACGGAGCGCGGCGAAGTCAAGGTCACAGTCCAGAAGGATCAGAAGCACCTGCGCATCGCTATCCAGGACACGGGCATCGGCATGAACCCCGAGGAGATGACCCGTCTCTTCCGCCCCTTCCAGCAGGTGGATGGAAGCATCACCCGGCGCTTCGGCGGCACGGGCCTGGGGCTGGCCCTATCGCAGCGCCTGATGGGGCTCATGGGGGGGGGGATCACCGTGGAGAGCTGGAAGGGCAAGGGCAGCACCTTCACCATCGAGATTCCCCTGCATGCGTGGGAGCAGGCATGAGCGCAAAAATTCTGTGCATCGAGGACAATCCGGTCAACTACCGCTTGGTTCAGCGCCTGTTGACCCAGGCCGGATACGAGATGTTCTGGGCGGAAGAGGGCCTCAAGGGCTTCGAGATGGCGCTCGAACTCAAACCCGATCTGGTGCTTCTCGATATCAACCTGCCCGGCCTCTCGGGGTTCGAGATCGCCACCAAGTTCAGGCAGCACGCCGAGCTGAAGCAGACCCCCATCGTCGCCCTTACCGCCAAGACCCTAAAGAGTGACCGGGAGACGGCCCTAGTGGTGGGCTGCGATGGCTTCATCCCCAAACCCATCGATCCCTTCACCTTCGTTCGTCAGGTGCAGGATTACCTCGGTGGGCAGCGGGAGCGCCTCGAGCAGTCCCGGGAAGGGCCGGTACTCCGCAGCTTCAATGTGCAGATGCTGGAGCACCTAGAGGTCCAACTCCGGGAGGCCCAGGAGGCCAACCGGAAGCTGACGGCCACTCAGCATGAGCTTGAGGACCGCAACCAGAGCCTGTCGAAACTGCTGAGCCTCAGCCAGACCCTGCTCGGCGAGCACGATTCCACGACGCTGGTAATGCGGGTGCTCGAGCAGGTCCGGTCGATGGTGCGCGCCTCGGGGCTGGCCGCCTATCGGCTGCATCCGAGCGGCGGCTACTGGGAGGGTTTCCGATGGCAGCATGAGCGCTTCGAGGCGGCGCCGACCCTATCCCGAAGCCACGCCTTTTGCGAACGCATGCGCCCCCTGGTGGACAGTGGCGTCCTCCACGGAGTCCAACTCAAGGCGCACCGGATCTGGGAGGAAGGGTTGGCCCTGGGCTTCTGGGGGCCAACCTCTGAGATCAGCCTCCTGGTGCTGAAGGACCGGCAGACCGAGAACGAACTCTGGGGCTTCTGGGCCTTCGCCCGGGATGGCGCCGGCCCTTTCCTCTCCCTGGAATTGGAATTGATGGCCCTCCATGCGGGGCTGGCCCAGGTGAGCATTGAGAGTGCCGAGCTCATCTACAGCCTGCACGAAAGCAGCCGCGCCTTGGCCTCCAGCTACGAGCGCATGGAGGTGGCCTACCAGGATCTCCAGCACGCCAAGGCGGAACTGAGTCGGCAGGATCGTCGGATCCTGCTGGAGGACCTCTTCTACAAGATCACCCATCGCCTGGTTTCCCCTGTGCAGACGCTCAACCACCAGAGCCAGGAACTGGAAAAGCTGGTTTCCCTCCGGCATTCGGCGGAGGTGGATGTCTGCGAGGTGGCCCCGAAATCCATCGCGGAAATCCGCAGCGCCGTTGCCAAGATCGACGGGCTTCTGAAAGCCCTCATGCGCCGGGTGGACAAGGACAGTCCTGCCGCTCCGGAATGGCTGGATCTTCACGATCTCCTGCTCCAGGAACTCGAGCTCCTTGGCGCGGACGGAGTTGTCCCGGTGCGCACGGAGGTGGGAACCGAGCTTTCCGCTGAGAATCCAAGGGCCTACGGGGTCTATGGTGATTTCGCCAAGCTGCTCCAGAACCTGCTCCTGCACGCTTTCAGCGGACCCACGCCCTCAACCAAACTGCTGGTGCGCTCTTGGAGCGTTGAGGACATCTTCCACCTGGAGATACTCGATGAGGGCGGACCCATCCCGCCCACGGAACTGGAGGGCGCCTTCGAGCCCTTCGGCGACCTTCACCAGCAGGCCGTCATCGGTATCCGGAGCCCCGGGCCCTCACTGCCTCTCTGCAAGCAGCTACTGGCGGCCTACCACGGAGAAATCGATATCCGCAACGAGGGAGAGGGCACTGCTGTGCATCTCTTCTTCCCCCTGCGGTAGCCCCCGAAGCCTTAGGTGATCTCGATCCAGCCCCACTGGCGCCCTTCCAGGTCGCCTCCCCGGTAGCTGTAGAGCAGCTCCCGCTCGCACAGGGTGCAGCGCAGCACGGAGCCATCCTTGGCCGGGTCGAGGCCCAGGTCCCGGGCTTGATGCTGGAGAAAACCGTGGAGATCGAAGTGGAACTTGCTGCTGGGGCGGGCCTCCGCGAGTTCCGGGGCCCAGGCCGGATCTTGGCGGGCGGCCTCGATGACTTCGGCGCCCACTTCAAAATGGCACTGGCGAATGCCGGGGCCCAGGGCCCAGGTGAGTTCCCGGGCTATTCCGCCCTGGCTTTCGAAGAGGGCCACGCCCCGTCGCAGGATCCCCGCCACGGCTCCGCGCCAGCCCGCATGCAAGGCCGCAATCCACGGTCCTTGTGGTGTATTCCCCGCCAGGAGCACGGGGATGCAATCGGCCACCCGCACGCCGATGGCCTTCCCGTGGTCCATGGTCCAGAGGCCGTCTCCGGCCTGAATCTCCGCGGTTGCGCCATAGATTTCGGCACCGTGGATCTGGCGGAGGCGCAGGGGCGGCGCTAGTTCGAGACTGTCCAGCTGGGTGGTGAAACCCCAGCGCAGCGGGAAGGGCGTGGGCACATCCGGGATGAGCATGCTACTTGGGCCACATGAGATAGAGCAGGCTCAGGTCCGTGACGGCCCAGGCCACCAGGGCCCGGTACATCCCGGCCTCATGACGCTGGGCGCTCCAATGCTTCCAATTGAGCAGCCAGGGAACGAGAACCCAGCCCCAGATGCCCAGGGAAGGGATCAGTCCCAGCAGCAGGTGAACCCTGGAGACCGGGAAGGCCCATAGGGCGCAGCCGAAACATCCGTGGGCCGCGAGGGCCAGGACCAGCGCCAATCCCAGGCTGCGAGATTCCCCCAGCTTGATGACCATTGTGCGGTCTCCCCGGGCCCGGTCCTCCTCGATCTGGTAGATCTGAGTTAGAGGGTACAGGGCTCCGAACAGGAAGGCGAAGCCCAGGACGAGGGCCAGGAACGGAGGCGTCGGTGTTCGACCCGTGAGGCCCCAGCCTGCCAGCGGCGTGAGCAGGCCGAAGCCCAGGCAGTTGATGAGCAGATCCCAACCCGCCCTCGCCTTGAGGCGGATGGGGGGCATGGAGTAGAGCACGGACATGACCACGCAGAGGGCGTTACTCCAGGCGAAGACCGGCGGCAGCCGGAAACCCAGCCCCAGGCTCAGCAGCAGCATGGCTGCGGAAACCTGAAAGAGATACTTCGGGGGTTTGGGGGGCTGCTTGAGGTAGCCGATGTCGCCCTGGTCCTGGTCGAAGGCGCTGTTGATGGCGAGGGTTCCGCCATTCATTAGAACGATGAATACGAACCATCCCAGGGTGGTCGCCTTCAGGGGTGCGGCAAGACCTACAGCGAGCAGGGTGCCCAGCAGGAAGTGGGCTGTCATGATGGGCCACTCCAGCGGGCGGAGATGGAGTACATAGGCCATCAGGGTGGGGCCGAAGATTCGCTCGAAGCCCGTTCGCATACGCAGTCCAGAAGCCTTCATGCGATCCCCTCGCGTCTCAGGAGGCGCACCTTGCCCGAGGCCTCGGCCCTGGGTTCCACCAGAGTCTCCATGGCGGCCCTGAGATGAGGCACGCTGAAGGTGGTATCCACGCACATGCCGTGGGGCAGTTGCAGGGGAATCGCGTAGACGGGCACCTCTGGCAGCTTGACCAGGCCCCTCAGCAGGCGATCCGCACAGCTCACCGCCACGATGAGATCAGGCTGGAACTCCCGGGCCTCCCGGTAGGCCTTGTGGCTGCGGTTCGTGATCCGAGCATCCCAACGGCCTTCCAGGCTGGCCTGGAAATAGTCTCCCACTGGGCAGAGGCCGCATTCATAGCAGTTGGAGAGGTCGTCCAGGATCTCGGCCTTGCAGCGGGCCATCTGGATGCAGTGGGGTAGCAGGACCAGGGCCCTGCGGGCGGGGCGAGCCGCGAAGGCCTCCCGCACCCGTCGGTTGTTCCAGGCGCAGAAGGAGAGGATCCACGCTTCATTTCGACTCAGCATCCGGGCCAGGGGCAGGAAGGCCTTTACCCAGAGGCCATCCCATCGGATGATGGCACGCCGATTCTTGAGGTAGGACTCCCCCCGCTTGAAGGTGGGACCGACCTCCGCGAGACAGGCCACCGTCAGGAGCAGCCACCAGCCTCTGCCCTGGGTCTGCACCAGGGCCGCCACCAGTCCGGCCAGGGCCAGACCCAGAGGAATGCCGCGCCGGACAGCCAGGAAGAGCCGCGGGCGCTCGGGGGGCAGGGGACGCGTTTCCATGGGGACCTACTTGCCTGCTCCGACGAGGCCCACGAGCTTCTTGAGATCTTCGTCCTTCCAACGGATGCCACCACCGGCGAAGAAGGTACGCAGATCCTTGTTTGCGAGATCCTGGCCGCCGGCCTGAACGTAGAAGCCCTTCCAAAACTGGTAGCTGGAAGTAACCCGGTAGCGTGGGTTGGGCTTGTCCTCGCGCTTGGTGAAGTCGTAGGCCAGGGCTCCGAAGCGGAAACGGTCATCCAGGAAGCGCAGTTCGGCGCCGGCGCCGCCCTTGCCGTCGATGATTCCGGCGTGGAAAACGAAATGCTCGCCGAGGCGTTTCACGAATTCGGCGGAGAGGGTCATCACCTGTTCTGTGGTGACGGTGCGGTACTTCTCCACCACATTCACCGGGAGTCCAGTAAGGGGATCGATCTTGGTCAAAGTGCGGGTGGAGTCAGAATACTTCCCGTCGGGCGTGGAGCTCACGCCGAGGGCGTACCAGTAGTCCTTGCGGGGTGCGATCTCCACGCCGAGTCCCACCTGGCTGTCGCCGCGGCTCGTCCAGCGGGCACCATTCAGGTCGAGGCGCAGCTCCATGTTCTTGAAGCCGCCCAGCATCTCGTTCACGTTGTCGACGGCGGCGTTCAGCTTCTTGACGGTGCTGTCGTCATTGAGCAGCTTGCCGATAGTGCCCTCGCCATTGTTCATCTTGGCGGTGATGTCGCGGATGTTGTCCGAGGTTGCCTGGAAACCCTGGGCCAGCTTGCGCACATCCCCCATGAGGCCCTTCAGCTCCGGCTTGTTCTGGTCTACCATCTCGTTCAGGTTCTTGCCCAGATCCTCGAACTGCTTGGCGATCTTGGGCAGACGTTCCCGCAGCTCGCCGCTGATGTTCTCCACATTGGCCATGGTGTTGTTGATGGCAGCGTGGTTCTCCTGGGACATGGCGCGGAATTCCGCCGTGAGAATGCGGATGTTGTCCACGATCTCATCAAGCTTCTGGCGACCGTTCTCGCCGCCGATGGACTGGTTCAGGGCGTAGGTGATGCCCTTCACATCGGTGCCGATGGCGCCCAGGGTCTCCATCAGATTGTCCAGGCTCACGCCGGTCTTGCTGGGGATCGCCGACCCATCGGGCAGGGTGCCCAGGGTGGGTTTCCCGGGATCGAGTTCGATGTACTTCTCGCCCAGGATGCCGATGCTGCTCAGGGAAGCCACGGCGCCCTGGTGCACGGCGAACTGCTCATCGACCGCGAAGGTGATGACGGCCCGGCCGTTCTCGATGCCGATCTCCTTCACGCTGCCCACCTTCACGCCCGCGATCCGCACATGCCCCTGGACATTGAGCCCGGCCACCTGCAGGAACTCGGTGCGGAAGGTGTGTTCCTTCGGTTTCCCGAAGACCTCCAGTTTTTCGGTGCGCAGGATGAGCACGCCGAGAATGGCGATGGAACCGATGAAGAAGGCGCCGACTTTGCTTTCGAGTTTCATGGGATATCCGAAATGGGTCAGTCGATGTGGACAGGATTATAGATGGCACGGTCCAGGGCCCGCTTGGGGGGCGGCGGATCCTGGAGGAAGGGCCCGTCCGCATCCCCGCGCAGGAACTGCTGGACTACGGGATGGGGATTGACCTTGAATGTGGCGGGGGGTTCACAGGCGATGCACTCGCCACGGAAGACCAGGGCGATGCGATCCGCGATCTCGAAGGCGCTCTTCAGGTCATGAGTCACGGTGATGCTGGTAACGCCCAGTTCCGCCTTCAGGTCCAGGATGATGCGGCCGATCACATCGGTCATCACCGGATCCAGACCCGTGGTGGGTTCGTCGAAGAGCAGGATCTTGGGTTTCAAGGCGATGGCCCGGGCGAAACCGACGCGGCGTTTCATGCCACCGGAGAGCTCCGAGGGCTTCAGCTTGTTGCTGTCCTTGAGGCCTACCATGTTCAGGCACTCGTCCACACGGTCCAGGATCTCGGCCTTGCTCATGGGGGTGTGGCGCTTCAGGGCGAAGCCGACATTCTCCTCCACCGTCATGGAGTCGAAGAGGGCCGCCATCTGAAAGCACATGCCGATCTTTTTTCGGGCTTCGAACAGCGCATCCCGGTCCAGTTCCTGAATGGTTTCTCCGTCCACGGCCACATGCCCCGCATCGGGTCTCAGCAGGCCCATGATGATGCGGAGCAGCACCGTCTTGCCGGTGCCGGAGCCTCCCATCACGCAGAGGCTCTCGCCCTCCTGTACCTGGAGATTCACGTTGGACAGCACGACCTTGGGGCCGAAGGCCTTGGAGACGTTGACGACATCAATGACGGGTTCCATGGGGCCTCAGACGAGCAACAGCTTGGTGAGGAAGAAGTCGGCGATGAGAATCCAGAGGGAACTCGTCACCACGCTGCTGGTGGGTGCATTGCCCACGCCCTCGGCGCCGCCCCGGGCGCGGTAGCCCCGCCAGCAGCCCACAAGGGCGATGATGAGGCCGAACACGAAGGCCTTGTAGAGGGCGATGCGAAGATCCCGGAAGGCCAGGAGTTTGTAGAAATCCGTGGCGTAGACAACGGCACTCTGGCCCTCGACGCCCACCAGCAGCAGGTAGCCGCCCCAGTAGCCCACGTAGATGCTGAGGCCGACCAGGAGCGGCAGCATGATCGCCGAGGCCAGGAGCCGAGGCACAAACAGGTAGTGGATGGGGTCCGTGGCGAGACACTCCAGGGCGTCGATCTGCTCGGTGACCTGCATGGTGCCCAGCTCGGCGGCCATGGCGCTGCCCACGCGGCCCGCCATCATCAGGCCCGTGATGACCGGGGCCAGCTCACGCACGATGGCCAGACCGTTGACCTGGGAGGCGAGCGCTTCGGCCTGAAACTGTTTGAAGCCGTGGGTCAGCTGGACGGCG
>JAYREN010000069.1:0-14531 GCA_041908845.1 Holophaga sp. | reverse complement strand
TGGCGAATCTGAAGAACTCGGCGCTGGAGCCCGTGAAGGACGGAGGCTCCCATGCGTGAGGCCACCCTCTTGCCCGAGGGACTGAAGGAACCCGCTCTCGTCGAAGGCCCCATGAACCCAGGGGCCCTCGATGATCAGGTGCTCTCCCACACGGATCGCAAGCCACCCCGGGCCTGGTTCATCGCCCTGGCCATCACCATGACCCTCATGTTCGTGGGTTTCGGCTTCATCGGCTACACCCTCAAGACCGGCATCGGCGCCTGGGGCAACAACAGCCCCGTGTTCTGGGCCTTCGACATCATCAACTTCGTGTTCTGGGTGGGCATCGGCCACGCGGGCACCCTCATTAGCGCCATCCTCTTCATCTTCCGCATGCGCTGGCGCAACGCCATCGCCCGCTTTGCCGAAGCCATGACCATCTTCGCCGTGATGTGTGCGGGCATCTTCCCCCTCATCCACGTGGGGCGGCCCTGGTTGGCCTTCTGGCTCTTCCCCTATCCCAACGAGCGGGCCATCTGGACCAACTTCCGTTCGCCCCTGCTTTGGGATGTCTTCGCCGTCAGCACCTACTTCAGCGTTTCGCTGATGTTCTGGTACCTGGGCATGATTCCGGATATCGCCTCCATGCGGGATCGGGCCACCAACAAGTGGAAGAAGCTCATCTACGCCATGCTCTCCCTGGGCTGGCAGGGAGCCGGTCGCCACTGGCAGCACTACGAGAAGGCCTACACTCTGCTGGCGGGATTGGCCACGGGCCTGGTGCTCAGTGTGCACTCCGTGGTGAGCTTCGACTTCGCCACCTCAGTGGTGCCGGGCTGGCACATGACGATCTTCCCGCCCTACTTCGTGGCGGGGGCCATCTTCGCAGGCTTCTCCATGGTGGTGATCGTGCTGGTGGTGGTGCGCGAGACCATGAACCTGAAGAACCTCATCACCACCCGCCATCTGGACGTGATGAACAAGGTGATCCTCGGCATGAGCTGCCTCATGGGCTACAGCTACGTCATGGAGGGCTTCACCGCCTGGTACAGCCAGAACACTTACTTGCACCACACTTTCATGAATATCATCGGCGGCCACTACGGCTGGGCGGGCTGGCTCACCATCACCTGCAACATCCTCATCCCGCAGCTGCTCTGGTTCAAGAAATGCCGCACCAGCTATTTCTGGATGATCCTCGTGGCAGTGGGTGTGACCATCGGCATGTGGTTCGAGCGCTTCGTCATCATCGTGATCAGCCTGCACCAGGACTTCTTGCCCTCCGCCTGGCGCCTCTATTCGCCAACGCTGGTGGACTACGGCATCCTCCTGGGTTCCTTCGGCCTCTTCTTCACCCTGGTGCTGCTCTTCGCCCGGGTGCTGCCGGTCATCGCCACCACCGAAGTGAAGGCCATCCTTCCAGGTGCACAGCCGGGGCATGGAGGCGACCATGCGTAGTTCGCAGATCCGAAAAGAAAATTGGTCCACGGATACACACGGATGCACACGGATGGAAAAGAAAAGGGATTACTTCATCTGTGTTCATCTGTGTTCATCCGTGGATAGCTATTTCCATGCGGAGGTGCTGCGATGACTGCCTTCGCCGTTGTCGGTTTATTCAGCAGCCCAGATTCGCTATTGAAGGCCATTCATCACGTGAAGGCCCACAAGCTGGGGCGCCTGGAGACTTACACGCCTTATCCGGTGCATGGCATCGATGAAGCCCTGGAGCTGCGGCGCTCGCCCCTGGGGGGCATGGTGCTGGTGATGGGCATTCTCGGGGCTGTCACCGCCCTGGGCTTCCAATACTGGATCAGCGCCGTGGATTACCCCATCATCACGGGCGGCAAGCCGCCCTGGTCCTGGGAGGCCTTCGTGCCGATCATGTTCGAGGTGATGGTGCTCTTCGCCACCTTCACCGCCGGGCTGGGCATGCTGCTGCTCCTCAACAAGCTGCCCTTCTTCGGCCACCCATTGTTGGGCTCCAAGGCAATCCGCAGCATCACACGGGATCGCTTCGCCCTGGCGGTGGAAGCCGATCCCGAATTGGATGCCGAGGCCGCCCGCGCCGCGCTGCTGGAGGCGGGGGCCACGGAGATCGAGGTTCTGCCCGCGCCGGATCGCGCACCCTTCCTGACCAGCGATTTCATCCTGCGGACCCTCGGCGGGATCCTGGCGGCCTGCCTCGTCTCGGGCTTCGTGATGTACTGGGCCATCAAGCTGTTCCCGGTGCTGCCTCCCATGTCCGATATGCAGGATCAGCCCCGCCTGGGCGCGCAGCAGGGCAATGCCTTTTTCAAGGATGGTCGAGGGATGCGGATGCCCGTGCAGGGCACCGTCGCCCGGGGCCATCTGCCCAGCGCCACGGGCACCCAGGATGAAGCGGCTGCACTGCCCAATCCCCTGCCCCGGACCAAGGAAGTCTTTGCCCAAGGCAAGACAGCCTACATGGACCGCTGCACGGTGTGTCACGGTGCTGTCGGCAACGGGGTGGGCAGCCTTACGGCGGCCTACGGCGCCAAGCCCGCGAACCTCCAGTCCCAACAGTTCCGAGACTATGTGGACGGACAGATCTACTGGGCCATCGTGAACGGCAAGAATGCCATGCCCAGTCAGGCTGCGGATCTCACCGAGGAGCAGCGCTGGGCGGTGGTCCACTATGTGCGCGCGCTCCAGCGGGCCCAGAACGCCAAGGATGAGGATCTGAAGGGAGCGGGGGCCCGATGACTGACACCACTTCCAAGGCTCCAAAACCCCTGATCGGTATCACATTACTCGGCGCCCTGGGCGTAGTCGTGGCCTATTTCCAGGCGGGCCCCGAGCGCTTCTGGGCCAACTGGCTGGTCTGGTTTCTCTTCCTCTTCACGCTGGCCCTGGGGTGTCTCTTCCTGGTGGCTATTGAACACCTCGTGGCCGCCAAGTGGAGCGTGCCCATCCGCCGCCTGCCGGAGCGAATCTCAACCCTGATGCTGCCCGTGGTACCCGTGGCTCTCATCGCCCTGGGTGCAGTGCCCGTGCTCTTTCCGGGGGCTCGCCCCGAGGCGCTCCAGAATCCCCTGCTGGCCGGGAAGGCCTTCTGGTTGGGGCTGCCCTGGTTCTCCCTGCGCACGGTGATCTGCCTAGCCCTCTCCCTGCTGGCCCTCTTCGTGCTGGTGCGGGGCTCCCTGCGCCAGGACCAAAGCAAGGACCCCCGCTTCAACGTGAGGGCGCGGAAATTCGCCCCGGCCTTCATGGCCATCTTCGCCCTGGTCATCACCGTCGCCGCCTTCGATTGGATCTCGGGCCTCACGCCCGAATGGTACAGCGACATCTTTGGCATCTATCTCTTTGCCGGTGGCTTCCTGGCGGCCCTGGCGGCCACTTCGCTGGTACTGGGTCACCTCCAGGGGCAGGGGCGTCTCCCGGGGGTTCGGCGGGATCACCGCTTCAACCTTGGGGCCTTCCTCTTTGCCTTCACGGTGTTCTGGTCCTACATCGCCTTCGCCCAGTACATGCTCATGTGGTACGCCAATCTGCCGGAGGAAGTGGTCTGGTACCAGGCCCGCCTCGTGGGTGGGTGGCACCCCGTGACCATCGCCCTGGCCGTGCTGCACTTCATCGTGCCCTTCTTCGCGCTGGTCACCCGCGATGCCAAGGGGGATCCCTGGCGCCTGCGGGCGGTGGGCATCCTCATGCTGGCGGCCCATGCGCTCGACCTCTACTGGCTGGTGTTCCCGGTGCTCGGCAAGGGCGTGCTCTTCTCCTGGCCCGAGGTGAGCTTCGCCCTCTTCTTCGTGGGCGGCGGCCTGCTCTGGGTCCGTCGAACCCTGAACTGGGGTGAGGACATGCCGGTGGGCGATCCATTCCTGGCCAAGGCGTTGGAGTTCCACCTATGATCGATCGCTTTGTTTCCCGCGATGAGCTGCAGCGGCTCCTGTCGGCCCTGCTGGTGGTGATGGGCTTCATCGGTCTGGCGGCCCTCTTCGGCTTCATCATCGTGCCGGGCCTGCGCTACCAGGCCCACACCTCCCAGGAGAGCCCGGTGGTGGCGGTGCAGGGTGAAAGCGGCTGGCTCGATCCCACGGACTACCCCAGCGCTGCGCGGGAGGTCATCCCGCCCATCGATCCAAAAACCGTGATGACGCCCAACCCCGAGTTGCTGACTCGAGGTCGGAAGCTCTTCGCGGAGACCTGCGCCACCTGCCACGGCGCCGAAGGGAAGGGGGATGGTCCCGGGGCCAAGGGGCTCACGCCGGTGCCCCGCAACTTCACGGTGGGGGGGTGGAAGAATGGCAGCCGCATCGAGGACATCTACCGCACGCTTGAGGAAGGTGTGAAGGGCAGCTCCATGGTGTCCTACAGCTACCTCAGCAAGAAGGACCGCATGGCCCTGGTGCATGTGGTGCAGAGCCTTGGAACTTTCGACCACGGAACCAGCGACCCTGCGGCGCTGGCCGCTCTGGAAAAGCTCTTTGCCAGTGCGGGCGAAGTGATCCCCACCCGCATTCCCGTGAAGAGTGCCGTGGAGCGCCTAGTGGCTGAATTCAAGGCGATAACGCCGATCCAAGCCTTCGGTACGAATCCATTGATCGCTGAAGCCATCCTGGATGGTCCTCGGGCCGCCCAGACCCTGGCCGGGCTTCCTGGCTGGCAGGCCAGTGATCAGGTCCTGGCCAAGGGAATCCTGCCGGGCCTCCCAGGCAATGGCTTTGCCCCGGTGCTGGCGACCTACACGCCCACCCAATGGAAGGAGTTACGCCTTGCGCTTTCCCAGAATTGAGGTGCCCATGATGCTCCTTCGAGCCCTTCCCGCCCTTGCCCTCGCCTGCGTTCTGGGTGGCCCTCTGCGCGGGCAGGCCGCAGCCAATCCAAATCCCTCCACCCCGAATTTCGCCGTGGAGGAGGTTGGCATCGACGAAAAGCTGGGCCAGCGCGCCGCCATCGATCTCGTCTTCAAGGACGAAGATGGCAAGGCCATTCAGCTTCGCAGCCTCATCGACAAGCCCACCATCCTGACCCTGAATTATTTCCGCTGCGCGGGCATCTGCACGCCCCAGCTCAATGGCGTGGTGGAGGTGCTCAATCGCACTCAGGCCGAACCCGGGAAGGATTTCCAGGTCATCACCGTGAGCTTCGATGAGCGGGATACGCCAGAGATCGCGGCCAACAAGCGCACCAACTACCTGCGGGAAATCACCCGGCCCTTCCCTCCGGCGGCCTGGCGCTTCCTTACGGCGGACGCCGCCACGAGCAAGGCGCTTGCAGACTCTGTGGGATTCAAGTTCAAGAAACAGGGCGATGACTTCGTCCACGCCGCCGCCATCATCTTCCTGAGCCCCACGGGCGACATCACCCGCTACATGTACGGAGTCACCTATCTGCCGGCGGATCTCCAGATGGCCGCCCAGGAGGCCGCGAAGAACCAGGCCCGGCCCACCATCAACAAGTGGCTTAAGATCTGCTTCAGCTATGATCCCGAGGGCCGGAAATACGTCTTCAGCTTCACCAAGATCGGCGCCGGCATCATCCTGCTGGGCGCGGTCATCTTCCTAGCGGTCCTCGTCCGCAAGGGCCGACGCAAGGGAGAGGAGAACGCATGAATCACGACGCTTCCATGCCCCAACCCAGCTACCTCGTGAATACCGGGAAGCGCACGGGCATCCTGTCCTGGCTGACCTCCACGGATCACAAGCGGGTGGGCCTGCTCTATCTGTATTCCATGGTGAGCTTCTTCTTCGTGGGTGCGGCCATCGGTGTGGTGATGCGCCTGGTACAGCTCACGACCTTCCAGAGCCTCATCACTGCCCAGACGTACAACGCCCTGTTCACGCTGCACGGCGTGATCATGATCTTCCTCTTCGTGGTACCGGGGCTTCCGGCAGTCTTCGGAAATTTCTTTTTGCCGATCCTCATCGGCGCCAAGGATGTGGCCTTCCCGCGCCTGAACCTGGCCTCCTGGTACTTCTTCATGATCGGCGCCATCCTGGCGATCCTCTCGCTCTTCACGGGCGGCGGGGCACCGGATACCGGGTGGACCTTCTACGCGCCCTTCAGCATCAAGACCGGCACCAACATCAGCCTGGCGGTCTTCGGCGCCTTCATCCTGGGCTTCTCATCCATGCTCACGGGCATCAACTTCATCACCACCATCCATCGCCTGCGCGCCCCAGGCATGACCTGGTTCCGCATGCCCCTGATGAGCTGGGCCCTCTATTCCACGTCGTGGATCCAGCTCCTGGCCACGCCCATTCTGGCCATCACGCTGGTGCTGGTGATCCTGGAGCGCTTCTTCGGCATCGGCATCTTCGATCCCGCCAAGGGCGGCGATCCGTTGCTCTATCAGCATCTTTTCTGGATCTACTCGCACCCGGCGGTCTACATCATGATCCTGCCGGCCATGGGCGCCATCTCCGAGATCCTGCCCACCTTCGCCAAGCGGCCCATCTTCGGCTATAAGGCCATCGCCTATTCCAGCATGAGCATCGCAGGCGTCGGGAGTCTGGTGTGGGCCCACCACATGTTCACCAGCGGGATGAGCAACGTGGCGCAGATGATCTTTTCGCTGCTCACCATGGTGGTGGCCGTGCCCAGCGCCATCAAGGTCTTCAACTGGGTGTCCACCCTGTACAAGGGCTCCATCGACTTTCAGCCCCCGCTCTTCTTCGCGCTCTCCTTCATCTTCCTCTTCTGCATCGGCGGCCTCACGGGCGTCATGCAGGGAGCCCTGGCCATCAACATCCACATCCATGACACCTATTTCATCGTGGGCCATTTCCACTACGTGATGTTTGGCGGAACGGGCTTCGCGTTCTTCGCGGCGCTGCTCTACTGGTTCCCAAAGATGTTCGGCAAGATGTATTCGAAGAAGGCCATCTACGCCTCGTGGTTCCCCATGTTCATCGGCTTCAACATGCTCTACTTCGGCATGCTGATCCTGGGCATGATGGGCATGCCCCGGCGCTACTACGTGCATCTGCCCCAGTTCCACGGCCTGCATGTGTTTGCAACGGTGGGGAGCTGGTTCCTGGTGCTGGGCCTCCTGATGTTCTTTGGGGCGCTGCTCTACGCAATCTTCCGGGGCAAGAAGGCCGAGGCCAATCCCTGGGGTGGCGTGACCCTGGAGTGGACCATCCCGAGCCCGCCGCCACTGGAGAATTTCGAAGAAATTCCTACCGTCACCACGGGCCCCTACCACTTCCACCAGGAGGAGAAGGGATGAGCACGCAGCAGGAGCGGAGTGCCACTTTGCGTAGCGAAGCCCCGCAGGGGTTCCGCACAGGAGGTACGGAATGACCGAGCACATCCACCGCGATGACTTCGGTTCCAAGCTGGGGATGTGGCTCTTCTTGGTCACGGAGATGGTGCTCTTCGGTGGCCTCTTTATCGCCTACTCCGCCATGCGGCACCGCTACCCGGCGGATTTCCACCACGCGGGCATGGAGCTGAACGCCACCCTCGGCATCATCAACACCTTGGTGCTTCTGACCAGCAGTCTCACCGTGGTGCTGAGCATCGTCGCCACCCAGCGGGGCGAGATGAAGCGTGCCATGGCCTTCCTGGGCACGACCCTCGGGCTTGGCGCGGTCTTCCTGGTCATCAAATCCTTCGAATGGGCGGCCAAGTTCCAGCACGGGCTCTACCCAAATTCGTCGCACCTCGCCACGTTGCCGCCGGGAGAACAGGTTTTCTATGGCCTCTACTTCTCCATGACGGGCCTGCACGGGGTCCATGTCATCGCGGGTATGGGTGTGCTGGCCTGGGTGCTGTGGATGATGGTGCGGGCCCAGGTGCGGCCGGGTCGCTACATCCACCTGGAGAACGCGGGCCTCTATTGGCACTTGGTGGACGTGATCTGGATCTTTTTGCTGCCGCTGTTCTACCTCGCCGCCTAATGCCTTTTATCCACGGATGAACACGGATGGACACGGATAAGAAAATGGAAACACACGCCTCTGCCGACATTCACGACCATCCGGGGTACGGCACCTTCATCAAGGTGTGGGTGGCGCTGCTCTGCCTTACGGGAGCGCTGGTAGGGCTCAGTCATCTGGGCCAGACGGCGGCCGTGTGGGGGCTGCTCACCCTGACGCCCCTCAAGGCCGGGTTGGTATTCTACTTCTTCATGCACCTGAAGTACGAGGGGCCGCTGTTGAAGGTGGTGGTGCTGGTAACGCTGGGCACCCTGCTGATCTTCTTCGCGCTCCTCTTTTCCGATGTCGCCTTCAGGTAAGGACCAGCCATGGATTGGATGACGCAAGCCTCGACCTCCGCCGAAAAATCCGACGCGGTCTTCTTCTTCGTTTTCGGGCTCTCGGTGCTCTTTCTCGTGTTCATCACGGCGCTGATGATCTATTTCGTCATCCGCTACAGCCGCAAGCGCCACCCCAAGGCCGCGCAGATCGAGGGCCACACGGGCTTGGAAATCCTGTGGACCGTCATCCCCCTGGTGCTCTTCCTGGCCATCTTCTACTACGGCTGGACCAACTACGAATACATGCGCCAGGCGCCCCGGGATTCCATGGTGGTAAAGGTGACGGCCCGCCAGTGGAGTTGGTCTTTTGAATATCCCAACGGCAAGCAGAGCAAGGTGCTCTACGCTCCCATTGCCAAGCCCATGAAGCTAGAGGTGCGCAGCGCCGATGTGGTGCATGGCTTTTTCGTGCCCTCCTTCCGCCTGAAGATCGATGCCGTGCCCAGTCGCGCCAACACGACTTGGTTCGAGGCCACCAAGCTTGGCGCCTACGACATCGAATGCACCGTGATCTGCGGCGTGGACCACAGCCTCATGCTGAGCAAGGTCATCGTAGTGCCCGAGGATGAGTTCAAGGCCTGGTACTTCGGCGGCGAAAACGCGCCAGAGCCGGGCAAGAACATCACCGCAGTCGAAGCCCGGCCCGTGCCGACCGATGAGCCTGCAGGCCTCGCCCTCATGCGCGCCAAGGGCTGCCTCGCCTGTCATTCCATCGATGGCAAGCCTATGGTGGGGCCCACCTTCAGGGCCCTCTATGGTCGGCAGCATGAAGTCCTCACCCAAGGCCAACCGCGCACCGTAGCCACGGACGAGGCCTACCTCCGGGTCGCCATCCAGGAGCCCATGAAAGATGTGGTGAAGGGCTACCCGCCTGCGATGCCGCCCGCTCCCCTGACGGCCCAGGAGGTCGCGGAAATGGTGAACTACCTCAAGACACTGAAGTAAGAGCACCATGACTGCCGCCGCGATCCCCACCCTCCGGCCCAATTGGGCGGCGCTCTTCCTCGAGCTCACCAAGTTCAAAATCTCCGCCGCCTCCACCTTCACGGCCTCCATGGGCTACATCGCCTTTCATCGCGGGGTGGATGCCGGGCTGGTGACGACGCTGCTGGGCACGCTCCTGCTGGCCCTGGCGGCCTCGGCCCTCAACGAGGTCCAAGAGCGCCATCTCGACGCACTCATGGAACGCACCCAGAATCGACCGCTGCCCCGTGGCCTCATATCCGCCCCTGGGGCCACAGTGCTGGCGAGCCTACTGGCCCTGACGGGCTTCCTCCTGTTGAAGGCCTTCCACGGCTGGATTCCTGCCCTTCTGGGGCTCCTGGCCCTGGGCTGGTACAACGGCTTCTACACGCCCCTGAAGCGCCGCAGTGCCTTCGCGGTGGTGCCGGGGTCGGTCATCGGCGCTCTACCTCCCGCCATCGGCTGGGCCGCGGCGGGAGGTTCCTTGGGCGATCCCGCCATGGCGGCCCTCTGCTTCGTCTTCTTCGTGTGGCAGGTGCCCCATTTCTGGCTGCTCTCCCTGCTTCATGCCGAGGGCTACGAACAGGCCGGATTTCCCACCCTCACGCGCCATTTCGATCGCACCCAGATCCTGCGCCTGACCTTCACCTGGACCTGCGGCACCGTGGCTGCCGGGGCCTTGCTGCCGCTCTTCCACGCGCTGCGAGGTCTTCCTTCCCTGGTGTTGTTGGGCATCGCAAGCCTTTGGCTCCTGGCCCGGTTCACCCGCCTGCTGCGGCCCCACCCCGAGGCCTCCACCATTCGGCGCGCCTTCCTGGACATCAACCTCTACGCCCTCGCCCTCATGGCGGCGGTGATCTGGGGCGCGCTTGGCAGGGTGGGATGAGGGGGCCCTCTTCCGAAACACTGTTCCACATCCTTTGGCTCATCGAGCCCCAATGCAATGGCCCGATGAAACCGCGAATGCTCTGATTCAGATCCACCCGAGCCATCGACCCTCAGCCGTGCCTGCATTTATCCCCTTCATCACCTTCATCCCTACTGAAAATCTTTGGAATTGGGATGGGGGGTGAAGGGGATAAGAACGAAACCCATGCGGCCCGGCTTTTGGTCCTCGCCCTGGCCCGTGCGTTAGCCCTGGAATACCTGGCTCCCGGCACCGCGCCACGATCAGTGCCCTGATCAAGTCAGTAGTTCCGGGTACCCTGGAGGGGCTTGCTGGTCGGGCCACCGCGAGGGGACTGGATGCTGCACGAGGTGATTGTCATCGGCGGAGGGGTCGCGGGACTGCAATGCGCCCGACGGCTACACCGCTCAGGCCGCGACGTGGTGGTGCTGGAGCGCGCCCGGGGCGTGGGCGGACGCTTGGCTACACGGCGCTTCGAAGGGCAGCCCATCGATTTCGGCCCCCTGTTCTTCCACGGCAGTCACCCCTCGTTCCTGGCGGCATTGGGTGAGGTGGAGGGAATGGTCCTGCCCACTGAGTGGCCACGACATCTCAAGGGCCAGGGTCAGCCCTGCCAGCCCGATGCCTTCGCGGCCGATGAGCGGCGAGCCCTCCATCCGAGTGGCCTGAATGCCTTTGCCAAGCATTTGGCCTCGGGTCTGGACGTGCGGCTGCAGACGCGGGTAACGCGCATCGCGCCTGATGGGGGAGGTTTCGCCCTGGAGACGGAGGCTGGCGAGACCTTCTCCTGCCGCGACCTGGTGCTGGCCATGGCCCTGGAGCAGGCCCTCCGTCTGCTGGAAACCCTGCCTGCCGGACCCGAGGCGGCCAGTCTTCAGGCTCTGGTCGGCATGTTCGCAAGCGTGCCTTCGCTGACCCTCCTGGCCGCCTATCCAAGCGATGGAGCTGGGCCAGACTGGGACATTCTCTACCCCGATCAATCCACCAGCCTGCAGCTGATCGCCCAGGACTCCCGGAAGCGCGAGCAGCCTCAATTCTGCACGCTGGTGATCCAGGCCCGGCCCCAGTGGTCGAAGGAGAGGCTGCAGCTTCCCGAGGAGCCATGGTCCGCGGAACTCCTGGAGCAGGCGGCCAAGGAGGTGGGCGATTGGGTCAGGCGGCCCCTCTGGACCTCGCCTCACCGCTGGTGCTACGCCCGGGTGGACCGTGGCAACGAACTCTCGCGCCCCGTTCTGACCACCTTCCCGCAGGGGGCACGGCTCGGACTCGCAGGCGATGTCTTTTCGCCAGGCGGCGGCGTGCAGGCCGCCTGGCTCTCGGGCGCAGCCCTGGCCCAACGATTCCTGAACGAGGTACGCCCATGACCACCATGGATTCCCGCTTGCAAGCCCTGGTCGAGCGCGACCGGACCCACGAATGCGCAGGGTTCGGTCCCGACCACGTCTGTGTCCGAATCGTGGCCGTGGCCCAGTTGCCCAGCCGCTTCGGAGACTTTCGCATCGTGGCCTTCTGGAACAACCGCGACCAGAAGGACCACATTGCCATCGTTCACGGCGACGTGGTGGGCGCAGAGGACGTGCCTATCCGCATGCACTCCGAGTGTCTGACGGGAGATGTGATCGGCTCCCTGCGCTGCGATTGCCGCGACCAGTTGGAGACGGCCCTCCAGAAGATCGGCCAGATGGAGCGCGGAGTCGTGCTCTACCTGCGCCAGGAAGGCCGGGGCATCGGTCTCGCCAACAAGATCCGCGCCTACGCCCTGCAGGATCAGGGCATGGATACTGTGGAGGCCAACCTCGCCCTGGGCTTCCGGGACGATGAGCGCGACTACGCCATCGCCGCCCACATGCTGCTGAGCATGGGCATCTCCTCGGTGCAGCTCATGACCAACAACCCCGGCAAGGTGCAGCAGCTCGAACAGTACGGCGTCCAGGTTTCCAAGCGCCTGCCCCACCTCCTGCCCCCTAATCCCCACAATCGCTTCTACCTGGAAACCAAGGCCCAGCGCTCGGGCCACTTCATCGATTTCTCAGGCCTGCCCAGGCTCCAGGAGCAGAGCGATCCCGTGCGGATCGAAGGCATGTCGGAGTAGGGAGCGGGAAGCGGCTTCAGGACGATAGGTGATCAGGAGGACGGATCGACTTGTGTTCGCTGCGTTCTTTGTGGCCAATCATTTTTCATTACGAAATCCGTGGTTCACGCCCGTTGATTCTGGCTCCAGCGATTGCGTCAGGCCTGGAGGATCACGGTCGGGCTCTGCTCCACTTGGCTTCGAACAGCGACGGATGGCAGGATGAATTCCTTGGCCGCCTGTTGGCCCCTTGAATGAGGCAGATGCCATGAGCACGACTGAAACCATGAATTTCAAGAGCGAACTCAAGCAGGTGCTTCACCTGATCACCCACTCGCTCTATTCCCACAAGGAGATCTTTCTTCGGGAGCTGCTGAGCAACGCCAGCGATGCCATCGACCGCGTGCGCTTCAACAGCCTGGAGAACGAGGCGCTGCTGGAAGGTGATCGGGATTGGGCCATCCGCCTGAGTGTGGACCGCGAGGCGGCCACCCTCACAGTGTCCGACAACGGCCTGGGCATGGATCGCGAGGCCATCATTGAGCACCTGGGCACCATCGCCAAGAGCGGCACCCGGGCCTTCTTGGAGCGCCTCAAGGAGGCGGAAGCCACCTCACGGCCCGAGCTCATCGGGCAGTTCGGCGTGGGCTTCTACAGCGCCTTCATGGTGGCCGACAAGGTGACGGTCATCTCCCGCGCGGCGGGTACGAAGGAGGCCGTCCGCTGGGAATCCGACGGCCAGGGCGAATTCACGGTGGCCCCTGCGGAGCGCGCCGGGCGCGGCACCGATGTGATCCTGCACCTGAAGGCGGATGAGAAGGATTTCCTGGAGACCTGGCGTCTGCGGGGCCTGGTGAAGCAGTTCTCGGATTTCATCGAGCACCCCATCCTGATGGCGGTGGAGAAGAAGGTGGAAGACAAGACCACCCTCGAGGACGAGACCCTGAACAGCCAGAAGGCCCTGTGGCTGAGGAACAAGGCCGAGATCACCGAGGAGGAGTACCACGCCTTCTACCGGCAGATTTCCAACGATTTCGAGGCGCCTCTCAAGGTGATCCACGTGCAGGCGGAGGGCACGCCCAGCTTCCGGGCGCTGCTGTTCATTCCCAGGCACAAGAGCATGGATCTGCAGTTTGGCGATGCCAAGGTGGGGCCCCGCCTCTATATTAATCGCGTGCTCATCCAGGATCCCTGCGAGGCGCTGCTGCCGGCGTGGCTGCGCTTCGTGAAGGGTGTGGTGGACTGCCCGGATCTGCCCCTCAACGTGAGCCGCGAACTGCTCCAGCAGAATCCGCTGCTGGAGCGGATCCAGAAGAACCTCGTCAAGCAGGTCATGAAGGCCCTGGAGGAGCTGAAGGCCAACGAACGGGAGACCTACGCCGAGTTCTTCAAGGAGCTAGGGCAGATCCTGAAGGAGGGCCTAGGCCGGGACTGGGAGCGCCGCGAGGCCATCGCCGATCTCCTGTTCTTCGAGCACCTCAAGGGCGAACCTGGCCAGGTCATCACGCTGGCGGAATACGTCGAGGCCATGCTGGAGGCCCAGAAGGACATCTACCACCTGGCGGGGGAGGATCGCGCCACTCTGGCCCATGCCCCCAGCCTGGAGGCCTTCAAGGCCCAGGGCTGGGACGTGCTCCTGCTCACCGACCCCATCGACCCCTTCGTGATTCCTGGCCTGCCGGAGTACAAGGGCCACGCCCTGAAGGCCGCCGACCGCCACGCCCCGGAGTTGCCCGAGGCCGAGAAGGAGAGGGCCCAGGCCGCTGCCGGAGAATTCAAGCCCCTGCTGGAGCTCTTCAAGGCCCAGCTCACGAGCCTAAAGGACGTGCGCCTCTCCAGCCGCCTGAAGGAAAGCGCCGCCTGCCTGGTGGCTGCCGATGATGCCTTGGATCCCCACATGGAGCAGCTGCTGGCGCGCCTCGGCCAGGGTCAGGGGCGCGGCCCCAGCCCCCGGGTGCTAGAGCTGAACCCCGAGCACCCCACCGTGAAGGCCCTGCTGGCGCGGTACCAGACCGACCCCGCCGATGCCCGCCTGGCGGGCTACGCCCACCTCCTCCACGACCAGGCCCTCATCGCCGAAGGCTCACGGCCCGAGGATCCTGCGGCCTTTTTGGCGCGGATCAACGAGCTGGTGGCCAAGGAACTGGGCTGAGGAAAACTTCCCGCCTGGACGAGCGCCAGGGGTGGGTTCTCCGAGTCCAAGCACACTCTCCCATCTCGCACGCATGTGAAGACCATCGTTATCAAGGAGTGGGCATTGGCATAGTCATCCTGTCCATCCTCTTCATCCCGGCTCATCCAGTCATTTCCAGAACCCGATTATCGGCCAAACTCCGCCAAAAAGACTTAACCGCGAATTTCGCGAATTCGCCCTTGCGGGC
>JAYREN010000068.1:0-14687 GCA_041908845.1 Holophaga sp. | reverse complement strand
CTTGCCGGTGGCGGGATCGATTCGGTATTCCTTCGCGTATTCCGCGAGGGTCTCCACCAGACTCGAACTCGGCGTGATGGGATACCAGGCCACCACCGTGACACCCGCGAACATGGCGCCGAGGGCGCAGGCAGAGTTGCCATCGATAATGAGCTGCCCTTCGGTCTTGTTGTCCCGCACGATCTTGAGCCGATCCTGGTCGGCGAGATGCTGGTCTGCCCAGTCATAACCCGCCTGGGCCGCGTCTGAGTTGAGCTCCACGGCCTTCTGTTTGCCCTTGAGTTGCCGCGCGATGGCTTTGCGGACCTCGTCCATGTCCAGGCCGATCATGCGGGCGGCGACCCCTACGTAGATCATGTTCTTCACGAGCTTGTGGAGCTTGGGCTCGGGGCAGGAGGCGGCCACGATCTGCTGGAACGGCACAGGAAGGAAGGTGAGATCGGTGCGGAGCGCATCCAGCTTCAGGGGCTCGTCATAGAGACAAAGGGCACCCGGCTTGAGCTTGAATACATCCTCTCGGGCCGTTTCGGCGTTCATGCAGATCATCAGATCCACATCGTGCTTGCGGGCGCTGTAGCCCCGGTGGTTGGCGCGAATCTGGAACCAAGTGGGAAGCCCGGCGATGTTGGAGGGAAACAGGTTCTTGCCGCTCACGGGCACGCCCATCTGGAAGATGGAGCGCATCAGCACGTTGTTGGCTGTCTGACTGCCGGACCCGTTGACCGTGGCCACCTCTATGGAAAAGTCGTTGATCAGCGTTTTCTTCATGTTGGTCACGGCTGAAACCTCTTGGGTGGAAGGCATGATTCTCCTCTCGGAAAGGCACAACCCGAAATAGGGATCGCCGTTGACCGGAGCGAGGGTCCGGACATAGGTTTCCAATTCGGCAATGAATTTGTTGAACGCTGAGGGGGTTCCGTGACGATCGGCTAAAAAAAGCGAAAAAAAAGGATTGACCGAATCACTTCCGTTGCCTAACTTTGGATGCATGAAATCCTCGAATCTCACCAAACGACAACTGGCCGTTCTGCAATTCATCCGCACCTTCCTCGAGGAAGAAGAGCGCAGTCCCACGCTTAAGGAAATCGCCGATGGTGTGGGCTCTAGCGCCGTCAGCACCATCCACAAGCACGTGCAGCACCTGATGGAAAAGGGCTTCCTGGACCGCAGCCATGGGGCGGGAAACAACATCGTCGTCAAGACAGAAGAAGCTCCAGCTCCGGCTCCGTTGCGTCCTCAGGGCCTGGGGAGGATGTTGCCCTTTTGTGGCGATGTGGCGGCGGGTTCGCCCCTCATCCCCGAAACCCGGGCCATCCCCATCGAGGTGCCCAACGCCATCCATCGCGACCGTGACGATCTTTTCGTGCTGAGAGTGCGTGGGGATTCGATGGTCGAGGATTCCATTCTGGATGGCGACCTGGTGGTGCTTCAGCGGCGCGGGGACTACCGGAACGGGGATCGGGTGGTGGTGCTTATCGATGGGGAGGAGGTCACCCTCAAGGAATTTCGCCGAGATCCCGAGGGTGTCTGGCTGATTCCCCACAACCCTAACCTCGGCCCTCGTTGCTATGCGCCGGATCGCATCCTGGTTCAGGGACTGCTCGTGGGTGTGATGCGCAGCTGCTAGATGGACTCGGGTGCTTTGGGGAGGGCCTCCAGAATGGCCTTCCCCATCTGGCGGCAGGTAAATTGTCCTCCCAGATCCTGGGTGCTCATGCCACTTTCCAGCACTTTGCCGACCGCGTTCTCGACGTGCTGAGCCTCGGCCTCCCATCCGACTCGTCGGAAGAGCATGGCCGTGCTGAGGATCATCCCTGAGGGGTTTGCCACATCCCGACCAGCCAGATTTGGAGCAGAGCCATGCACGGGTTCATAGAGAGCCCTGCATCGAAACTCGGGGTGTGGGTTGTACGAGGCTGAAGCGGCCAGGCCCATCCCGCCCTGGAAGGCTGCGAGGAGATCACTCACCAGGTCGCCGATGAAATTATCCGCTGCGATCACCCCGAAGGGCCGAGGATCCTGGGCCAGGGCACAAAGGAGTGCATCGGCGTGGATGCTGTGGGTCTGCACACTCGGGTATTCGGCTCTTAGGCGTTCGTAGACCTGCATCCAGAGGCCATGACCGTGTTTCAGCACATTGGCCTTGTGGGCCAAGTGAAGACTGCACTTGCGGCTGGCGGCGCACTCGAAGGCCTCCCGAAGGAGAATCGTCACGGCTTCCTCGGTGTGGATGGCGAAGTCGACAGCTCGCCCGAAGCCCGTTTCGCCACGCAGGCAATAGGGGCCTTCGGTGTTTTCGCGGAGCACGTCGATACGGATCTCTGAGGCTTCCACCTGCTTCAGCGGGACCAGGCGGTCCAGCATCGGGTAGCAGGGACGGTGGTTCACACCCAGACGAAGATCTCGCCGCAGTCGGAGCAGAATTTCTTCGGCGTGCTTGCCGCTGGGAACCCGCGGATCGCCGATTGCGCCGAAAAGGATGGCGTCGTGGGCGTCCCGCAGGTGGGCAAATTCCTCGTCGAGAAGAGTGTGGCCTTCTGTCAGAAACCGCTCGGCGCCATAGGGATAGACACTCCAGCCCAGGGCAAGGCCCCGGGACCGGGCCCACACCAGGAAGGGCAGCGCCTGAGCCATGACTTCGGGACCGATGCCATCCCCAGGAATTATCGCGATCTGTAACATCCTCTATTCCGCCTCATCCCATTGGCACGGCCCAGGCTGGGCACGCTTTCCGTCATTTCAACAGAATCTGGAGGCCCCATGTCCATTCGTCGTGCCCTCATCGCAGGAATCCTTTCCGTGACAGGCTATTCCCAGGCTGCGGACCTGACGGAAGGGGCCAAGGCGCCCTATTTCGAGGCCCAGGACCAAAGCGGAAAAACCGTGCGCCTCACTGATTTCGCGGGCAAGGCAAACATTGTGCTCTATTTCTATCCCAAAGATGACACTCCCGGATGCACAGCCCAGGCTTGCTCTCTTCGAGATGGCTTCGCCGCGATCCAGGCAGCCGGGGCCGTGATCCTGGGGGTCAGTGCCGATGACGCGGACAGCCATCTCGCCTTCTCCAAGAAATTCTCCCTGCCCTTTTCGCTGCTGGCGGACCCGAAGCGGACCTTGATCGAGGCTTACGGAGTGAAGATACCTGTGGTGGGGATGGCCAAGCGAGTCACCTTCATCATCGACAAGCAGGGGGTGATCCGGCGCATCCTGCGGGAGATCGACACCAAAGGCCACGATCGGCAAGTCCTGGAGGTGCTCAAGGGGCTGGGCTGATTGGAAAATACCGAAGATCAGCACTGGAGCCGCAGGAAGCTTCGCGCTACACTTCCGTGACATCCGGGGAATTTACGCATGGTGTTTTTCAACCACGCCACTCGCCAAATGACGGCGAAGATTGTCTACTACGGCCCCGGCCTGTGTGGCAAGACGACCAATCTCAACACCATTTACGGCAAGACTTCCCAGAAGGCCAGGGGCGAGATGGTCTCGCTGAACACCGAGACGGACCGCACTCTTTTCTTCGATCTCCTACCTCTGGATGTCGGCGTGGTCGGGGGGTTCAAGACCAAACTGCAGCTCTACACCGTGCCTGGCCAGGTGTTCTACAACTCAACCCGAAAGCTGGTGCTCAAGGGCGTGGACGGCATCGTCTTCGTGGCCGACAGCCAGATGCCCATGCTGGATGCCAACAAGGAAAGCCTGCAGAACCTGGATGACAACCTTCGGGAATTGGGGCTGGACGTCCGGCAGATACCCATGATCTTCCAGTGGAACAAACGGGATCTGAAGAATGTCGTGCCCATTGAGCAGATGGAGTCGGAACTCAATCCGCGCAGGCTGCCCAGCTTCCAGAGTGTCGCTTCGGATGGCATGGGCGTCTTCGAGACCCTGCGAGGTATCACGAAGCTTGCCCTGGGCCATATCAAGGTGCACCACTTCGCGGACACCGATAAGGAGGAGGCTCCTGCTGCGTCGACCGCACCCGTTCCCGCACCTGCGGCGATTTCGGCTCCTGCTCAGGAAGTACATGCAACACCGCCGCCAGTGCCGCCGACCAGTCATCCCGAGGTGCTCACCCTTTCGGATCTGCCTTCCGTGGGCGAGTTGCTTGGAGATGAAGCCTTTGTCCCCCCGCCTGCAGCGCCCCGGCCCCAGCTCCCAGTTCCTGCTTCGCCCCGGGTGCCTCCACCGCTTCGACCGGCCCCGGCATCCCCGAAGCCGGCCTTACCTTCGGTTTCGCCAGTCCGCGGCCTTTCGCCCCTAAAACCTGTGGCACCCAAACTGGTGACCCTGGCTCCTCCCATGGCAGCCAAACCTAGGCCTCTGGCCGTACCTGGGCTCAAGCCATCCTTGGCCCCGGTGCGCAGTGACTTGTCCCATGGCGGCGGGACGCCTTCGGTCCTCAAGCTGGATCTCCCCGTCAACCTTGATGGGCATGATCTAGAGATCATTGTGCAGGTGCGGCAGAGCGGCCACGTGGTGACCGAAGGCATGCTCAAAAAGAATTCGCCTAGTGCGGGCGCTATCACCAAGTTCAGCGTCGAACTCAAGCGGAGCTGAATCCTTGCGATGGCCCCTTCTCCTGGCCCTTGGCGGAGCCGTCCTGTTTGCTCAGGGCTTGCCCGCATGGTGGAAATCACTGCCAGATCTGACAGGGTTGGAATGCACCTTCGTGCAGGAATCCGAGAGCGCAGTTTTCGGAAAGCTCCGCAAGGAAGGGCACCTTCAACTCTCGAAGGGCGGCAAGATCCGCGTAGCCTACACGGGAGGCCTAGTCATCGTTTCCGATGGAAAGAGCCTGGTCCAGTACGACCCCTCGGTGCGCACGGCCCAGCGTTTGGACCTTCGCCGTGCGGCCTCGGATATGCCGCTGCTCAATGTCTTCCTGAACCCCCGTGCCCTGGATTCCGTCTATCGAGCCAAAGTGCAGGCCTCTGGCGCTGTGGTGCTGGAGCCGCGCCGCTCTGGGTTGCCCATGGTAGAACTGGAAGGCAAGAGTACCTTTCTTCATCGGGTCATCTGGACCGATGCCACGGGCGCCAAACAGGTGCTGGAACTGGTGAATCCCCGAATTCCCCCGGCCCAATCCGAGGCCACGTACAAGTTGCGAGTCCCCGAAGGGACTCGCTGGATCGAGCTTCGCTGACGGCAGGATAGCTACTGGACTTCCTTGGCTTCCTTGATCAGGATCGCCGTGGCAGGCACATCTTTCATGTCCTTCACCGTCTTGGTCTTCACCGCCTTCATCTTGTCGATGACTTCCATGCCCTGGATGACCTTGCCGAAGGCCGTGTAGCCGTAATCGGTCATGTTCTTGGCCTTGAAATTCAGGTTGGGATTGTCCTTCACGTTGATGAAGAACTGGGCCGTCGCGCCGAAGGGATTACCCACGGGCAGGGCCATGGCCACGGTACCGCGCTTGTTGGTCATGCCCTTTGCCTTAGCGATATCTGCCTCGGGTGGCACTGGAGCCTCGGTGGGCTTCTTGGTGAGATCCGGCAAATGCCCGCCGCCCTGCACCATGAACGAAGGAATCACGCGATGAAAGATGGTGCCGTTGTAGTGGCCCTTGCGAACGTATTTGAGGAAGTTCTCCACGGTCTTGGGAGCCGCCTCCGGTTCGAGCTGGACCGTGAACGAACCCATGGAGGTGACGAACTGAACCTTGGGCTTGGGCCCCGCCAGCAAGGGCAGAGCCAGAAACAAAGCGAGGAGGGCAGGGCGCACGGAGGACTCCTAAGCAGTGAGCCCCGATTATCCCCGAGAACCCTGGCCCCACGCCACCCACTGAAAACCCGGACCACCTGTGGCTAGAATGGAAACGGCCCTATAGCTCAGCGGTCAGAGCTGGCGGCTCATAACCGCTTGGTCCTCGGTTCGAATCCGGGTGGGGCCACCAAGGAAACGTTGAGTCGAGACGCGGATTCGGACCGAGGATCGCGGGGGCGCGCAGGAAGGGCCAGCGCCAGGGACGCATGCGTCCCAAAGCGGTGCGGCGAAGCCGCAGGCCCGGGCTCAGCCCACGCGCGGCGGGACGGAGTGTTCGAATCCGGGTGGGGCCACCAAAGATGCGTTGAGTCGAGACTCGGATTGGGGTCAGAGGCGCAGTCTCGCATTGTCTCCATGCTGCGAATGCCCCAGGATGGATCCATCCACCTTTGGGAGTAACGCATGGACCAGGCGCAGACTGTGGACGCAAACGCGGCCCCCCTCAAGCATCCCGCTGGACTCTGGGTGCTGATTTTCACCGAAACCTGGGAGCGTTTCAGCCACTACGGCATGCGCGCCCTGCTGATCCTCTACCTCACGGCGCCGGTCGCGATGGGGGGGCTGGGGCTCGACAAGATGCGCGCCGGTGGGCTCTTGGGTGGCTACCTGCTCTCCATCTACCTGTTCAGCATCAACGGCGGGCAGATCGCGGATCGATTCCTGGGGGCCAAGCGCACCATCGTAATTGGAGGATTGTTCATCGCCGCGGGACAGCTGCTGCTTCAGATCAAGAGCATGAATGGGCTGGTGGCCAGCCTGGTGCTGATCGCCATCGGAACCTGTCTGCTCAAGCCCAATATCAGTGCCTCAGTGGGACGCCTCTATACAAAGGAAGATCCAAGGCGGGACGGCGCTTTCACCATTGAATACATGGGCATCAATATTGGCGCCACCGTTGCGCCGCTTATCTGCGGGTTCATGGCGGAAAGCCCCACGTTCCATGGATTTCTGAACTCGATGGGCCTCAACTCCGCCGCCGGATGGTCCTGGGCCTTTGGCGTATCGGGCTTCGGCATGCTGCTGGGCCTTTTGAATTTCGTGCTCCGTCGCCGGCACATCAAGGATGTGAGCCAGCCTGAGGGTGTGGTCGAAGCCAAGCCCGTGAGTATTCCCTTTGTGGCGGCGCTCATCGCCATCCTGCTGGGATTGGCCTGGGTTGTGGTGTCCGGTGAGAAATGGCCTACGCAGTTGCTCTTCGGGATCGTCGCCGCCGGTACGCTGATGACCGTAGTGCAGATGATGGTGAATCGGGGCATGGTGAAGATCCGAGCGCAGGCCGCTGCGGCCCTGGGTGCCACCGAGGAGCATGTCCAGCTCACCAAGGAGGAGATGAACCGCCTGATGGTGGTGTTCATGATGCTGCTCTTCAGCATCTCCTTCTGGTTCGTGTTTCAGCAGGCGGGCTCCACGCTGACCCTCTTTGCCAAGGAATACACGAACCGCGTGCTTTTCGGCTTCGAGATTCCCGCCAGCTGGTTCCAGACCGTGAACGCCTTCCTTATTGTTGGGTTGGGGCCGGTCTTCGTCTGGATCTGGACCAAGCGCTCAGGGAGATTCCCCAGCAGCCCCGTCAAATTCGCCTTGGGCCTGCTCTTCGCGGCCCTGGGTTTCTTCCTCCTGGTGCCTGCGGCCAAGTTGGCCCGACCGACGCCCGCTGACCCCATCTCCCAGGTGAACATGAGCTGGCTGATGGGGGTTTATCTGCTCCACACCATCGGCGAGCTCTGCATCAGTCCTGTGGGACTCAGCTATGTGTCCCGGTTGGCTCCCAAGCACCTCACCAGTCAGATGATGGGTGCCTGGTTCTTCAGCCTCGGCATCGGCGCCTATCTGGCGGGCAAGGCCGCGGGCTTCATGGATAGCGTGCCCCTCTACCAGGTCTTCCTCATTGCAGCCTGTATCGCGCTGGGTATGAGCCTGCTGCTCTGGTTCGTCGTCAGCCGCATCATCCACAGGCTCATGGGCGGACACAGCTAGGTGGGTCACATCTGAATTCCCAATGAACCAGGGCTCCACTCGGAGCCCTGGTTTGTTATTAGGATTTGTCTTACCGCTTCAGAGAGAGTTCCTGAAGGACCGCCGCGGCGTCTGGGTGGCCTGCTTCGGCGGCCTTCTGGTACCAGCGGCGGGCCGCATTCGGATCCATCGGCACTCCGGCACCTCCGAGGTAGCGTCCGGCCATTTCCATCATGGCCTGGGGATCCCCATGTTCGGCGGCCTTGAGGGTCCATCGAGCCCGGACCTCCTCCATGGAACCGGACTCGTCGCCGGGGCGGAGCACCCGGACCAGTTCCAGCATCGCGCGGGTGCTGCCGTTCTCGGCCTCGCGGCGCAGGCGGACCAGGCGCTCGGCATGATCCGCCGGGGAAAGATTGTCCAGGCCGAAGCGCCTCAGGTGTTCAGTGGGTGAGATGAGAGGCGGTGGCGGGGGTGCCGGAGTCTGGGCCCGGATGATTCCGGAATCGAGATCCAGGGCCAAGGTCTCCTGGCCCGGGGCGACGACCCACAATGCCTCTGCACTCAGAGATATTTGGATGGGGTGGCCCCAGGGGAATTCCCGCCACCGCCGCTGGGGCGGAAAGCCGGCGTTCTCCACCCCCCAGATGAGGCGGTCGGCTACCCAGGCCACCGTTACATTCATGGTTCCCAGGGCGAGAGCGACTTCGGGTTCGCGAGTCGACCAGGGCATCCACCCCTTGGGTGCCTCGGGAGCCCTGCGAGGTGCGAAGCCTGCCCGCACCTGGTCCCAGGCCCAGCGGAATCCATCCATCTGGCCGCGGGCAAAGGCTGCAGATGAGGTTGCGCCCACCCGCCTGATCTCGAGCCCCGTCTCCGGGTCCACTTCCAGCCTCGGGGCGGGGACGAGCGGAGCGACTTCTTCGGGCAGTTGGCTGCGGAGCCGAGGTGTATCGGCCTCGGTGCTGAACACGGGCAGGTAGGGGCGTAGGCCCCGTTCCTGGGCTTCCCGCACCATCTTTACGCCGTTGAGGAAGCCTTCCTGGTATTGGGCCCGTGCCTCGGGCTGGAGGTCCTGGGACCGGGCCTCGACCTGCGCCGAGGCCCGCTCATGCCAACGGTTGGGCACAGGCGCGGGCTTTGTGCAGGCCGTGAGGAGCAGCATCAGCAACGCTCCGGTCTGGGGCCCAACTGTTGATCGCCGCATGGTCTGCTCCGATGAATCTCTTCCTACAGATTCTTTTTCAGGAACTCCCAGGTCTTCCAGTACCTGAACCACACCTGCTCCGGGGTGCGGGGGCCGTGGCCGCTGCCGGGGAGCAGCACCAGTTCGTGGTCCTTGCCGGCCTGCTGAAGGGCGTCGATGAACTGGATCATGTTCTGAGGATGCACGTTGTCGTCCAGGGTGCCGTGGAAGAGCAGCATGCGGCCTTCCATGTCCTTGGCGGCCTTCATCAGGCTCGTGCCGTCGTAGCCCGCGGGATTGTCCGTGGGCAGGCCCATGTAGCGCTCGGTGTAGATGCTGTCGTACAGGCGGTAGTCCGTGACGGGGGCGCCCACGATGCCCACCTTCCACGCCTTGCTGTGGGTCAGGGCATAGGCGCTCATGAAGCCGCCGTAGCTCCAGCCGTCGATGGCCACGCGGCTCATGTCGGCCCAGCCCTGCTGCTTCAGCCAGGCGAGGCCATCCAGCTGATCCTGGAGTTCGGTCTGACCCAGGCGCTTGTAGGCGCCGTAGGCGCTGGCGGGGCCCTTGTTGGAGGCACTGCGGTGATCGCAGATCCACACCACATAGCCCTGCTGGGCCAGGAACTGCCACCAGAGGTTGTAGCGGCCGAAGGCGTCGCGCACGGTGGGCGTGTGGGGGCCGCCGTAGATGTCCTCGAAGACTGGGTATTTCTTGGCGGGATCGAAGCCCGGCGGCAGGATCAGCATGGTTTCCATGGGAAAACCATCCCGGGTGGGCACCCGCTGGAGTTTCACCGCGCCCAGCTTCAGGGCCTTGAAGGCCTCGGTGGCCGCATCGTCGATGACTCGCTGCACCTTGCCGGTGCCGTCGCAGAGCCATTGCTGAGCGGGCGTGGTGGCATCGCTCCAGCGGTCGAGGAAGGCCGTGAAGGTGGCGTTGAACTGGACGCTGTGGGTGCCGCGCATCTCCGTGAGGCGGGTGAGCTGGGCATTGGGGGCCTTTCCTGTAAGGGAAACGGCATAGGCATCCAGGCCCACGGCGCTGCGCTCGGTGCCGCTGAAGTAGATGCGCCCCTTCTTCTCATCGATCCCATGCACTTCCCGCAGGTCCCAGCGCCCTTCGGTGATGGTCCGCAACACCTTGCCCTCGGCATCGTAGCGATAGAGATGGCGGAAGCCGGTACGGTCGGACTGCCAGAGGAAGGTGCCGTCCTTGAGGAAGCGCGGCAGCGGCAGGCGCTCCTGCCAGGCTGGGCTGGTCTCGCGGATGACCACGCGGCTGGTGGTGCCCTCGAAGCGGCGCAACTCCAGCCAGGTCTGGATGCGGTCCTGGTAGCTGGCCAGCAGCCGCCCTTGAGGATCCCAGCCCACCTGCACCACGAGGTGCTCCTGCTCGGGGAAGGGGGTGCTCATCCAGGCGGTGGTGCCCGCGAGATCCACCACGCCCAGCTTGACCTCGGCATTGGGCTCGCCGGCCTTGGGGTAGCGCATGGGGAGCTGCTTCTGGGGGTGGGCGCGGTCATCCAGCAACATGTGTACGGGCACCTTGCTCACATCGGAGCAGAGATAGGCCAAGCGCGTGGAATCCGGCGACCACCAGAAGGCCTTCTTGCTGCCCCGGCCGTACACTTCCTCGTCGTAGACCCAATCCAGGCGGCCATTCAGAAGGGTCTCGCTGCCGCCCTGGGTGAGGCGAGCTTCCTTGGCGGTGGCGATCTCCAGCGTGTAGAGATCGTTCCCCTTGAGGTAGGCGATTCGGGTGCCATCGGGGCTGAAGGTGGGCACTTCCCGGAGGGCGCCATCGGAGCTGAGGCGGCGGGTGACGAGACCCGCCAGCTTCACGTGATAGAAATCCTTGCCCACCACCACCAGGAAGGCATCCATCCCCTCGGTCCACTGGAACTGACCGCGCTCCGCTGAGGCTTTGGCATCGGCTTCGCTTGCCCCAGCCTTCTCCAGAGCCGCCCTCAGTGTGGCCGCGGCCACGAAGGGTTCAGTCTTCCAGGTCTTGGGATCGATGCGAGAGAGCTGGCCCTTGCGGTTCTCCAGCAGGTTTCCGTCCGGCAGCCAGGAGAGGCGGAAGGCGGGCGTCGCCAGGTAGTTCACTCGCTGCTTGGGGTGGTAGAGCTTCTCCAGAGTGAGCTGGCTCGCATTCGCATCCTGGGCCACCAGGGGAAAGGCCACCAAGGCAGGAACCAAGCAGGCCAGGGAAGGGGAGAGGCGCATGGGAGCTCCGGGAAGTCACTCAGTATGTCGCATTGCGATGCCTACAGAAAACCCTAAAGAAAAGGCCGCAGAGGGGCTCTCTGCGGCCCTTTCAGAGTATCGCTGGCTCAGTCCGGCAGGTGCTTGCGGGTGAAGTTCCGGGGCGCGCCTTCGGTGACGAGCACATCGTCCTCGATGCGGATGCCGCCGAACGGAGTCAGGTCGTCGATCAGTTTCCAATCGAAAAGGCCCTGGTGTTCGCCTTCCCGGAAGGGGCGAAGCAGCATGGGAATGAAGTAGAGACCCGGCTCGATGGTGAGCACCTGGCGTGGCTCCAGGGTGCGGGTGGTGCGCAGGTACGTGAACTCTGGCGGAGGGAGCTGGAGGGTGCCATCGGGGCCGGTCTGTTTACCGCCCACATCGTGGACCTGAATGCCGAGGTGGTGGCCCAGGCCGTGGGGCATGAAGGCGCGGGTGATGCTCTTGGCGATCTGCTCCTCGGGGCTGGCTTTCACGATGCCGGAGGCTTGGAGCAGGGCCCCCAGCTTCTCCTGGCTGCTGCGGTGGAGGTGGCCGAAGGGGAGGCCGGGCTTGAGATCCAGGCAAAGCTCCTTCTGCAGCTTTTCCACGCCATCCACGAGCGCCTTGAAGCGTCCGTCGCAGGCGGGGGCCGTCACGGTGCGGGTGATGTCCGAGGCGTAGTCCAGCACTCGGGCACCGCAATCCAGCAGCAGCACCTTGCCGTTGCGGTAGCTCCGCTTGCTCTCGTAGTGGAGGGTCGCCCCCTTGGGTTCCAACGCCACGATGGAGGAGAAGGCCAGTTCATGGTCCAGGCACCCTACAGCCTGGGCGAAGGCATAGTGGATCTCCAGTTCAGAGGCTCCCGCCAGGAAGGCCTTGCGGCCCGCCAGATGGCCCTTGGCGCCGAGGATGGTGGCCTCTTCTATGCAGTGGATTTCGTAGTCGCTCTTGTAGGCTCGGCCCCAGTCCAGGTAGGCCGTCAGGCCCGTGGGATTGAGCGCCAGTCCAGCAGCGGCGGCGCGGTCGGTCTCGTTGCCGATGTAGCCGCCATTGACGGGCTTGCCCACGGCCTCCCAGACCGCATCCAGGCTCGGCGCCTCGATCAGTTCGAAGCCCTCGACCCAGAAGGGCGTGCCTCCCCAGATAGCCTCCAGGCTCAGCTGCTCGTACCAGTAGTCTTCGGGGGCGTAGCGCACCAGCAGGGGCTTGCGGCCGGGGCGGATCACCAGGGCGTGATGGGGCCCGGTCAGGGGGCAGTAATGGCGGAAGTGGGGCGTGGGGCGGAAGGGCGCGTCCTGGTCATCGGCAAAGTGCGTGTAGGCGGCACCGCTGGAGATGACGAGGGCGTCCAGCGCATTGGCGACCAGGGCCTTTTCGGCATAGGCGAGCCGCTCGCGGAGGTGGGTGTTGAAGAGGGTCTTGAGGTCCATGGCGTCTCCAGGGGGATGGCTGCCTCGATTATGGGGGCAATTCCACCCTCCATGGGAAGGCCTGCACCCGGAGGCGGCTTCTCAGCAATTCAGGGTCGCCGACCTGCGATTCATCTTTCTCGCGAGCCCTTGGGCGAATGGGGCCGTCTACTGGTGTGCAGCGGGATTCCCCCGGATTGCACACAAGGAGGCAACCATGTTCATTCGAAGCGCCCTCACCCTGGCCCTGGTGGCTCTGTTCGCCGCCCCTCTGGCCGCCCAGGGCCAACCCCGAGGCGGAGGGCGAGGCATGAAGCACCACGGCCCCCAGGGTGGACCCATGATGATGCAGTGCCTGGATCTGACCGAGGCCCAGAAGACCAGCCTGAAGGCCATCGCCGACAAGCATCGGGAGGCCACGAAAGCCAAGCACGAGGCCACCGTGGCCGCACGTGAGGCCTATCGAGTGGCCATGAGGGATCCAGCCACTTCCACAGATCAGCTCAAGGCCCTGCACGAAAAGGTGTCCCAGGCCCAGTTCGAGTTGGCCCTGGATCGCCGCGCCATGATGCAGGAATCCATGACCATCCTGACCCCCGAGCAGAAGGCCAAGGCCGAGCAGCTCCGCGCCGAGCGCGGTGGCAAGCGTGCCGGAGGCCGGGGTCAGGGCCGTGGCCAGGGCCGGGGCGAGTGCCCGATGCCTGCCCAGAAGTAGGGATAGACTGAAGCTCCATGCGACTCTCTGAACTCCCAGGCACGACCTGGAAAAGGATCCGGCGCCCCGCAACCTGGGGCGCCGTCCTGGCCTTCGGGCTGCTCTGGAACCTCATGCGTTGGGGGTTCGGGGTTCCTTCCGACCAGTGGTCGGAGTGGATCTATCCCTTTGTGTTGCCCTTCGTCTACCTGGCGCTTTCGCCGGTGCCCTGGCAGTGGACCGGCGATGACCGCCCGCTGGCGCCCGCCCTCCGAGGGATGCTGCAGGCCATCCCCTGGAATCTTCTCTGGATCGTCGGCATGTCGATCCTCCTGGAAATGGGGGGACACGGCCCGGAGCGGGGATACGGTCGGCGCGGCGGAGGGCCAAGAGCCGGGCATGGGCCTCGGGCGGAGCGGGTGGAGCCCACTCTGATCAATCGCCTCATGCATCCTCGTGTGGTGACCGTGGGTGTGGTCAATCTCTCCTTTGTGCTGCTCCTGGGCTGGATTCTCGCCGACAAGGAGCGGGCCGAGCGCCGGGAATCCGATGCTGTGAGAGCTGCTGCTGCTGCCCAGGCGCGGGCTCTTCAGTCGCAGATGAATCCCCACGTGCTCTTCAATGCTATTGGTGGTCTCACGGAGCTGGTGCGGGAGGATGCCAAGGCCGCCGAAGACGCTTTGGTGAGCTTGGCCGGGTTGCTCCGGGGACTCCTGGACAACAGTTCCCGGCCCCTGGCGCCCCTGGCCGCCGAACGCACCCTCATCGAGCAGTACCTCGACCTCGAGCGCATCCGCCTGGGTTCTCGCCTGCGGGTGGCCTGGGAATGGGATCGCGGCCTGGAGGCCCTGGAGCTTCCGCCCCTGCTGCTCCAACCCCTGGTGGAGAACGCCATCAAGCACGGCATCGCCCCCAACCGGGGCGGGGGCGATCTGCGGATCTTCCTCCGTGCCGAAGGCGATCGCCTGCGCATGGGGGTGGCCAACACCGGCCAGCCGCTGATCGAGGATCGCGCCGAGGGTATCGGTCTGAGAAACCTGCGGGAGCGACTCACCCTGCTGGGCCAAGCCCCCGATGCGGTGCGCTTGCACCGGGAAGGCGCCTGGACCGTGGCCGAACTGCTGCTCAGTGTGAAGGTGAAGTCATGAGCCCAAGCCTGCGGGTGCTGGTGGCCGAGGACGAGCCGTACAACCGCAAGCGCCTGGTGCGGCTTCTGGGGGAGGCGGGCTGCGAGGTGGTGGCTGAGCTCGAAGACGGTCCCTCGGTGCTGGAGTGGCTGGAGAAGGGAGGCGAGGCCGATGCCCTCTTCCTGGATATCCAGATGCCAGGCTTGACGGGGCTGGATGTGGTGGAGGACATGCCCCGGCCCATCCCCATCGTGTTTGTCACCGCCTATGCCGAGCATGCAGTTCGGGCCTTCGAACAGGCTGTGGTGGACTATCTCC
>JAYREN010000067.1:0-14693 GCA_041908845.1 Holophaga sp. | reverse complement strand
CCCCGCTCCGAGGATGGGCAGGGCGCGAGCCTCGGTGGGGCGCCAGTGGATGGCGCCGAGGGAGGCCAAGAGGAGGGCGGGAAGAGCTACCAGCAGGAGTCCCAGCACCAGGCCCATGAGCATTTGCCGCAACCACCGGCGGTTGAGCCAGAGGCCCAGAGAGGCCAGGGGACGATCCTCCAGGGTCAGAAAGCCCCAGCTCACCAGCAGGGTCGCGAGACCCCCCAGAAGCGGGGCGATCCAGGCCGGAGCCTCTCGCCCCGGGAAAAGCAGGCCCAGGGGCACGGCCACCAGCAGCGGACCCAGAAGGAACCAGGCCAGGAGAAAGAGGAGGATCCGCCAACCCTGGCGCAGGCGATGGTCCTCCCGCAGGATAAAAGCGATCCACCCATCTCGGCCTGGGCGGGGCAACCGTGGCAACCGCATCACAGGGTGGACTGTGTTTCGGCGGAGGTTAGGGATAAGTCGATCAGGGTGCGCATGGTGCCTCCTGGGGTCTCAGGCCCAGCTTAACGCTTGGCCTGGTGCCGAGCGACGAATTCGGCGTAGGCCAGGGCGATCTCGTTCCAGGCACACCAGTCCTTGGGGGCCGCTTCCAGAGTCTTCTGGGCGTAGCGGGCGGCGAGTTCCGGTTGATCCGCTTCCAGAGCGGCCCTGGTGAATGCGGCGCAGTTCTTCCAGTCCTTGGGGTCGGCCAGGTAGCCGCGCTCGAGCCAGGCCGGGGCCAGGTCGAAGCGGCGGTTGCGCAGGCAGGTCTTGGCAAATTCCACTGCAAAGTCCTGGTCGCTGGGTTTCGGGTACACCTTGCAGAGGTGGGCCATGAGTTCGAGGGCTTCCTCGGCCATGCCCCGGTCCAGGAAGGTGACGGCGGCCTTAAGGATGGTCCGCGGCGACTTGGGGTCCCGTTCCAGGAGCTGGCGGCAGGCGGCCACGGCCTCGGCATTCTGGCCCGCCGCCAGCCAGTGCTGAGCGATCAACCAGTAGGTGGAGCCGTCCTTGACGTCGAGGGCGATGGCCGCCTTGAAGGCTTCTTCGGCCTTGGCGCGATCCCCTGCGGTCAGATACACCCGCCCAATCTCGGTCAGCAGCTGGCTGTCCTTGGATTCCATGTTCCGGGCCTTTTCCGCGCAGGCCACCATGATGGTTTTGGCGTCGCCCTTGAAGAAGGCCGCGTCCGGTGCCTGGCCGAGCAGGGGCAGAGTCAGGGCCGCAGCCAGGGCGGTGTAACGCATGGAGCCTCCAGGGATTGGAGGCTCCAGGATACCGAAGGGATGTGGTCGGCGACTACAGCGGGATGTTGCCGTGCTTCTTGGGGGGCATGGAATCGCGCTTGGTTTCCAGAAGGCCCAAGGCGCGCACCAGCTTCTTGCGAGTCTCCCGGGGCAGGATGACCTCGTCCACATAGCCCAGGCCCGCGGCCACATAGGGATTGGCAAAGTCCTCGTTGTACTTGGCGATGATCTCGGCGCGCTTCGCGATGGGGTCTTCCGCCTTCTGAATTTCCTTGATGTAGAGCACGTTGGCGGCGCCCTCGGCGCCCATCACCGCGATCTCGGCGGTTGGGTAGGCGAAGTTGAAGTCCGTGCGGATGTGCTTGGAGGCCATCACGATGTAGGCGCCGCCGTAGGCCTTGCGGGTGATGACCGTGAGCTTGGGCACGGTGGCTTCGCAGAAGGCATAGAGCAGCTTCGCACCATTCTTGATGAGGCCGTGGTGCTCCTGGTTTACGCCGGGTAGGAAGCCGGGCACATCCTCGAAGACCACCAGGGGAATGTTGAAGGCGTCGCAGAAGCGCACGAAGCGGGCGCCCTTCTCGGAGGCGGAGATATCCAGCACTCCGGCCAAGTGGGCAGGCTGATTGGCCACGATGCCCACGGAGCGGCCTTCGAGGCGGGCGAAGCCGACCACGATGTTGCCCGCGTAGCCTTCCATGACCTCGAAGAAGTGGGCGTCATCCACGATGCCCTTGATGAGCAGGCGCATGTCGTAGGGCTTGCTGGGATCGTCCGGCACGATATCGTCCAGATCGGAATTCTCCAGGGCCATTTCCAGCAGAGGGGCGCGGCGGGGAGCCTCGGCCATGTTGTTGGAGGGCAAGAAGGAGAGCAACTCGCGGGTGTGGGCCAGGGCCGCCAGATCGGAGGGCACCACGAAATGGGCCACGCCGGATTTGTAGCCGTGGGCCGAGGCGCCGCCCAGTTCCTCTTTCGTCACATCCTCGTGGGTGACGGCCTTGATGACCTCGGGGCCCGTCACAAACATGTAGCTGGTGTTGCGCACCATGGTGATGAAGTCGGTGATGGCGGGGCTGTAAACCGCGCCCCCGGCGCAGGGGCCCATGATCAGGCTGATCTGGGGAATCACGCCCGAGGCCATGGTGTTGCGCAGGAAGATCTCCGCGTACCCCGCCAGGGAGTTCACGCCCTCCTGGATGCGGGCGCCGCCGGAGTCGTTCATGCCGATGCAGGGGCAGCCCACCTTCATGGCCATGTCCATGATCTTGCAGACCTTCCGGGCCTGGGTGAGGGAGAGACTGCCCCCCACCACTGTGAAGTCCTGGGCGAAGAGGGCCACGGGGCGGCCTTCTACTCGACCGAAACCCGTCACCACCCCATCGCCCGGAATCTGTTCACCGGGGTTGGGGTTCATCATCAGGGCGTCCACTTCCTCGAAGGAGCCCTCGTCCAGAAAGGCGGCGATGCGTTCCCGGGCCGTCAGCTTGCCGCCCTGGTGCTGTTTATCGATGCGCGCCTGGCCGCCGCCCTTCAGCGCCGCCTCGTATTTGGCGCGCAATCGATCGATCTTCACCTGAAGGGACATAGAAACTCCTAATGGGGCAGCAGAATTTTTCAGCGGGAAGGGGCCAGTCTATCGCTTCCTCGGGACCCGAGGCTTCGCCTTGGGCGGCACCGCCTGGGCAGGCGCTAAGCGGGGGGGGTCCTGATCCGGGGAGGCCTGGGGCTCCTCGGTCTCGGGCTCATCAGTCTCGGGCGCATCGGCGGCGGGCTCTTCGACCTTCACGACCACTGCCGGACGAAGGATCACGGGCCAGGGCTCCCCTACCGGGGGAGCTGCAAGGAAGCTGGCAAGGACGAGAGTGAGCATCGAGGCTCCAGGGCAAAACATAGGATTATAGCCCCCCGCTGCGAAAACCCTAAGCCGGGTCACAGATGACAGGAGGGCCGCTGTGAGGCGGCCCTCCTGTCATCTGGCGATGAGCGAACTACTTGACGACCTTCTGGGCCAGGAACGGACCGAACTTGTCGGCCGAGGTCCTACCGCGAGGAACCTAGCTCCCTTCCTTCTTCTTTGCCTTACGGGTCATTCGGCTCCCGGCTCGATTCCGATTCAGCGTCCCGACTTTCTCCAATCGGCCATGAAGCCCTCGATGCCCTTGTCGGTGAGGGGGTGCTGGATCATCTGGTCGAAGACCTTGGTGGGGATGGTGGCCACGTGGGCGCCCGCCAAGGCGGATTCCGTGACGTGGCGGGGGCTGCGGATGGAGGCGGCCAGCACCTTGGTCTCCAGATCGTAGTTGGCGAAGATCTGCACCAGATCCTCAATGAGCTCCATGCCCACCAGGTTGATGTCGTCCAGGCGGCCCACGAAGGGACTCACGTAGGTGGCGCCGGCCTTGGCGGCCATGAGGCCCTGGGTGGCGCTGAAGCAGAGCGTCACGTTGGTGCGGATGCCCTCGGCGCTCAGCGCCTTGCAGGCCTTGAGGCCCTCGGGAATGAGGGGCAGCTTGACGACCACGTTCTTGTGGATCTTCGCCAGCTTCTTGCCCTCCTCGATCATCTGGGGCGCTTCCATGCTGATGACCTCGGCGCTGATGGGGCCGTCCACGATGGCGCAGATCTCCTCGATGATCGCCTCGAAGGGCTTGCCAGATTCCTTGGCGATCAGGCTGGGATTGGTGGTCACCCCATCCAGGATGCCCCAGGCATTGATGCGCTGGATTTCGCTGATGTTGGCGGTGTCGATGAAAAATTGCATGGCTTCTCCTGGAGTTGAAAAGGTGGTGGCGAGAGGGGTGGTTGGGAGGTGGATGGCCCGCTCAGCCCTGAGCCGCCTCGGCGGCGAAGAGGAATTGCACGGGCGTCTCCTGAGGATGGAAAGGGTGGCGGATTCGGATCTGCCGACCTAGGATTCTCTCAGCTTTGGGTCTCTTGGAGCGACCCTGTGGAGCGTATTTCCCCCAAACCCTGTTCGCCAGACAAGAATACAGTCCTTCAGCGGGCCCACCCCAGGTAGACCATGATTGAACCCTCCGTACCGGCCGATGTGCTCGAAACCCGCAGCTTGCGGTTTTTCATCCTCACGGCCTCGCTGGTGGCGGCTCTTTGTGTGATGGGAGGCTTTCTGGGCATGGCCCTGTGGGATCGGCAGGTCATCCAGGATGAGATGGTGAACCGGGGCCGTCGGGACTTTGCCAACATCGTGCTGATGCGGCAATGGAACGCCTCCTTCGGCGGGGTCTACGTCGAAAAGGGACCCGGCGTGACCTCCAACCCTTACCTAGTGAACCCCGATATCACGGACACCGAGGGGAAAACCTACACCAAGAAGAATCCGGCCCTCATGACCCGGGAGCTCTCGGAGTTGCTCAAGAAGGATCTGGGCTATGCCTTCCACATCACCAGTCTTCGCCCCCTGAACCCGGGCAATGCCGCCGATGCAAGGGAGGTTGAAGCCCTGCGCGCCTTCGAGCGGGGCGATAAGGAGCGTCATTGGATCGAACGGCGGGATGGGCAGTCCTTCTTCCGCTACATGGCCCCGTTGGTGGTGGACGGCACCTGCCTGCAGTGCCATGCGGAGCAGGGCTACCGTGTCGGCGATATCCGGGGCGGGATCAGCGTCTCCCTGCGGGTGGAGGAGCTCCAGGCCAAACTGCGCACCAACCTCCTCGTGATCATAGGCCTGGCGGCGGCCACCACGGGGCTGCTGGTGGGCTCGCTGTGGGTCCTCTTCTGGCGGATGATGACGCGGCTCCGGGCGACCCGGGAACAGCTCGTGGCGCTTGCGACTACGGACGCCCTGACCGGCCTTCTCAACCGCCGGGCCATCCTGACCCGGGCCGAGGAGGAACTGGAACGCCATCGTCGGAGAAACGAGCCCCTGGGGTGCATTCTTTTGGATGTGGACCTCTTCAAGCAGGTCAATGACCGTTTCGGTCATTCCGCAGGCGATGAGGTGCTGCGGCAGATCGCCTTTCATCTGAAGGAGATTCTCAGGCCCTACGATGCATTGGGGCGCTATGGGGGCGAGGAGTTTCTGGTGATCCTGCCGGGCACGGACATGGTGACCCTGCGCGCGGCGGCCGAGCGCCTTCGAGGGCGCTTGGAGGAACGGGTCAGGATCGGGCCGACGACGCTCCAGGAACCCGTCACCGCCAGTTTTGGCATCACCATTGGACAGAAGGCTGATGACCTCGAGTCCCTGCTGCATCGCGCGGATCAGGCGATGTATCGGGCCAAGGGCATGGGGCGCAACCGGGTGGAGGCGGCGGAGGTTTGATGGGGTAACCTGGGGGCACGGAGTTCCCCATGTCCCATCCTTCCATTTCCGTCCTCGACCGCGGTTTTGTGCGGCTCATCGATCACATGGGCACGGATCTCACGGTGGTCAATGCGGCACGGGTCTCCTTCGGCAAGCGCAAGGAGGCCTTCGACGCGAAAGATGCGGAGCTGGTGGACTACCTGGCCCAGCACGAGCACACGGCGCCCTTCCGCCACGCCTACTTGACCTTCCACGTGAAGGCGCCGATCTTCGTCTTCCGCCAGTGGATGAAGCACCGCATCGCCAGCGACTTCAACGAGATCAGCGGCCGCTACGTGGAGTTTCCCGATGGCGAGTTCTTCGTGCCGGAGAACTTCCGCCAGCAGGCCAAGGTCAACAAGCAGGGCAGCGAGGGAGAGATACCCGAGGCCCAGCGCGCCCAGGCCCGCGAGATCTACCTGGCGGCCTGTCGCAACAGCGTGGCCGAGTACAAGAAGCTGATCGAGCTGGGGGTCTGTCGAGAGCAGGCCCGCTGCATCCTGCCCCTGGCCCTCTACAGCGAGGTCTACTGGACCGTGAGCCTGCAGGCGGCGGCCCACTTCCTGCACCTGCGCCTGGATGCTCACGCCCAATGGGAGATCCGCCAGTACGCCGAGGCCGTGCGGGAGCTCATCGAGCCCCTCTTCCCCGAAAGCCTGAAGGCCCTCATGCGGGCCCCCATGGCCTAGCTGTCTTAGCGGAACAACCAGCTGATCTTCACCTGCACTACGTCATCGCTGGGCAGGTGGCGGAGCACGGCAAGGTCGCGCCGGGGACTGATGCTGGCCCGGTCGTTGATGAGGGCATCGGTGTAGGTACCGTGGGTGTAGACCAGGAAGAAGGCGCTGCCGGGGCGGAATTCCCAGCGGGTGATGAGGTTGACGTTCCAGACCCGGTCGCTGCTGGCGGCGTCTACCGCAGTGAGCCCAGGTGCCAGCCCGGGGGCCAGGGTGCGGTCATCCACATAGTGTTTGATGTCCCTGTAGGCCCAGTTGGCATCCAGCCACTGGCTGAAGAACTGGACCGAAAAAGTGGGACTCAGGGCGTAGGCCACCCGCAGGGTCTGGTTGAACTGGCCCATGGTGCGGAGGCCCACCATGGGAGGGGTGGCATCGGTGGCCTCGGAAGGAGGATAGAGGTATTTCTGTTCGCCTTCACTGCGGGCCACCGTTGTGCTCAGTTGGAGCTCGATGGCCGAACCCAGCTTGATGGCCTGGTACACGCTGAGGCTCGTGGTGGGGCCTCCGTCATGCCAGGCCCGTTCCGCCTCGGCCCGCACGTACCAGGGCCGATTGCCGGGCGTGTCGAAGCCGAGAGAGGCCCAAGGGATTTCCGAGGTCCGCAGGTACTTCTTGACGGGTTCCTCGCGGAGGTAGCTTCGTAGTTCCCGATCGTCATCCACGGGCAAGGCGACGCCCAGGTGAGTCCAAAGGGCGAAGAAGTTGGTGAAATCCGTGCGGGCATAGAGCATGGCTTCGCGCTGGAAGACCTGTCCCGCCTGATCCCGGGCAACGCCGCCGTTGACACCCAGCTCCAGGTTGCGGAGAACTCCGAAGGTCTTGTCCCAGCGCCGCTCGAGGCCGAAATTCAAACGCTGCTCATCGGCCCGGCTCAGGTAACCGATGTCGTTGGGATCAAAGCCGCTAGAGGCATTCGTGGCGGTGAGCGCCGCGGCCCAACCGGAACGCCAACGGCGATTGATGTTCAGGCGCCCGCGCCAGCCCTCGGCGGGCTTCAGATCGGAGCGGAGCCCCGCCTGGGTGTGGGCCAGGGTGAACTCCGTGACTGTGCTCTTGTCGGCGCTGCGGTACACCCCGTCCAGGGCGTGCACCTGTGCCTCGCGGCCATCCGGGGCGGCCTGGCGCATGAAGGCACCGAAGGCCCCGATGTAGCTGCCGTGGGTGCCGAGGGTCTGCTGCGCCCGGACCACGCCAAAACTGGTAAGGGGATAGATCTCGCGCTTGAATTCGCTTCCCGTGGCGTTCTCCAGGGTGGCCTTGGCCTGCTGCACGCTGGCGCCCAGTACGCCTAGGTTGAAGCCCGAGGCCAGCTTGGTGGTGAACTTGGCGGCCCCGTTGATTTCGGCGGCCTGGGGCCGATCCACCAGAGTCTCGCCATCTCCCAGGTCCGGATCATAGAGTCCCTCACCGATCCGGCGACTGTAGAAAAGGCCGTTTCCGGCCACCCGAAAGATTTCCATGCCCTCCAGGAAGAAGGGGCGCTTCTCGGTCAAGTAGGTCTCGAAGGTCCCCAGGTTCACCACGGCTTGGTCCACTTCTACCTGGCCGAAATCCGGGCGGATGGACAGGTCGAGCTGGCTGTTGGTGCTGAGGCCGAAATGGGCATCCAGGCCTGCGCGGCCGGTCCACTTCCGGTCATCGAAGCTCTGGGCCGTCTCGAATTTCCGCTGGAGGCTTAGGTAGGGCACCCATTCCTGGCGGGGCTGGGGTCGAATCCCCTCGATCCCCGTGAGCTCGGGAAAGCGACTCACGAAGGCGTTCTCGCCCCGAGGCGGGAGGGCCCAGAAGCTGCGTTCCCGCACGAGGCCCTGATCCGAGCGGCTGAAGTTGATGCCCCAGGTCTGAGTGCCTTGTTCTGGGCGGATGCGCAGCAGGGAGAGGGGGATCTTCAATTCTGCGGTCCAGCCATCGGCATCGATCCGGGTGGCTCCCTCCCAGACGCCATCCCAGCTCGAATCCCCTTGCATGGCCGCATCGGCACTCTCGGAATCATGCAGCGTGTCCCGTTGGACTCCGGAGGCATTGATAGAGAACCCCCAGGCGGTGCGTCGATCCCGCAGGCTGTCGATGTAGACGCTGAACCAGTCGCTCATGCTGTCCTGGTCGCGGCGATGCAGGCGTTTCACGACCTGGGCCTGGCCCTTGGGGTGATGCAGACGAGCCCCTACGTAGATGAAATGGTCGTCGTAGAGCACCTTCACTTCAGTGGGAAGCCCTGCCGCCTTGCCGAAATCAGGCCAGGACACGGTGAACTCGCTGGCGAAGGGAGCTCCGGCCCAGGCTTCTTCCGAGAGATTGCCGTCCAGCCGGATCGGGGTGGCAGTCCGCACGGCCTTCAGGGATTTCGGGGGCTCCTGCGCACCCGCGCAGAGGGCCATAGCAAGGGCGAAAGGAAGTGCGCGTCGATTCATGGACCCATCAAAACCGGAAAAGCCGGGAGGCGTTCAGACTACCCCATTATTTGAGGTATCTTCAAGCAGCCTGCCTTCCTTTCTGTAAGATTGGAGCTTCTGCGGAGTCGACATGCACCCGTTTCTCCTGAGCGCCGTTCTCGCCATCAACCCCAACCAGGCCGACGGGGGGTTGGTGGGGGTCAAGGGCCAGCGCTTCCAGGCCGAGGTGGCTCGCACGGATCAGGAGCGTGCGAGAGGGCTGATGTACCGCACCAACCTGGCCAAGGACCGGTGCATGTTCTTCGTCTACGAGGAAGACGGCTTTCATCCGATCTGGATGGGGAACTGCCTCATCGCCCTGGATGTGGTCTGGGTGAAGGAGGATGGCACCGTGGTGGAGATCAAGGAGAACGCGCCGCCCCTTTCGATGATGTTCCGTGGCACCGAGGCGGATGCCCCCAGTTACGGCGGCAAGGTGATGTCCCGCTACTTCATCGAGTTCGCGGCGGGAACTGTGCGCCGCCTGAATCTCAAGGTGGGCGAGCGGGTGGGTTGGGAGCTGCACTTCAAGGATGGCGGCAGTCTCGTGGGCGGCACGCCGATTCCCAGGGAAGCCGTCAGGGGCAAGAAGGCACGGAAGAAGTAGGAATCTACCCTTCGATCCCGTCTTCCTTGGCATCCCGCCGGCGCCGCGCCGCAGGGCGGGCCAGGGTGCGCAGGGCTTCGGGAGCCTGCGGCAGGGCGGGCAGTTCCAGGGGGCTGATCTGGTGGTCCCCCAGCACCTTCCAGGCCCGGGCCTGCCGGGGCAAGCGCTCGGGCTGCATGACTTCCCAGCCCTGGGCATAGCTCACGAAGGGCGGGATCACCAGCGCGAAACCCGTGAAGAGGAAGGCCGGATACCGCAGGAATTCCTCCTTGCCATCGGGACCCGGCACCGGCACAGCGAAGAGGGGGTGCAGGCCGCCGTTGATCCAGAAACCCTGGGGGGGATCATGGCGGGGGTAGACGAAGATCCGGCGGCGGTGCATCAGGGTGTGGCTGCCCACGCGGTAGGTGTCCACGGGCTGCACGCCGGTGCCCTCCAGGGCGGGGCCCCAGCTGCGCTCCGGGTGGCCCACGATCTGGACCACCTCCCGGCCGGGGCCCTGGAGTTTGCGGAACAGCATGCGCAATTCCTCGGCCTCCTCATCGACCACGGTGCCCTGGGTGGGCTTCACGTCGCCCAACAGGGCGATGCGCTTGGGCTGGTAATCCGCGAGGAGCCCCAGCAGGCGCTCCCAGAGATCGTTGTGCTGCCCGGCGGGGATGAGATCGGGACGCTTGCGGCGCCCCGCGCCCAGGCCCAGAAAGAGATCGGCGATCACCAGGGTTTCCTGCTTGGGCAGGATCACGGCGCGTCGGCTGTCGAGGATCACATCATCGGAAAAATTGATCTGCATTGGCCATTTCCAGTCACCTCCATTGGAACACAGACTCGGAGTCCAGGCCTCAGGGAGCAGGTGGTCTCCTCTCATGGCGCTAGACTTCAGTCATGGCCGATCCGACCCACTCCACCTTCCAGTTCCTCGCGGGGATGGCGGCAGGCCTCGGGGGAGGAACCCTCTCAGGGCTCTTCGGCGTGGGAGGCGGCGTGGTGCTCATCCCCTTACTGGCGGGATTGCTGGGCCTGAGCCAGCACCAGGCCCAGGGCGTCACCCTCGCCGCCATGCTGCTGCCCAATGGTCTTCCCGCAGTGCTGCATTTCCGCAGCCGAGGTATTCCCATCCATTGGCGCCTGGTGGGAGCGATCATGCTCGCCTTCCTTCCCGGAGTATGGCTGGGGGCGCGCATCGCCAATAGGATCCCCGATGGCCCCCTTCGGATTGGTTTCGTCTGCTTCCTTCTGCTGCTGGCCCTGCGGACCTTCCTCCAGAAGCGAGTGACTCCCACAACCGAGACTGCAGCGCGTCCCGCGCCACCTTGGACGCCAGGTCTGGCCATCGGGCTGGTCGGCGGCCTCGCGGCGGGCCTGCTGGGCCTGGGCGGCGGGGTGGTGATGATCCCGCTGATGGTGCTCTGGTTGAAGCTGCCCCAGCACGAGGCCCAGCTCACCAGCATCGCCGTCATGCTGCCACCCGTGGGGCTCCCGGGGGTGCTGGTCTACGCCCGCTCCCAGCCCCATTTCCCCTGGATCGTGCTGGGGGGGCTGGCCCTGGGCTTCATGGTGGGCGCCTACGGAGGAGCCAGGGTGGCCACCCGCATCGCGGGTCCGCACCTCCAGAAGGTCTTCGCGGTGGTCATGGTGGGGCTGGCAATCCTGCTACTGGTGCGCTGATCCGTTCCGCCTGGCGTTGAGGATCAGCATGGCGTCGCCGTAGCTGAAGAACCGGTAGCGCTCCCGTACGGCTTCGGCATAGGCCTGTTTCGCGAAGTCCTGGCCGAGCAGGGTACAGATGAGGACGAAGAGAGTGCTTTCGGGCAGGTGGAAATTCGTGAGCAGGTGATCCGCTGTGCGCAGGGTGTGGCCGGGCTTGATGAAGATCCGTGTGGCACCGCTTCGGACCAATCGCTGACCATCCCAGGCGGCCTCCAGGGTGCGCAGGCTGGTTGTTCCGATGCACAGCAGGGACCGCTTCCGCTCGCGAAGCGCGGCTTCCAACGCGGTCGCCGTGGATTCGGGGATCTCGTAGCGTTCCTCGTGCATGACATGGTCGTCGAGATCATCGGCGCTCATGGGCCGGAAGGTGCCGAGGCCCACGTGCAGGCGCACGGGGCGCCAGGCGCAGCCCCGAGCCTCCAGCTGGCGGATGAGTTCCGGTGTGAAGTGCAGGCCCGCCGTGGGCGCGGCCACCGCCTCGCCCTCGGCGGCGTGGAAGGCCGTCTGGTAGCGGGTCTCATCCTGGTCTTCCGGAGCGTGGTGGATGTAGGGCGGAAGGGGCAGCCGGCCGATGGCATCCACCGCGTCCCAGTCGAGATCCTCTGCGCCGCGCTGAATGCGCACCTTCCGCAGGCCTTCGTCCAGGGTTTCCTCGACCCGCAGCTCGGCCAGCACGGCGCCGCCGCTGGGATCGACCACCTCGGCCCACTTGCCGGGCTTGAGCTTCGCACCGGGACGCACCATGGCCTCGAAGGCGCCGTCGGGAAAGGCGCGGAGCAGCAGGGCCTCTCCGGCTCCACCGCCCGAACGTCGCAGCATCAGCCGCGCGTGGCGGACCTTCACATCGTTGGGCACACAGAGCGTGCCGGGAGGAATGAGCTCAGGGAGATCCCGGATCGAGGCGTGATGCAGAGTCTTGGCGACGGCATCCACCACCAGCAGCCGCGCCCCGTCCCGCTCCGGGGCGGGGTGCTGGGCGATGAGTTCTTCGGGTAGCTCGAAAGAAAATTCGCTGCGCTTCATGCTTCGGCGAACTGGAGGCTGTGGAGACGCGCGTACTCGCCGCCCAGGGCCAGCAGTTCCTCGTGGCTGCCCTGTTCGGCGACCCGACCCTGCTTGAGCACGCAGATGCGGGTGGCCCGCTGGATGGTGGAGAGGCGGTGGGCGATGACGAGCGTGGTGCGGTCCTGCATCAGGGCCTCCAGCGCGGCCTGCACGGCCCGTTCGCTCTCGGTGTCCAGGGCCGAGGTGGCCTCGTCCAGGATGAGGATGGGCGGATCCTGCAGCAGGGCGCGAGCGATGGCGAGGCGCTGCCGCTGGCCGCCGCTCACGCTGGATCCTGTCTCGGCGAGAGGCGTGTCATACCCCTTGGGCAGCGCGGAGATGAAGTCGTGAGCGTGGGCCCGCGTCGCCGCGGCGATGACTGCCTCTCGGCTGGCCTCCTTGCCGTAGGCGATGTTGTCGTGGATGGAATCCATGAAGAGCAGTGTCTCTTGGTTCACGATGCCGATGCGCCGCCGCAGCTCCCGGGGGTCGAACTCGCGGAGATCGACGCCATCAAGAGTCAGGCGCCCAGCCGTGGGATCGAAGAAGCGCGGCACCAGATTCACCAGAGTCGTCTTACCGCCCCCGCTTCCGCCCACCAGGGCCACCGTCTCGCCCCGGTGGACCTCCAGGTCGATGCCGCGAAGCACCTGGTGCTTTTCGTCGTAGGAAAAATGGACGCCCTCGAAACGGATCGTGTCGGGCTGGAGGGGCATGGGAGTGGGTTCATCCGGACCTTGGAGTTCTGGCTGTCGATCCAGCATGGTGTAGACCCGATCCAAACTCGCCTGGGCCACTTGCACTTCGCTGTTGAGCTTGGTGAGGCGGCGGATGGGATCGTAGAAGTTGAAAACGACGATCAGGTAGGAGAAGAACTTGGCGCCGTCGATCCGACCGGCCTGGATGCCGAGGGTGGCGTACACCAGCAGGCCGCCGATCAGGAATCCACCGAGGATCTCCATGATGGGGTGTGACAGCGCCGAGACCCGCGCACTCTTCATTCCCAGGCGGTAGAGTTCCTGGTTCATCCCGTGGAAGCGATCAACTTCGTAGTTTTCCCGTGCGAAGCCGATGACCACTCTGATGTTGCTGAAGGCCTCCTTCATCCGCTGAAGCAGCCGGCTGGAGGCCTCCATGTTGCGATGGTTGATTTTCCGGATGCGTTGGCTGAGAGCCTTGATGGGGAATACGACCGCGGGTACGAGGATGAAAATGGCCAGAGTGACTACAGGAAACATGCACATCGCGGTGATGAAGAGCCCGATGGCCAGCATGATCTCCTGAACGGCCAGGGCGAGCTGGTTCGAGGCGATGCCCTGGACAGCGCCAACGTCGCTGATGCAGCGTGTGAGCAGCTCCCCGACGGGATGCTTCTGAAAGAAGGCGGGTTCCTGGTCCAGGATTCGCCCAAAGAGCCGAGCCCGCAGCCCCAGGGTTGCCTTCAGGCCGGATCGGACCATCAGCATGGTTCCGCTGTAGGTGAAGAGGCCCTTCAGGATGAAGATGACGAGAATGAGCGCCGGGACGAAATAGGCTTCCCGGCTCAAAATTGATTGGTCCGGAAGCAGGCCCATAAGCCAGTCCTTGGCTCGGCTTACGAAATCGGCGTTGTTGGCCACGGAGGCGGTATGGTTCAGCAGTTCGGAACTCTTCACGCCCAGATTGCTGAATACGAAGCGGAGGCTGAACAACATGGCCCCCTGGCAGAGTCCCGCCAGGAGCATAAACAATGAACCCAGCGCGATGATGGGCAGATTGGCGCGAAGGTGTTCCTTGAAAAACCGGTAGATATTGGTCATTGGGTGTCCCGTGAATCCCCAGATTACCGCCTGGAGGCTACTCCACGGTCACCGTGATGCTGCTCTTGGGATCTTCCACGGAAAAAAGCATCGACCCCTTGGGCAGGTTCGCCGCGCGATCGGTGAGGTTGCCCAGTTCAATGCCTTTGGTGCGAGCCTGGCGGATCTGTTCGTCGCTGAGGTAGTTCTCCATGACCCGGGCGAGGCCCAGGGAAAGGCGGATGGTGACAGGGTCGCTCTTGCCCTTCTCCCGGATGCGCATCACCAGGAAGCGGCTGGTTTGAGGCGAGGTGGGGACAGGCTTGACACCCAGACCCACGAGGGCGACGCCGCAGGCATCGGCGTAGGCGGGCATGGCGAGGCCTTTCTGCAGGGCGTCCAGGGCGCGCCGATCTTGGGTCTTGGCGAGCTGGAGGGCGGCGGCTACCTGCACCTCGGGGATTTCGTCCGCGAGGGCGGCAATCAGTCCCGGGGTGGCGCCGGGGGCCTGTCCCTGGCGGATGCCCCAACAGCGAATTCGGTTCAGGCGCGCTTCCTTGCCCAGCAGGCGCTCATCGGGATGCTTGGCCAGGAATTCGGTGTAGGCGGCGGCGGCTTCATCCCAGCGCTGGTCCTGTTCAAGGGTGGCCGCGAGCCAGAACCGGGCCTCAGTGCTCCAGCTCGAGGTTGGGTGCTCGGCAATGTAACGGCGGTACAGGGCCGCAGCCTCATAGAAGCGCTGCGCATAGCGAAGGGACTTGGCTTCGCGAAGCACGGCATGGCCAGGTGCGTCCTTGGTGACCAGGGACTGGACTTCCAGTGCCGCGTGGGCGGAGTCCAGGGG
>JAYREN010000066.1:0-14854 GCA_041908845.1 Holophaga sp. | reverse complement strand
GTCAGGCCTGATCCACGCGCACGCCGTGTCCGTCGCGAATTCGTTTCTCAATGAGGCTGGTGCTGTGGCCCGGGAGGAAGGGCACTAGCACCAGTCTTCCGCCCCGGGCCTCGACGATGTCTCTGCCGATGACGGTTTCCGGTGTGTAGTCGCCGCCTTTGGCTAGGATATCGGGCTGGAGTCCCAGGATGAGTTCGAGCGGGGTGTCTTCCGAGAAGCGCACCACGGCATTCACACTGCGCAGGCCCAGGAGAATGCGGGCCCTGGCCCATTCATTCTGCACCGGGCGACTGGGGCCCTTCAGGCGCCGTACGCTGGCATCGCTGTTGAGCCCCACCACCAGGAAATCGCCGAGGGCACGCACATCCTCGAGGTACTGAACATGCCCCGGATGGATCAGATCGAAGCAACCGTTGGTGAAACAAAGTCTTCCCGGCCGCTCTGGGAAGGCTTCCCAGAAGGTTTTGGGGTCGAGGAAAAAACGGTCGAGTGCTGGCATCCAAGGTCCACGCTAGACTTCAAGGTTAGGGCCAAATGCCCTTTCGACCACGAGGAAGACATGCCCCTTTACGAATACCGCTGTGACGCCTGCGGGGAGTCCGAGGAAAGACTGGAGTCGGTTTCGGCGCCGGACCGCCATGATTGCCCGAAGTGCGGGCACCGGGAGGGCATGGCCCGCCAGGTTTCCGTGGCGGCCTTTGCATTGGCTGGAAGCGGTTGGTACGCACAGGGTTATGGAAAGGACGGGGGCGCTAAGGCCGCCGAACCCTCGCCCACGGCTGTCCCCAAGGCGGCCGAGGGGGGTGGCTGTTGCGGTGGGTGCGCCTGTCATTAGGCTTTGACTTCCCTGGGCCTTTTGCTACGATCAAAGGTTCCCGACCCGGGTGGGTCGTGATGTTTCATGTCTGTCCGATGTCGCCTCCGTCTCGGTGTTCGACCTCTCGGGCCCAGGCCCAGGACGTTCCTGGAGCCCACGCAAGGAGGTTGGAGTGCCAACCATCAATCAGCTAATCCGCCACGGGCGGACGACCTTCCAGAACAAGACGAAGAGCCCTGCGCTCAACGCTTGCCCCCAGAAGCGCGGCGTTTGCACGCGCGTCTTCACCACCACGCCCAAGAAGCCGAATTCCGCGCTTCGCAAGGTGGCCCGTGTCCGTCTCACCAACGGCATCGAGTGCACCACCTACATCCCGGGCGTCGGCCACAACCTGCAGGAGCACAGCATCGTGCTCATCCGCGGCGGCCGTGTGAAGGATCTGCCGGGTGTGCGCTATCACGTGGTCCGCGGAACGCTCGATGCCACCGGCGTCGCCAACCGCAACCAGTCTCGTTCCAAGTACGGCGCGAAACGGCCCAAGGCCGGCGCTGTCAAGAAGTAAGGGAGGTAGTCCATGTCCCGTCGTAGCGCCCCTGCAAAACGCGAGATCCTTCCGGATCCCGTCTACAACAGTGTGACCATCACCAAGTTCGTCAACGTGCTCATGGAGCGCGGCAAGAAGGCCACCGCCGAACGGATCCTTTACGGAGCCCTCGAGATCGTGGCCAAGAAGTCCGGCGAACTGGCCCTGGATGCCTTTGACAAGGCTCTCAACAACATCAAGCCCGCGGTGGAAGTCAAGTCCCGCCGTGTGGGCGGCGCCACCTACCAGGTGCCTGTGGAGGTTCCCCAGAACCGCCGCCAGTCCCTGGCCATGCGCTGGCTCAAGACCTACTCCGCCTCCCGGGGCGAGCGCACCATGCGCGACAAGCTGGCCGGCGAGATTCTCGACGCCATGAACTTCCGCGGCGCCGCCATGAAGAAGAAGGACGACGTCCACAAGATGGCCGAAGCCAACAAGGCTTTTGCCCATTTCCGCTGGTAGTCACCTGTTGTTCACATGAGGGGCCGATTCTGGAATCGGCCCCGCATTTTGTTCTTCCCGTAGTTTCCTTCTGATCTCTGACACGCTAGGAGGCCTCCGTGGCCCGCACGACTCCCCTCGAGCGCTACCGCAATATCGGCATCATGGCCCACATCGATGCCGGGAAAACGACTACCACGGAGCGCATCCTCTACTACACGGGCAAGATTCACAAGATCGGCGAAGTGCATGACGGCGCCGCCACCACCGACTGGATGGTGCAGGAGCAGGAGCGTGGTATCACCATCACCTCTGCCGCCATCACCGCCGCGTGGGTGCCTCAGACGGGCCTGCTGAAAGACGTCGAGCACCGGATCAACATCATCGACACGCCGGGTCACGTGGACTTCACCGCCGAAGTAGAGCGATCCCTGCGCGTGCTGGACGGCGCTGTGGCCGTGTTCTGCGCTGTGGGCGGCGTGCAGCCCCAGTCCGAGACAGTGTGGCGTCAGGCCAACAAGTACAAGGTGCCTCGGCTGGCCTTCGTGAACAAGATGGACCGTACGGGTGCTGACTTCTATCGCGTGGTCGAGATGATGAAGACTCGTCTCCATGCCAAGCCCATGCCCATCCAGATTCCCATCGGCGCCGAGGATAACTTCAAGGGCATCGTGGATCTTGTGACCATGCAGGGGCTCACCTTCGATGAAGGCGACAAGGGCTTCAACGTGATCTACGGCGAGATCCCCGCCGACCTGGTGGAGGAAGCCACCAAGTGGCGCGAGCACATGGTCGAGATGGTCGCGGAGACCGACGAGCACCTGATGGAGAAGTATCTCGGCGGCGAGGCCCTTACTGAGGACGAGCTGCGCGCGGGCATCCGCAAGGGCTGCGTGGAGCTGCTCTTCACGCCCATGACCTGCGGCTCCGCTTTCAAGAACAAGGGTGTCCAGCCGCTGCTTGACGCGGTGGTGAGCTACATGCCCAGCCCGCTGGAAATCCCTCCCATCCAGGGCCACGACCTCGACGGCAACGCCGCCGAGCGGAAGGCCAGCGATGAGGAGCCCTTCAGCGCCCTGATCTTCAAGATCATGGCCGATCCCTTCGTGGGCAGCCTGGCCTTCATCCGTGTCTACTCCGGCGTCCTGGCGGCGGGTTCCTCGGTGTTCAATTCGGCCAAGGGTCGGCGTGAGCGCATCGGGCGTCTGCTTCAGATGCACGCCAACAAGCGCGAGGACATCACCGAAGTGCGCACCGGCGACATCGGTGCCGCCGTGGGCTTCAAGGATGTCTACACCGGCGAGACGATCTGCGACGAGAACCATCCCGTGGTGCTGGAATCCATGGACTTCCCGGATCCCGTGATCCAGGTGGCCATCGAGCCCAAGACCAAGGCGGATCAGGAAAAGATGGCCATCGCCCTCCAGAAGCTGGCCCAGGAAGATCCCACCTTCAAGGTCCACACGGATTCCGAAACCTCCCAGACCATCATCGCGGGCATGGGCGAACTGCACCTCGAGATCATCGTCGACCGCATGATGCGTGAGTTCAAGGTGGACGCCAACGTGGGCAAGCCCCAGGTGGCCTACCGCGAGACCATTCGCAAGAAGGTGGACGCCGAGGGCAAGTTCGTGCGGCAGAGCGGTGGGCGCGGTCAGTACGGCCACGTGCGCATTACCCTCGAGCCCAACGAGGCGGGCAAGGGCTACGAATTCGTCAACGACATCGTCGGTGGCGTGGTGCCCAAGGAATACATCAAGCCCGTGGATCAGGGCATCCAGGAAGCCACGCACTCCGGCATTCTGGCGGGCTTCCCCGTTGTGGACGTCAAGGTCACCCTTTACGATGGCAGCTACCACGAGGTCGACTCCAACGAAATGGCCTTCAAGATCGCCGGCTCCATGGCCTTCAAGACCGCCTGCGAGAAGGCCAGTCCCGTGCTCCTCGAGCCCATCATGGCCGTGGAAGTCGAGACCCCCGAAGACTACATGGGCGATGTCATCGGCAACCTGAACAGCCGCCGTGGCCGCATCGAGAACATGGAAGAGCGTTCCGGCGCCCGGGTGGTCACCGCCAAGGTGCCCCTGGCCGAGATGTTCGCCTACTCCACGACCCTGCGCTCCATGACCCAGGGCCGCGGCACCTACACCATGCAGTTCAGTCACTACGACGAAGCTCCCCGCAACGTGGCCGAAGAGATCGTGGCCAAGGTCAAGGGCAGCAAATAGTTCTGTTTCAACCCTGGGGCCTTGCCCCAGGCCGCTTTCATGCCCGCCACAGCCCCCGTCAGGGGGTGAGGTCGCTCCAAGATCCTTCGGATCGAGACCTCTTGATACCCGCCGCACGGTCCATCCGGACGGCATTGAAAATCCAAAAAAGCCATTGCGTTTGCACTGGCTTTTGGTATTCTGGATGGCCTTGTCCCCGTGATGGGACATCCTCAACATGGGCGGTCAACGCCCCACGTCTATGGACGGCGAGTCCGTCCCAATGGAGTGAACATGAAGGACAACATTCGCATTCGTCTGCGAGCCTTCGATCATCGTCTACTGGATCAGTCGACCCGGGAGATCGTCGACACGGCCAAGCGCACTGGCGCTCAGGTTGCTGGACCGATCCCCCTCCCGACCCGCATCAGCAAGTACACGGTGAATCGGTCCCCCCACGTGGACAAGAAGAGCCGTGACCAGTTCGAGATCCGCACGCACAAGCGGCTCCTGGACATCCTCAATCCCACCCAGAGCACGGTGGACACCCTGATGCGCCTCGATCTGCCTGCGGGCGTCGACGTCGAAATCAAGGTCTTCAGCCGTCAGGGCAACCGGTAAAGGGGGGAGCAGAGAATGACTAACGGAATCATCGGAAAGAAGCTGGGCATGACCCAGATCTTCAACGAAAAAGGTCAGGTCGTCCCTGTCACCGTCATCCAGGCGGGTCCCTGTGTGGTCGTCCAGCGCAAGACCTCGGCCAGCGATGGCTACGAGGCTGTGCAGGTGGGCTTCGTGGATCCCCAGGGCGGCAAGCGTGCCTCCAAGCCGGAAAAGGGCCATTGCGAAAAGCATGGCGTGGCTCCTGTTCGCGTATTGCGCGAGCTGAAGGTCGAGGCCGAGAGTGGCCTCAAGGCGGGCGATAGCATCCTCGTCACCCAGTTCGAAGAAAAGGGCAAGGTCCATGTCACCGGCATCAGCAAGGGCAAGGGCTTCGCGGGCGTGATGAAGCGTCACCACTTCAAGGGTGGTCGCGCCTCCCACGGCTCCATGTTCCACCGCGCCCCCGGCTCCATCGGCGGTTCGTCCTATCCCAGTCGCGTGTGGCCCGGGATGCGCATGGGCGGCCACATGGGCGCCGAGCAGGTCACGGTGCGCAATCTGGAGATCGCCAAGGTGGACGCCGAGAACAACCTGTTGCTCATCAAGGGTGCCGTGCCTGGCCCCAAGGGCGGCTACGTCGTCATCAAGCAGGAGGCGTAAAAGATGGCCACCTTCCAGCATCCCGTCGTCAACCTCGAGAACAAGCCCGCGGGTACCGTCGAGCTTCTTCCCGAAGTGTTCAAGCTCGAAGACATCAACAAGCACCTGATCTGGGAAGCGGTTCGCCACTTCCTGGCCAAGCGCCGCCAGGGCACCGCCAAGACCAAGGACAAGTCCGAGGTTTCTGGTTCCGGCCGCAAGCTCTGGAAGCAGAAGGGCACCGGTCGCGCCCGCGTCGGCTCCATCCGCTCCACCCTTTGGAAGGGCGGCGGCACGGCCCATGGCCCCAACCCCCGCAACTATGATTACGCCTTCCCCAAGAAGGCCCGTCGCTCCGCTCTGCGCCACGCTCTGTCCGTCAAGATGGCCGAGGGCCAGGTGATGGTGGTGGAGAACTGGAACCTGGAAACCCATAAGACCCAGGCCTTCATCGCAACCCTCGCCAAGCTGGGCGTCAAGGGTTCGGCCCTCCTCGTGGGTGCCGAGGCCTCTGAGAAGGTCGTGCTGGCCTCGGGGAACAACCCCAAGCTGGCCACCATCGAGAGCCTGGGTGTGAATGTGTATGAACTTCTGAAGTACGACCAGGTTGTCTTCTCCAAGGACGCCATCCTGGCCCTGCAGGAAGTGGTGAAGCCATGACCAAGATTTTCGAAGTGATCCGCAAGCCCCTTCTCACCGAGAAGGGCCAGATTCTGCGCGAGTCCAATGTCCAGGTGTTCGAGGTCGCCATCTGGGCCTCCAAGCACCAGATCAAGGAAGCCGCCGAACTCCTGCTCCAGGCCAAGGTGAAATCCGTCCGCACCGTCCGCGTGCCTTCCAAGGCGAAGCGCCTCGGTCGCTGGGTCGGCTCCACCAGCGCCATGAAGAAGGCCTACGTCGAACTGGCCGAGGGCTTCGCCCCGGTCGCCGAGTAGACGCCCCCTCGTTTCAACCTCGCGGGTGGACAAGGCCTTGCCACTATCGCCCGCACATCTAGGCAAGAGGATCCCATGAGCATCAAGCTGCTCAAGCCTACGACCCCCGGTCAGCGGGGCATGTCGAAGCAGGGGTTCGAGGAGATCACCACTGATACTCCCGAGCGCTCCCTGGTCGTCAAGCTCAACCGCACCGGCGGTCGCAGCAACAACGGTCGCATCACGACCCGCCACATCGGTGGCGGTCACAAGCGCCAGTACCGCATCATCGACTTCAAGCGCAACAAGATCGGTGTCCCTGCCAAGGTCGCGACCATCGAGTACGACCCCAACCGCACGGCCCGCATCGCTCTCCTCGTCTATGCGGACGGCGAAAAGCGCTACATCCTGGCCCCCGATGGCCTTGAGGTGGGCCGCACGGTCGTCTCCGGCAAAGAAGCCGACATCCTGGTGGGCAACGCGCTGCCCCTGCGGAACATGCCGCTGGGCACCACGGTGCACAACATCGAAATGAAGCCCGGCAAGGGTGGCCAGATCGCCCGCGCCGCCGGAACCTTCGCCCAGCTTGTGGCCAAGGACGAGGATTACGCTCAGCTGCGCATGCCCTCGGGCGAGATCCGCAAGATCCACCTCGATTGCTTCGCGACGGTGGGCCAGGTGGGCAACCTTCAGCACGAAAACGTGGCCCTGGGCAAGGCTGGTCGCAAGATCTGGATGGGCATCCGCCCGACGGTCCGCGGCGTGGTCATGAACCCCGTGGACCATCCGCATGGCGGCGGCGAAGGCCGCACTTCCGGTGGACGCCATCCCGTCACGCCTTGGGGCCAGCCTACACGTGGCTACAAGACGCGGCGCAATAAGCGCACCACCAAGTTCATCGTCAAGCGGATCAACTAGGAGAGGCTGCCATGGCACGTTCGCTGAAAAAAGGTCCCTTCATTGATGCCCACCTGCAGAAGAAGGTTGACGTCGCCCAGTCCACCATGGACAAGCGCGTCATCAAGACGTGGTCCCGCCGGTCCACGGTGCTTCCGCAGATGATCGGGATGACCATTGCCGTCCACAACGGCAACAAGTTCATCCCCGTCTATGTGACCGACAACATGGTCGGTCACAAGCTGGGCGAGTTCTCTCAAACCCGCACCTTCAAGGGCCACGCCGGTAAGGCCGACGCCAAAGCGAAGGGGAAGTAATATGGCTCAAATCGTTTCCAGCGCCACCATCCGCCACCTGCGCGGCTCCGCACAGAAGGCCCGTCTCGTGGTCGATCTGATCCGCGGCAAGCAGGTCGGCGAGGCCCAGTGGATTCTCGTGTCCACCAAGAAGTACGCGGCCGCTCCCATCAAGAAGCTGCTCGACTCCGCCGTGGCCAACGCCATCGACAAGGATCCCGCCGTGAACCCCGACGAACTGATCGTCCGGACTGTCTTCGTGGATGAAGGATTCCGTATGAAGCGGGTCCGTCCCGCGCCGATGGGCCGCGCCTACCGGGTGCAGAAACGCACCTGCCACGTAACGCTGCAGCTCGGCCGGGAGGAGTAACCATGGGTCAGAAAGTTCATCCATACGGCTTCCGCCTGGTTCACAACAAGAACTGGAAGAGCAAGTGGTACGCCAAGCGTGACTACGCCACCCTGCTCCACGAGGACCTGAAGCTCCGCAAGGAACTCAAGGCGCAGCTCCACGGCCTCAACGCCATGGTCTCCAAGATCGACATCGAGCGCGCCGCCGACAAGGTCACCGTGCGCATCTTCACCGCCCGTCCTGGCATCGTCATCGGCCGCAAGGGCGCCGAGATCGACAAGCTCCGCGAGGATCTCCAGGCCCGCCTTAAGCGCCCCGTGAGCGTCGATATCCAGGAGATCAAGAAGCCCGAAGTCGACGCACAGCTCGTCGCCGAGGGTGTGGCTCAGCAGCTTGAGCGTCGCATCGCCTTCCGGCGTGCCATGCGCAAGGCCGAGGAGGCCGCCATCCGTTTTGGCGCCAAGGGCTTCAAGATCAAGGTCTCCGGCCGTCTCAATGGCGCCGAGATCGCCCGGACCGAGGACTACCTCTCCGGTCAGATGCCTCTTCAGACCATCCGGGTCAATGTCGACTATGGCTTTGCCGAGGCTCGCACCACCTACGGAATCATCGGCGTCAAAGTCTGGGTCAACCTGGGCGAAGCGGCCGTTGAAACCGTCAAGCGCTGAGGTGAACCCATGTTGATGCCGAATAAAGTCAAGCACCGCAAGATCATGAAGGGCCGCACCCGCGGCGTCGCCACCCGCGGCAACGAGCTCTCCTTCGGCGATTTCGGCCTGAAGGCGCTCGAGCATGCGTGGGTGACCAACCGCCAGATCGAGGCCGCCCGTATCGCGATGACGCGCCACATCAAGCGCGGTGGACGCATCTGGATCCGGATCTTCCCCGACAAGCCCACCACCAGCAAGCCCGCTGAGACCCGCATGGGTTCTGGCAAGGGCGCGCCGGATGGCTGGGTGGCCGTTGTCCGGCCCGGCAAGATCCTCTTCGAGATGGAGGGTGTGGATGAAGAAACCGCCCGCGAAGCCCTGCGCCTGGCCCAGATGAAGCTCTGTGTGGCCTCCGACTTCGTCTCCCGCACCCCGCCGGAAGAGTGAGAGGATCGAGATGAACAAGAAGAATCCATTCAGCGAACTCGCTGGCAAGAGCATCGAGGAACTGGCGCAGTTGGAGGCCGACCTGGCCGCCAAGCGTTTCACCCTCCGCTTCCAGCACGCCGTGGGCCAGGTGGAAAACACCGCCGAGATCCGGAAGACCCGCCGAGAACTCGCCCGCGTCAAGACCGCGCTCAAGATGAAGCTGGCGTGAGGTAGACCATGAGCCTAGAACAGAAAATGATCCGCAGCGGCATCGTGGTATCCAACAAGGCCGACAAGACGGTCGTGGTGAAGGTGGAGCGCAAGTTCCAGCACCCTCTCTACAGCCGCACGGTCAAGCAGAGCAAGAAATTTATGGCTCACGACGAGACCAACGCCTGCCAGATCGGCGACGTGGTCAAGATCGTAGAGTCGCGACCCCTGTCCAAGCGCAAGCGCTGGACGGTCCTTGAGATCGTCCAGAAAGCCGGCGAGTAAGGAGGCGACATGATCCAGATGGGTACCATGCTCACGGTCGCCGATAACTCCGGCGCCAAGAAAATCTGCTGCATCCTGCCGCTGGGCGGCGGGGTCGGCAGGATCGCCCAAATCGGCGACGTCATCACTGCCTCCGTCAAGGAAGCCATCCCGGGTGGCACCGTGAAGAAGAAGGCCGTGGTTCAGGCCGTCATCGTCCGGCAGCGCAAGGCCTTCCGTCGCAAGGATGGTTCCTACATCCGCTTCGACGAGAACGCCGCCGTCATCATCAAGAAGGATGGCGAACCCGTTGGCACCCGCGTGTTCGGCCCCGTGGCCCGTGAACTGCGCGAGCGGAAGTACATGAAGATCGTCTCCCTCGCTCCTGAGGTGCTGTGATGGAAAAGCCAGTCAAGATGAAGCTCAAGAAGGGCGACGAAGTCGTCGTCATCACCGGGAAGGACCGCGGCAAGCGCGGCCAGATCACGAAGGTGTCTCCTGCCAGCAATCGCGTGGTCGTGGCCGGCATCAACATGATCAAGAAGGCCACCAAGCCCAATCCCCAGACCGGCGCCGAAGGCGGCATTGTCACCAAGGAAGCCTCCATCCACGCGTCCAACGTGATGCTCGTGGATCCGGCCACCCAAAAGCCCACCCGCAAGCGCACGGCATAAAATCACTTCGTGATTTGAGCTGTTGTGAGATACTGTTCGTTCCGCCGACGGATCGCTGTCGGCGGAACTGCTTGAAAACCCGAGGTTGAAAGGAAACGGGCCGGACCGCCGGAACCCAAGCCCTTTCGCTCTCCCGAACCCGCAGGGCGTAGTCGCCCCCCGGAAATGGAGGAACTGATGCCTAGTAATGCGGAGCCCCGCATCAAGGCCCGCTATCGCACCGAAGTGGTGTCGAAGCTCAAAGAGGAATTTGCGTACACCAGCACGATGCAGGTGCCGCGACTCCAGAAGATCGTGATCAACATGGGCGTCGGCGACGCCATCCAGAACATCAAGACGCTGGATGTCGCCGTGGAAGAGCTCACCGCCATCGCAGGCCAGAAGCCCGTGATCCGCAAGGCCAAGAAGAGCGTCGCCCAGTTCAAGCTGCGCGAGGGCATGCCCATCGCCTGCATGGTGACCCTGCGGGGCGAGCGCATGTGGGAGTTCTTCGACCGGCTCGTGAGTCTGTCCCTCCCCCGTGTCCGTGATTTCCGCGGCGTGCCCACCAAGTCCTTCGATGGCCGCGGCAACTACACGCTGGGTCTCAAGGACCAGTTGATCTTCCAGGAAATCGATTACTCGCGCGTGGAGAAGATCAAGGGCATGAACGTGACCTTCGTGACTTCCGCGCCCACCGACGCTGAGGCTCGGGCCATGCTCGCCCACCTCGGCATGCCCTTCCGCAAGTAGTCAGGAGAACCCATGGCTCGCCTCGCGAAAAGATACAAAGACGCTTCCAAGCCCAAGTTTTCCACCCAGCACCGCAACCGCTGCAAGCTCTGTGGTCGCGCCCGTGGCTTCATGCGCAAGTTCGAACTCTGCCGACTGTGCTTCCGGAAGCACGCCCTAGCCGGCGAACTTCCCGGCGTTCAGAAGTCCTCCTGGTAAGAAGAGGAAACCATGTACACCGATCCAATCGCCGATTACCTCACCCGTTTGCGCAATGGCATCATGGCCGGCCACGATGCCGTGGTTGTGCCTGCCTCCAAAATCAAGGAGCGCCTCTCCGCCATCCTGAAGCAGGAAGGCTACATTCACGGCTACAAGAGTGTGGAACACGAGGGTCGTGACTACATCGTGGTGAACCTGAAGTACGTGAAGGGCGGCGAGTCCGTCATCCACGGCCTCAAGCGCATCTCGAGCCCTGGCCTTCGCGTCTACACCGGTGCCGATGAGATCTCCGAGGTCAATGGTGGTCTCGGTATCGCCATTCTCACCACGCCCAAGGGGCTGCTCACGGGCAAGGATGCCCGCAAGCAGAACGTGGGTGGCGAGATCCTCGCTCACGTCTGGTAGTTCTCCGCTCAACCCGTTTCCAAGGATTCAACCATGTCTCGCATCGGAAAGAAGCCCGTGACGCTGCCGAAAGGCGTCAAAGTCACTGTCAACGGGGCTGAGGCCGTCGTCGAAGGCGCCAAGGGCAAGATTCTCTGCCCCGTCCCCAAGGGGATCACGCTCGACGTGCAGGCCGATTCCATCAACCTCACCCGCGCCAACGAAGAGTCCCAGACCCGGGCTTTTCACGGTCTCTGCCGCTCCCTGATCCAGAACGCCGTGACCGGCGTTACTGAAGGCTGGAAGAAGGAACTGGATATCGTGGGCGTCGGCTACAAGGCCGCCATGGAGGGCACCAAACTCCGCCTCGACCTTGGCTACAGTCACCCCATCTTCTACGACGCGCCCACGGGCATCACTATCGCTGTCGAGAAGAGCACTCATGTCATCGTCACCGGCCATGATCGGCAGGTGGTGGGACAGGTGGCTGCCGACATCCGCAAGTTCCGCAAGCCTGAGCCTTACAAGGGCAAGGGCGTCCAATACACCGGCGAAGTCATCCGCCGCAAGGCCGGCAAGACCGGGAAGTAAGGGGAAACCATGGCTAACGAAATCAAGGTCCGTCGCCAGAAGACGAAGACCCGCATCCGGGGCCGCATTTCGGGTACCCCTGAGCGTCCGCGTCTCACCATTTACAAGAGCCTCAAGCGCATTTACGTTCAGGCCGTGGACGATACCAAGGGTGTCACCCTGGCTTCGGCTTCCAGCCTGGAAAAGGATCTGCGCGGATCGCTGAAGAATGGCGCCAACATCGAGGCCGCAAAGGCTGTCGGTGCCAGCATCGCCACCCGGCTCAAGGAGTTGGGCGTCACGGCGGTGGTCTTCGACCGCAATGGCTACGTCTATCACGGCCGCGTCAAGGCGCTGGCTGACAGCGCCCGCGAAGCCGGGTTGCAGTTTTGAGGGGGGGGCTCATGTCCGCAGAAGCCAAGAACACCGCCGAGACCCCGCAGCAGAGCGAGTTCAAGGATCAGGTCATCTACGTGGGTCGCGTCACCAAGGTGGTGAAGGGCGGCAAGAACTTCTCCTTCTCCGCATTGGTCGTCGTGGGCGACGGTCGGGGCAAGGTCGGGTTCGGTCTCGGCAAGGCGCTGGAAGTCCCCTCGGCCATCAAGAAGGGCATCGAGGCTGCCAAGCGCAACATGACCCGCGTTCCCGTGACCTCCAACGGCTCGATTCCGCACCCCATCACGGGTCGTTTCGGATCCGGATCCGTCCTGATGAAGCCCGCTCCTGAGGGCACCGGCGTGATCGCCGGCGCCACGGTGCGCGCCATCATGGAGGCCGCCGGCATCCACAACGTGCTCACCAAGAGTCTGGGCTCCTCGAATCCCCACAACGTGGTTCGCGCCACCTTTGCCGGGTTCAACAGTCTCATGGATCCCTACACGGTCATGACCAACCGTGGCATCGACCAGGCGGAGGCCTAACATGTCCAACCTGATCGGAAAGCAGGTCGTCATCAAGCTCGTGCGTTCCACCATCTGCACCACCCCCAAGCACCGGGCCTTCGTTCAGACCCTGGGCCTGAAGAAGGTGGGTGATACCCGTCAGTGCGAGTACACGCCGAATGTGCATGGCATCGTCAAGCTCATTCCTCACCTCGTCGCTGTGTCGGTCAAGGAGTAGGTCATGAAGCTCAACGAACTCAAGCCCGCCGAGGGCGCCGTCAAGACTCGGAAGCGCGTGGGTCGCGGCCCCGGCTCCGGCATGGGCAAGACCGCCACCCGTGGCGAAAAGGGCCAGAAGTCCCGTCGCGGCTACAGTGCCAAGCGCGGTTTTGAAGGCGGTCAGATGCCCCTGCATCGCCGTCTTCCCAAGCGCGGCTTCACCAATGTCCACGCCGCCGTCACCAAGGAAATCGGACTGGAGCTCATCTCGAACAACTTCAAGGATGGCGAGACCGTCAGCCTCGAGACGCTGCGCGAGAAGAAGCTCGTCAATTCCACCATCCAAAAGATCGTGGTGCTTGCCTCAGGCGAACTCAGCCTAAAGGTGACCGTGGTGGCTGATCGTGTCACCAAGGGGGCCCGCGAGGCCATCACCGCCAAGGGTGGCTCCATTCAGGAACCCACTCCCAAGCCTGTTCAGTAAGGCCTGGTCCTGATGGAACGCCTCCGGCAGCTCTTTAGTAATCCCGAACTCCGCAAGCGCCTGCTGTTCACGCTGGTCATGCTGGTGATCTACAGGCTTGGGGTGCATGTGTCCGTGCCCGGCGTGAATGCCGAGGTCCTGGCTGCAAACCTGGACAAGGCTGGCGGGCTGCTTAACGTGGTCGACCTGTTTTCGGGCGGCGCTTTCAAGAAATTCTCCGTGTTCGCCCTGGGGATCACACCCTACATCACGGCCAGCATTGTGCTTCAGTTGATGGGCGCTGTAGTGCCCACCCTGGAGAACCTCCAGAAGAAAGAGGGCGAGGCTGGTCGTCAGAAGATTAATCAGTGGACTCGTTTCCTCACGGTAGGTCTGGCCTTTGTCCAAGGCTTCGGCATCGGTGCCATGGCCCAAAGCATGGGACCGGACGTGGTTGTGAATCCCGGTATGGGCTTCAAGTTTATGTGCGCCTTCACCCTGGCGACGGGCAGCATCTTTGTGATGTGGCTGGGTGAACAGATCACCGAGCGCGGGGTGGGCAACGGCATCTCGCTGCTGATCTTTGCCGGCATCGTGGCAGGCCTGCCCAAGGCTGTACAGACCATCGGCACCATGTTTAGGGACTCCATTCTCCAGAAGGCCAATGTGGCTCCTCCGGGTGTGTTCTTCCTGCTCCTGTTCGCCATGGTTGCGGTACTCCTGGCGGTGGTCATGGTGGAGAACGCCTATCGGCGCATTCCCATCCACTATGCGCGGCGTGTTGATTCCTCCCGCATGGCCAGTCAGCGTAGTTCCTACCTGCCCCTCAAGGTCAATACTGCCGGCGTGATGCCCGTCATCTTCGCCAGTTCGGTGATCTTTTTCCCTCAGACCATTGCTCAGTTCACGGGCTGGCAGTGGCTCGCCAAACTCTCTGCCTACACTAATGCCCAGACCCATTTCTGGTACTACACGCCAATCTTCGTGGGCGTGGTGATCTTCTTTGCTTTCTTCTACACCAGCATCGTATTCAATCCAGACGAAACCGCTGAGAACATGAAACGCTCCGGCGGCTACATTCCGGGCATCCGCCCGGGCAAGGAAACCAGCGTCTACATGGATGGCGTGCTCTCCAAGCTGACTTTTGTGGGCGCCGTTTACCTGGCGGCCATCTCGATCGTGCCGCTGGTGATCATGAACAGCATGCCCGGCCTCAATTTCTACTACGGCGGCACCTCGCTGCTGATCGTGGTGGGTGTTGCCATGGATACCATCTCCCAGCTGGACAGCTACCAGGTGATGCGTCACTACGACGGATTCCTGGAGCAGGGCCGGGTGCGTGGGGGCCGCTCGGCCCGTGCTACAGGAAAAGCAAAATGAACGAGAAGGTTCACATCCTTCTTGGCCCTCCCGGCAGCGGAAAGGGCA
>JAYREN010000065.1:1542-14970 GCA_041908845.1 Holophaga sp. | reverse complement strand
GATCCTTGGCCTCCAGGGTCTTCTTGACCCGAAGGAAACTGGCCAGCTCGGCCTGGGCCTGGCCCAGGTCCTCACCCACCTTGGAAAGTCGGGCCTGGGCCTCGTCCACCAGGCTCTGGAGGCGCTCCAGGTTGGGAGCGGCGATGCCTTCGGCCTGGGCCTCGGCCCGCTGCAGACGATCCTCGGCGGACTGGAGGGCCGAGGCGAAACGTTCGAGTTCCTGGGCCAGGTCATCCTGCGCCTCGGAAGGGCGCTGGGCCAGTTCGAAATCCGAGCGGTCCCGGAACCTACCGGCGGCGATGGCCTCGTCCAGTTCGCGCTCGCAGGCCTCGATCTCGGCGAGCCCGTCCCGCATGCGTTCCCGGTGGGCGTCCAGACGGGCCTTTGCGCCCTGGACTTCCGTCTGGGCGGCATCCCGCTCGGCTCGGGCGGCCTGGAGTTCCTTCTCGGATTCCTCCAGATCCCGTTCGGCCTGTTCCAGGCGAGTGGAAAGGGCCCCGGGGGCGCGGAGCTCGGAGAGGAGACTCTCTTCCAGGAAGCGTACCTTGGCCTTGGCCTCGGTTTCCCGGGTGTGAAGCTCCTGCTGTCGGGCCTGGCTGGTCTCGAGGGTCTGGTCGGCGGCGGTCTTGCGTTCCTCCGCGGCGAGGACATCCAGTTCCACGCTGGGAAGGCGGGTGGCCGCGGCCCGACTGCGTTCGAGATCCGCCCGGCGCTCGGCTTCCTGGCTGGCGAAGACCTCGGCGGGCTGCTGGGCCAGCTCTCCTAGGGCATCCAGCAGGGCATCGGTGCGAGCGCGGAGACCCTCGTACGTAATTCGCCGCTGGGTGGCGTTTTCCTGGGCTTGGGCGAGGGAAGCTTCCGCGAGATCGAAGCGATCCTGGGCCCCATGGATGGATTCTTCGTCCGGCAGATCCGCCGCATTGTGGGCGGGCAGGGGATGATCCAGGCTGCCGCAGACGGGGCAGGGCGACCCGGCTTCGAGATGACGGGCCAGGGCGGCCGCCTGGGCGTCCTGCCTTCGGGCGAGGATGGATTGAAGGGCGCTCTGGGCCGCGGTGCGCTCATCCTTGGCGGCCCACAGGGTGCCTTCGGCGTCGTCCAGCGCCTCCTTGGCATCCTTGCCCTGCATCCAGAAACGTTCCAGTTCGTCCCGCTGACTCCGCTGCTTCTTCACGAGGTAGAGCAGATGCTCACGGCTGTCAGTGTGGCCGACCTCGACGCGGAGGTCCTGCAGGACTGTTTGGAGCCTGGTGCAATCCTGGGTGGCGCGCTCGGCTTTGTGCCGATGGCCAGAAACCTCATCATCCAGGCGGCCCCGCTCCAGGGCACAGGTGCGAACCTCCCGGCGGGCCTCTTCCAGAGCTGCGAGTATGGGCTCCAGTTCCTTCAGGCGGGCGATGCTGCGGCGCAATTCCTCCCGTCGGATTTCCTGGCCTTCGGCCTGGGCGAGCCGGCCCTCGGCGGCGGCGAAGGCCTTGACGCTGGTCTCCACGGCCGCGGCCAGCTTGGCCTCCTCTTCGCGCAGATCCCGGGTGCGTTCCTTGGCCTCCTGAAGGCGGCGAGCCGCGGGCAGGACCGCTTCGGCCCTGCGGGCGCGCTCCAATTCCGTGCGGCGGACGTCCATTCCCTGGGTCCTGGATTCCAGGGCTTCCCGTTCGGCCCGGGCGGCTTCCCGCTCCGTGACCAGGGCGGAGGCCCGCAACCCTTCCTGCAGCGAGGCGGCGGCGGCGGCGGCGGCCGTGGTGACGTTTTCCTGTTCCTGCTTGAGCTGGTTTTCCCGGCGCTCGGATTCCTTGATGAGCCCTGGCAGATCCTCGACGGAGCCCACGCCCACCTGTTCCAGCAGCTGCTGGGACTCCGCCAGGGTGGCGCGGATCGTGTCCTTGAGGGTCTTTTCTTCGTCCCCGAGGGCCTGGGTGATGCGGGCGTAGCGTTCGGTCTGGAAGAGCACCTGGAGGATGGCCTGGCGTTCGGCGGAACCCGCCAGCATGAATTCCTGGAAACGCCCCTGGGGCAGCAGCACCACTTGGCGGAACTGACTGGCCTTGAAGCCCATGAGTTCAATGACCCGGGCGTCGATGGCCGAGGGTTTTTCCGTGGCGAGGGGACTGGCCTCGCCCGCCTCCAGCTCCCATAGATTGGCGGTGTAGGTCTGCTTTTTCTGGCCCCCGCCGCGCTGCTTGGGGACCATCTGCTCGGGGCAGCGGTCCACCCGGTAGAGGTGCTCACCCAGCTGGAACTCGAAGCGCACCCGGGTCTCCAGGGCGGGGTCCGCGAAGTGGCTGCGCATGTCCCGGGCCTCCCGCAACCCACCGCTGGTTTCGCCATAGAGGGCATAGCTGATGCCGTCGAGGATGCTGGTCTTGCCTGCGCCCGTGGGCCCGTGGATCAGGAAGAAATCCTGGCCCTGGAGATCGGCGAAATCCAGCTCCTGCCGCGCGGCATAGGGACCGAAGGCCTGAAGGATGAGGCGGAGGGGCTTCACGCGGCGCCTCCTGCGCCGCGCCCTTCGGGCTTCGCCTTCGGCAAAGTGGCGCTCCGCTCCTGCTCCGCGCTCATGCCGCACCTCCTGCCAGACCAAGAGGCTTTGAGATCCAGAGAAAGCCGCTCATTCAAAGGCTGCAACCATGGTGTCCGAAAAAAAATCCACGGATACACACGGATGCACACGGATGAAGTATCGGGCCATGTCTCTGCAGCAACCGGCCTGCGGACCCGCCCGCCGCGCGGGCGGCCCAGGACGCTTTCAAGGGCGTCCTCGCGCCGCCCCCGTGATCCGGGCTCTGCTGGCCTGATGGGTCGAGGTGCATCCGTGTGCATCCCTGGGAATCTGTGTGCATTCGTGTTGAGTTTTTTCGGCTGAGTCAGGCCGATAACCAGGATTTCTTTTCCTTCGCGGTCCTTTCCCTGAGCGCAGCGCCTTCGCGGCCCTTCGCGGAAGGTCTGGATCCGGGCACTCATTCACCCTCCCGATTCAGCAGGGCTTTGCCGGCCACTTCGTGGAAGATGAGACTTTCTTCTTCGTTGAGTTCTTGGCCGGTGCTCTCCTTGATGAAGGCCTGGAAGAGGCTTTCGGGGTCCAGGTTGCGAGGATCGGAGCGCAGGGGGGCGGGGTCTTCGGCATTGGATTCCAGGGCGGTCTGGATGCCCAGGATGTTGGGATAGAGGCGGCGCAGGCGGGCCATGGCGTCGAGCACGGGGCCGCTGTCGGTGAGTTCGACGAACAGGTAGTCCTCGCGGTTGCCTGTGGGCTCCTGCAGCAGGGTCTCGAAGGCGCCCCGCAGGCGGCGGAGATCCCGCCTAGGAGTAAATGGCATGGGCTCGGTGCGGGCCTTGCCCTTGGCGGACAGTTCCACCAGGGTGATGGCCTTCACGTGACCAGCTTCGGAGGCGGAGTACTTGAGCAGGCTGCCGGAATAGCGCACATGGGCGAAGCCCGCGTCCTGGGGGCGGTGCAGGTGGCCCAGGGCGACATAGTCCGCGGGCTCGAAGAGCTTGGCGTCCACTTCGCCGCTGCCGCCCAACGCAAGACCCAGCTCGGATTCGGAGCAGAGTCCCCCGGCCACGAAGGCGTGGGCCACCGCCACGAACCGCTTGCTCTGAGGATGCAGGCCCCAGGCCCGAGAAAGTTGGGCGTTGAGGACATCCTGGTGGCTGCGGAGGCTCTCATCCTGGAAGGCGAAGCGGGCCGATGCGGGATCGGCGTAGGGCATCAGGTGGAAGGCGGCCTCTCCGATCACCACGGGCTGGGGTTCGGCCACCAGGGGGCCCGCCATGTGGAGTCCCTGGGGTTCCAGAAAATCTGCGGCGAAGCCCAGGCGTTCCGGGCTGTCATGGTTGCCGGCGATCATCAGCACAGGCACTTTGAGCTCGCCCACGACCCTTCCCAGGAATTCATTGAGGAGCGCCACCGCCTCTTTGGGTGGCACGGCGCGGTCGTAGACATCCCCGGCGATGACAAAGGCCGCGGGTTTGGCGTCCTTCACCATGGCGTAGGCCTGATCCAGAGCGTGAGCCTGATCCTCCAGCAGATTCGCGTTGCAGAGAGTCTTGCCCAGATGCCAGTCGGAGGTGTGGAGAAAGCGCATGGGGATCCGAAAAAGGGGGACCCTCCCATGCTACTGGAGCCACCCAGGCAGCGGACTAAAAGGAGTGAGTAGTCTGGAATGGGTGGGCCGAAAGTCATGTTTTCCAACCCGTTTCACGATTGTTACAAGCAGAAGTCACACTCGTTCTCGTTCCCTCGTCACACGCCCTGGAGACCCCTCGATGCACCTTTCACCTCGGGATATCTGCCACGCGCCGAAACACACGGTGGCGGTGATCCTTGCCGGGGGACGGGGCTCACGGCTGCGGGACCTGACCCGGGAACTCTCCAAACCGGGCCTCGATTTCGGGGGCAAATATCGGATCATCGATTTCGCCATGTCGAACTGCGTGAATTCGGCATTCCGGCGGATTGTCGTGCTCACCCAGTACAACTCGCACCAACTGCTCGAGCATCTGCAGTACGGGTGGACCTTTCTGCCGGCCATCCTCGACGAGTTCGTGCACGTGCTCCCAGCCCAGCAGAACCAGGAACGGGATGTTTGGTACTCCGGTACCGCAGACGCGGTTTATCAGAACATCCAGAACATCCGCTCCCACGATCCCGAAAACGTGCTGATCCTGGCCGGGGATCATGTCTACAAGATGGACTACCGCGTCTTCCTGGAGGATCACCTGCGCATGGAGGCCGACCTGACGGTGGCCTGCCTTGAGGTGCCCCAGGCCTTGGCCAAGGAGTTCGGCGTGGCGGAGGTGGATGAAGAGGGAAGGATTGTCGGCTTTGTGGAAAAGCCCGAAGACCCGCCCTGCATTCCGGGGAAACCCGGAGTCTGTCTCGCGTCCATGGGCATCTACCTCTTCAAGGCCGATTTCCTGTACCAAGAACTGACGCGGGATGCGGAAGATCCTCACTCCAGCCACGATTTTGGCAAGGATCTCATCCCGTACCTGCTGGACAAGGCCCGGATTTGCGCTCACCGCTTCGAGAGGAGCTGCATCCCCAACCTGGACAAGTCGCCGTACTGGCGCGATGTGGGGACCGTGGACGCCTACTGGGAAGCCAATATGGATCTCACGTACGTGGATCCGGCCTTGAATCTCTACGATGATGATTGGCCGATCTTCACGCACCAGCAGCAGCTCCCCGGCGCCAAGTTCGTACACAGCGGGCCCCATCGGAACGGTCTTGCCATCAGCAGCGTGCTCGGCGGCGGCTGCATCGTTTCGGGCGCCACGGTCTACCAGTCCCTGCTCTCTTCGCGGGTACGGGTCCACTCCCACGCTCATATCCAGGAAACCGTGGTGCTGCCGGACGCCGATATCGGCCAGCACTCTAGGTTGCGTCGGGCGGTAGTCGCCCGAGGCACTCGGGTACCTGCCGGGTTGGTGGTGGGCGAGGATCCCGAGGCCGACGCCAAGCGGTTCTACCGCACCTCCAGGGGGGTGACGCTGGTTTCCCAGCGGATGCTGGATCGCCTATCGTGAAGGGATGCGAGTCCTCCATGCAGCTGCGGAAATCTACCCTTGGGTGAAGGTCGGGGGACTCGGCGATGTTATCGGCGCCCTGCCACCCGCCCAGCGCCTGGCCGGAGTCCGGGCACGGGTGCTGGTCCCGGCCTACCCCGCGATGAGGACGGCCTTTCCGGATGCCCACCCCGTGGGCGGCCTGGAGGACCTGCTGGGCGTGGGCCCGGTGCGCTTTCTCCTGGCGAGAACCCCCGAAGATGTGCCCCTCTATCTGGTGGATGCGCCGAGCCTCTTCGACCGGCCGGGCGGCCCTTATGAGGAAACCGGGGACAGCCACCGGCGATTCGGCGCCCTCTCCTTCGCGGCGGCTTGGTTGGCTAAGCAAGGGGATGCCCAGGGCTGGCGGCCGGATATCCTCCACTGTCATGACTGGCAGACGGCTCTGGCCCCGGCCCACCTTGCGCTCTGGTCTGGTGAACGGCCCGCCACGGTCATGACCGTTCACAACCTGGCCTATCAGGGGATCTACGGGAAGGAGGTGCTCGTCGAGCTGGGGTTGCCCCCTACCGCCTTCCAGATGGATGGCGTGGAGTTCCATGGGAACCTGAGCTTCCTGAAGGGCGGACTCCACTTCGCCGATCGCATCACCACCGTGAGCCCGACCTATGCCCAGGAAATCCAGCAGCCCCTCCTGGGCGAGGGCCTGGATGGGCTGCTTGTGCATCGCCAGCGTGATCTGGTGGGCATCCTCAACGGGGTGGATGGACAGGTCTGGAATCCCTCCAGCAGCTCTCAGGTTCCCACCCACTTCGATGCCCAGCACCGTTCAGGGAAGAAGGTCTGCAAGAACTTGCTCCAGCGGGAGCTGCACCTTTTCGAGGAACCGGGGGCCCCGGTGTTCGGTGTCGTGAGCCGCCTCGCGACTCAGAAGGGGCTGGATCTCGTCCTGGCCAACGTGGAGCATCTGATCTCCCTGGGGGCGCAGGTGGCTCTGCTTGGATCGGGCGATCCCGCGCTGGAGCAGGGCTTCAAAGCAGCCGCCCAGGATCATCGGGGGCGGGTGGCGGTACGGATCGGCTTCGACGAGGCCCTGGCCCACCGCCTCATCGCGGGGGCTGATGGGCTGTTGGTTCCCAGCCGCTTCGAACCCTGCGGACTCACCCAACTCTACGCCCTGAGATACGGGACACTGCCCATCGTTCGGCGCACGGGGGGCCTGGCGGATACCGTGGTCGACACGAACCCCGCGACCCTGGCCGAGGGGACGGCCACGGGCTTCGTCTTCGACGCCGTTGATGGCCTCGCGTTGGGGGAGGCCCTGACCCGCGCCTGCGAATGCTACTTCCACCAGCCCAAGGCCTGGGACCAGATCCAGCAGACGGCCATGAAACAGGACTTCAGTTGGCGCGCCTCAGCCAAGCGCTATTCAGAGCTCTATCGTGGGCTGATAGCTTGAGTCGCTGGGCGGGGCGTCAGTCCCCGCTCTCGATTAGCCGTGTGGTGCCGTAGACGAAGCGGGGTTCACCCCCCTCGAGGAGGGTGGAGACATCGGATTCAACGTGCCGAATGCTGCCGTCCCGGTGGATGACTCGGTAACGGTAAGTATTTCTGCCACCGGCCCAGACCGCCCGCATGAAGGAACCCTCCACGAGGTCGATATCCTCCGGGTGGAGAGATTCTCGCCAGATCTTGGACTCGTACCAGGCTTCCACGGGGTAACCAAAGAGGTTCTCCACTTTCTTTCCGATGAAGGTGTATCGGCCTTCGGCCAGATCCCACTCCCATGGAACGGCGTTGAGGTTGTCGAGAATGCGACGCTCGTTTCCATAGGAATGCGTCGCTGCGGGCGGCTTCGAGGCTTCCGCCTGCCCCTTTGCCCCTCGGGCTTGGATCCAGTGCCGGATGAACCATGCCACCGCGAGCAAGGCCGCGGCCAGCGCAAGGATTGGGATCACCACAGAGGCAAGCATGGAGGTTGGCATTTCAGGACCGGTTTCCCCGATTCTACACCCCTGCAGGTTTGGCCCTTTTCCGCAGGCCCCTCCTCGAGGCAGGGATTCAGGGCCGTGGGAGAGATTAGGCGAAAAATGTATATTCGGTATTTTCCGATGTATCCATACTAACTCTCCAGCGGGGGTTCGCGCCTTGCGGTCGGCTCAATGAGGAATGACGGGATGACTCCAGATTTACGATCATTGGTAGAGCGGTTGAAGGCTGCGGCCCATCCTTTGCGCATGCGTGTGTTAGCGCTGCTTGGTTCGGGTGAGCTCTGCGTCTGCCAGGTGGCTGAAGTGCTCCAGGTGCCCCAGTCCTCCGTGTCGGAGGCCCTGCGGGAGTTGCGCCGGGCGGGCTTCGTGCAGGAGCGGAAAGAGGGCCGGTGGGTCTTTGTCTCCCTGGTACCCCATTCGGAGGTCTCGCCAGTGCTCCAGGGCATTCTGGCCGAAGCCATGCCCTTGGCAGAAATTCAGAGGGACCGCGATCGCGCCGCGGAAGTGAAGACCCTCAGCATTCCGGTGGTGTGCTGCAAGGTTCAACAATCGGCCAAGGCGGAGGTTTCCCATGTCTGAGAATCCCGGGGGCGAATGCGCCTGCCCATCCCCGAAGTCTGAAGCGTCCGGCCCTTCCTTCTTGCGTCGCGGTGGCTGGGTCCTGTTGGTGCTGCCCCTCTGGATCCTGCTCTACGCGGTGAACCACCGGGTTTCGGAGTGGATCGCCTTCGGGCTCTTGAGGCTCACGCCCAAGTCTCACCTGGGCGAGGCCGTGGCCTTCTTCTTCTACGATGTGCCCAAGGTGCTGCTGCTGCTCACGCTGATCGTCTTCATCGTCACCTTCCTCCAGACCTTCGTGAGTCCCACCAAGGTGCGCGATGCCCTCGCCCGGCGGGCCCCCGGCATTGGCAATGCCCTGGGTTCGGTATTCGGCATCATCACGCCCTTTTGTTCCTGCTCGGCGGTGCCCCTCTTCATCGGCTTCCTGCGAGCGGGGGTGCCCCTGGGTGTCACCTTCAGCTTCCTGGTGGCCGCTCCCATGATCAACGAGGTGGCGCTGGGAATGCTCTTCGCAATGTTCGGCTGGAAGATCGCGCTGCTCTACGCCGGAACGGGCCTTAGCATCGCCTTCACCTCGGGCCTCGTGCTGGGTCGCATGAACATGGAACGCCACCTGGAGGGCTGGGTGCAGGATGCGCTGAAGGCGCCCGCCCTGGGCGAAGGCGAAGAGGAATCGATCACCCTGCCCATGCGTATCGACCAGGCCGTTCAGGGCGTGAAAGACATTGTCGGCAAGGTGTGGCCCTACATCTTGGTGGGCATCCTGGTGGGCGCCTTCATCCATGGCTATGTGCCGGAAGCCTTCATGGCGGGCCTGCTGGGGAAGCAGGCCTGGTACAGCGTGCCCCTGGCGGTGCTCGTGGGCGTGCCCCTCTACTCCAACGCGGCGGGCGTCATGCCCATCGTGGAGGCCCTGCTGGGCAAGGGCGCGGCGCTGGGCTCGACCCTGGCCTTCATGATGGCCGTCATCGGGTTGTCGCTTCCTGAAATGGTCATTCTCCGCAAGGTCATGCGCCCGAAACTCATCGCCGCCTTCGTCGGTGTCGTTGCCCTCGGCATCCTGCTGGTGGGGTATCTCTTCAACGCGGTGCTCTAGCCCCATGGCGATGAGACTCGGCCACCTGCTGTTCACGCTCGGGTGTCTAGCGATGCTCATCCCGCGCTGGATCAAGCGGCGCGGATCCTGGCGTCAGGACCTGGGCTTCGGTCCTCACCCCCGCAAGGTGCAGGACTTCCTCATGGGTTGTCTTTTCGGCACCCTGGCGATGTTCTTCGTCTTCGGGATCGAATGGCTCTGCGGCTGGCTGCGTCCGGGCCCCTTCAACCGGGCCGGTTGGGCGGGATTGGACATCCTTCCTCCCATGGCGCTGATGGCCCTGTGGGAGGAATTCCGTTTTCGCGGGATCGAGCTCTCCGGGCTGCGGACGATCATGCCCTCCTGGGGCGCTCTGGTTCTGTCCTCTGTGGTCTTCGGAGCGGCCCATTGCCTGAATGCCAATGCCAGCGGGCTTTCGATTCTGGGGAACATGCTGGGCGGTTTCGTTTACGGCTACGCCTTCCTGGTGAGCGGCGCCATCTGGCTTTCCTTTGGCCTGCATGCGGCCTGGAATATCGTTCAAGGCCCCATTCTCGGTCTGCCGGTCAGCGGCTATGTGGAGGGAGGTCTTTGGCGCCCCAATGCTTCCGGGTCGGAAGCGCTCACTGGTGGCAGTTATGGTCCCGAGGCCGGGCTCGTAGGATTGGCCGCTCACGTCCTTATCCTGGCTCTGCTCTGGGCCTATCAACGAATGAAACGCCCGGAATTCACCGGCGAATCAACCTCCAAGGAGCTCCCATGTTGATTGAAGTCTTCGGTCCCGGCTGCGCCAAGTGCGAAACCCTGCTCAAGCACGCGAAACACGCCGTTGAACAATCCGGCGCTGAGCACCAGGTGGTGAAGATCTCCGACTACGCGGTGATGGCCGCCCGGGGCATCCTCAGCACCCCGGCCCTGGCCCTCGAGGGCCACGTCAAGTCCCCGGGCACGGTGGGGAGCGCGGCCGAGATCTTGGCCCGGCGGAAGGGCTGATTCGTCAAGCTTTCACCTGACATCCATCCCTTTCTTCCTTTGGAGGTTTCATGCTCATGCCGCGCCTCAGTGCATTATTGGTGGCCACCTCGGCCATGCTTGCCGCCCAGGGAACCGTGCCCGCTCTCGATCCTCCGGGCCTCGCCCAGGTCCTAAAGTCCGGCAGGTGGACGGTTATTGAATTCGGCGGTCCCACCTGCGTTCCCTGCAAGAAGATGCAGCCCATCCTGGCGGAGCTGCAGCAGCAGTTCGGCAATCGCGCCCAGGTTCGGAATTTCTATATCACCCAGTACGCCAAGGAGGCGAAGCCCTACAAGGTGATGGCCATGCCCACCCAGGTGATCTTCGATCCCAGCGGCAAGGAGGTGGTCCGCCACATCGGCTATTGGGACAAGGCCGACTTTCTGGCCGCCCTCGCCAAGGCCGGTCTGAAATGACGGAATGGCTTCAGAGCCTAGCCGAGATGATGGCCAATGCTTCGGCGGCCAAGCAACTCGGCATCGTGTTCCTCGGAGGGCTGCTCACCTCCATGAATCCCTGCGTCCTGGTAGCCGCGCCGCTGGTGGTGGGTTTCGCAGGGGGCACCCGGGAGGGGCGCCATCACCCCATGCTGCTTTCCGGTGTCTTCGTACTGGGGCTTGCCGCGGCCTTTACCATCCTCGGCCTGGTGGCGGCCCTGACGGGTTCGCTGCTCGGTGATATCGGTTGGGGTTGGAAGGCGCTGTTGGGGCTGATCCTGCTGGCCGTGGGGCTCCACTTGCTGGGCGTCTTCAGCCTGCCCACCCCTTCCCACGGCTGGCTCGCCCGCTTCCAGGGCGCGGGTCTGATCGGGGCCTTCATCATGGGCGCGCTCACGGGAACCCTCAGCGCCCCTTGCGCCACGCCCGCCCTGGCGGCAGTCCTCACCGTGGTCGCGCTGCAGAAGAAGATCCTGTGGGGCGGCGTGCTGCTCTTCGTCTACGCCATCGGCCATGTGATCCTGCTCTTCCTCGCGGGCACATCCTCCGGCTGGGCCAGCAAGTATGCGGAGAGCCATTTCTCGAAAGTCGTGGGCCGCTGGCTGCCGAGGGTCATGGGGGTACTGCTGCTGGGCTGTGCCCTGTGGGTCTTCTGGATGGCCTGGCAGGCCAAGATTGCGGGGTGAGGAGTTCCGCGCCTGCCGTGGTCGCTGGCGGGCAAATGCTAGAGTTGAGCCATGAGCAGCGCCAGGCAGAACTTCCTCCGATTCCTTGTCCTAGCGGGGTGTCTGTCCTTTCTTTGCGCCCCATGCCTTCTGGCCAAGGAACCCCCGTTGCTCGTCTTCGCCGGAGCAGCCTGCAAGCCGCCCCTGGAAGCCCTGGCCACGAGTTTTGAGCAGCGCACCGGCCAGCGGGTGGACGTGGTCTTCGGGGGCTCCGGCTACGTGCTCTCCCAGATGAGGCTCGCCAAACGTGGTGACATCTATTTCCCGGGGTCCAGCGACTTCATGGAGGTGGCCAAGCGCCAAGGCCTGGTGTGGCCCGAGACGGAGCGGAGGGTGGCCTTCCTGGTGCCCGCCATCAATGTCCGGGCCGGAAATCCAAAGGGTATCCGGACCCTGACGGATCTTCTGAATCCAGACATCCGTGTGGCCATCGCCAATCCCGAGCATGTCTGCGTGGGCACGTACGCCGTGGAGATCCTGGAGGCGAACCTGAGCCCCCAGGACCGGGTCCGGTTTCGGAAGAACCTGGTCAACTACACGGAGAGCTGCGAGAAGACGGCCAGCGCCGTTTCGATGAAGGCCGTGGACGCGGTGCTCGGCTGGGGGGTATTCGCGCACTGGGATCCCGCCCGCATCCAGACCATCCCGCTTCCCGCCGACCAGATCCGGCGGGTAGGCTACATTCCCCTGGCCATCTCCACCTTTTCCAAGCAGCGGGGTCACGCCCAGCGGTTCGTGGATTTCGTGCTCTCTCCAGAGGGAAAGGCGGCCTTTGCCCGCTATCACTACTTCGGCACCCCAGAAGAGGCCTTCGCCTGGATTGGGCAGCGCAAACCCGTGGGGGGTGAGTACGTCCTGCCCCGCATCTGGCTCGACGGTTCGCGATGAGCCTGAAGCGTGTGGCCACCAGTGCGGTCATGGGGCTGGCTTTGCTCTATCTGGGCCTGGTGGCGGCCCTGGCGCCCTTCATCCATCCGGCCCAGGTCCTAGCGCATCTCGCGACCCCGCGAGTGCTCTATGCCGCGGGACTCAGTGCCCTCGCCGCGACCCTGGCGGTGGTCCTGGCCTTTCCCCTGGCGCTCCTCGGCGGATACGCGCTGTCGCGGCTGGACTTTCCAGGAAAGAAGCTCGTGGACACCCTGTTGGATCTGCCGTTGGTGGTGAGTCCCGCCGCCCTGGGCGCCATGCTGCTGATCTTCTTCAGTCATTCCCTGGGGGAATGGCTCCAGACTCACACGGTGAATTTCGTGTTCGCCTTCTGGGGTGTGGTGCTGGCCCAGTTCGTGACGATCGGGGGACTCGCCACTCGCAGTCTGAAACTGGCCTTCGACGCCGTGCCTCCCCGGGCCGAGGCGGTGGCTCGCAGCCTGGGCGCCAACCCCTGGCAGGCCTTCTGGACCGTCACCCTGCCCATGGCCCGCCGGGGCCTCCTGGTGGACATCCTGCTGGCCTGGGCCAAGGCCCTCGGCGAATTCGGCGCCACCATCACCCTGGCGGGCACCATGTCCATGCGCACAGAAACCCTGCCCGTGGCGATCTACCTTCGCCTGGCTTCCGCAGATCTGGAGGGGGCGGCGGCCCTCATCCTGCTGCTCATGACCCTGGGCCTTCTCGCCCTCTGGGGCATCCGCCGTCTCACCACGGAGGAGCCCCATGCTTGAGATGCGCGGGCTCTCTGTTCGGGCCGGAACCTTCGAAGTCGCCACCATCGACCTGCGGGTCGAGTCTTCGGGTTGCCATGTGCTCCTCGGCCCCTCCGGCCATGGAAAGACCCTGCTCCTGGAAACCCTGGCGGGGTTGCGGCCGCCCTGGGCGGGAACCCTGCACCGGGACGGCGAGGACATCACCCACGAGCCCCCCGAGCGGCGCGCCCTGGCCTATGTGCCCCAGGACCTGGCCCTCTTTCCTCACCTGACGGTGCAGGAGAACATCCGCTACGGCCTTCGGTGGATGCGAGTCGCCCCCGATCAGGCCGAGGCTCGCGTCCGTGGTCTGGAGGCGCGCCTCGGCATCTCGTCCTTGGCGGATCGGCGCCTGGGGGGCCTGAGCGGGGGAGAGCGGCAGAGGGTCGCCCTGGCGCGGGCGTTGGCCACTGGGAACCGACACCTGCTCTT
>JAYREN010000065.1:0-1532 GCA_041908845.1 Holophaga sp. | reverse complement strand
GGATGAGCCCTTCGCCGCCCTGCATGAAACCCTGAGGTGGGAACTGCGCCGCCTGCTGGTGGAACTGCAGCGGGAATTCGCCCTCAGCATCCTGCTGGTTACCCACGACCTGGAGGAGGCCTTCTCCCTGGGGCAGTGGATCTCCGTGATGATGGATGGTCGCCTAGTCCAATCCGCGCCCCGCGCCGAGGTCTACCAGAGGCCCGCCAATGCTCGCATCGCCCGGTTCCTTGGGGTCAGTAACCTCTTCGCCGGAACCGTGATGGATTACGTCGATGGATTCGCTCGAGTGGCCTGTCCTGGGTTGGGTCGGGATCTCTGGGTGGCTCTGGATCGGGTGGCGGCGGGCACCCAGGGGGATGCGGTGGTGGGCATTCGCCCAGAGGAGGTTCGGCTCGTGCGGCAGGGCGTGGACACGCCCGATGGCAAGAATCATTTCGAGGGGAAATTCACGTTCCAGCATGATCGGGCGGCCCTGCAAACCCTGGTGTTCCAGCCGGATTCAGGGGCTGGCCAGCCCATCGAGATCGACATTGCCAGCCGCACTTGGCGGAGCATGGCCCCCTTGCCCGAGGGCCAGATCTCCGTCTCCCTCAATCCGGCGCATCTGTTCGTGATGCCCGGGGGGTAGCTCCTAGAATTCGCCCCTGGGCGCATAGCGATTGAACTCCTGGGGGGTGTCGAGGCTGCGCAGAACCTCCGGGCGCGGGGGTTCGACCAGGATCGAAACGTCTGGATGCAGCAGGCCGCGCAGACTGGTTCGGCCTTCCCCGAGCCGACCCAGGGCGGCACGGTAGATCCGGGGCTCATAGATGGTGCAGAGGGGTTCCGGTGCCCCATCGGACTGGAGAAAGGCCGTGGCCTGCCGAAAGGGATTCCGCGCGGCCAGCAGCGCCTGGAGCGTGGCCCCATCGAGCCAGGGCAGGTCACAGGCAACCACCAGCCAAGCCGCCTGGGGAAAGGCCCGCAGGGCCGAGAGCACTCCGCCCAAGGGGCCCATGTCCAGGAATGTGTCCTGAAGCACGGGGAGTTTCGTGTGCCCTGCGGAAATCTGCGCCTGGGCGGGACGACGGCTCAGGTAAGTGGCCGCGCAGATGGGGGCAAGCAGGCTTGCCACGTATTCCACCTGGGAACATCCGTGATAGGTCAAGAGCGCCTTGTCTTCGCCCATGCGACGACTTTCGCCTCCGGCGAGGATCAAGCCGTAAAGGGGCGTGGCCTGGGCTCTTCGGATAAAGAAGGCCTCGACGAATGCCACAGCGGCTCCGAGGTCATCCCGATGAAATCGGGGCAGGGTGCCCAGAGTCCCAGGATCCGCGTCTGGATAGGCGTAGGCGACCACATTCGTGATTTCACCGGCCCGGATGGCCTGTTCCAGCCTGCCCTCCCGGTCCAGGACGGCCACCTTGGGCAGGGCCGAGTTCTTGTAGCCCTCCACGAGCACGCAGTCGCAGCCCTGAAAGGGACGGGGTTCCTCGCAAGAGTCTGTTTCAAGCGAGGACACCAGCGCATGGGCAGCGGGGGACGTGATC
>JAYREN010000064.1:0-15022 GCA_041908845.1 Holophaga sp. | reverse complement strand
TGTTGGGACAGCCCGTGCGCACGGTCCTGCTGCGCCAGCGCCTGGACCTCTCCGAGGAGCGGCTGCGCCTCGCCGAACTCCGGTATCTGCTGCGTCCAAGAGAGGACGGTGTCGAATTGGTCCTCACGCCGCAGCATGATCAGCCCCATTCCCTGGACCTGGGATTGGGCTGGGAAACCACCCTGGGGGGGCAGTGGGGTCTGCGGTACCGCACCCTCAATCTCGGATTGCCCGGCTGGGAACTGGTGGTGGAGGCCGCCCGCAACCGTCTTCAGCAGGGAACTTCCTTGGGTTTGAGCGGCCCTTTCCAGCGCTTTCCCGGCGCGGGTTTGGAACTCAAGGCGACGATTTTCGAGCAGCGCCTCGGGGTGCCACTCCTGTTCCCCGCCGCCGAGGCTCCTGCCCAGTCCCTGGATATGCGGATCCGAAGCACTGACACGAGTTTTGGCGCCTTCGCCCGTTTCGGCAATCTCGGCCAGGGTCGGGTCAGCCTCATGGGGTCGTACCGCAAGGCTGAATTCCTTCAGGGAAGCGAGGCAAGCGAACATCGCGAGCGCAGCGCCCAACTCGGGGTGGAATGGGATAACTTCGACCGTCACACCTTCCCCCGGAAGGGCCTGTTGCTGCGGAGTTTCTACACCCATGGGGAAATTCTTCCGGGGCTCGAACCCCAGGGGAATTTCCGCATGGCCTATCTCCGGGCGCGGGGGCTCACGCCACTCGGGCAGGTAAGCCCCAATCGCCAACTGGGTGTGGATGTCGATGTGGAGTGTGGCTACGGTCACCACCTACCCTTGGATCGCTGGTGGACCCTGGGCGGATCCTCCTTCCTGGTGGGCTCAAAATCCCTGGGATTTCTGTCGCCCAATTTCGCGGTGGCGCGCTTCGGCCTGCCCCTTCGGATGAACGGACCCTACGGCCTTTCGCTGCAGATCATCCCCCGCTTCGATTACGGGGTGATCGGTCCGGAGTCCAGGGAGCTCTTCCGGAGCTTGCGCGGCAAGGGTACGGGACTCGTTCTGCGCACCATGGTCGCCAAGTTCTATGTGGAATTGTCTTACGGCTTCCTGAAAATGTACGATCCCGCTGCGGGATGGAGCCCCACCACGGGCAGTTTCAACGCCCTGATCGGCAGCCAGCCCTTCGACCTCTGGAAGCGCCACTGAGCCGCAGCCCTCGCCTGTGGAATTTATCGACGAAGGATGCAGCCTGCCACGGGCTTGACGTGGGAAGGCCCGCGGAAACAGCGTTTTCACTGACCTCAACCTTCGGCACGGCTCCTGCGTAGGGCTTTCTGCGCTCGCATTCCTCGAGCCTCATTTCCCAGGAGCCCTCATGCCCCTCGCACGATCTTTGTACCTGTTCCCCTTGGCCCTCGTCTGCGGAACCCTGTTCGCCCAGGAACCCACTCCAAAGCCTGAGGAAAAGCCGACCGTCCAGGATGGTGATCAATCCCGGGACAAGGAAAAGGAGAAGTCCAGCTTCCGCCACTATCGGCATTCCCGTCGCCACCGGCATTCCACCTTCAGCGCCTCGGTTCAGGTCAATGTTCCACTGAAGGAGCTCAAGGACAGCCTGGACCGCCGCACAGGCTGCGGCCTGGGCTTGCAGTGGACCCACGATCATGGCGACTGGCACGCCAGCCGCACCCGTTTGGAGTGGAACACCTTCCCCGAGAGTGCTCCCGTGGGTGTGACGGGTACCAAGACCTACGCCAAGAACTACATCCTCAGCTTCGATCACCTCTTCAAGCTCAATACGGGCGGCACTCAGGCCTACCTGGTGGGAGGCCTGGGCGGGGCGCGGTGGTGCATGGAGCAGACGACTGCCACCACGTACGACTCGCGCTGGACCACCAAGCTCGCAATTACGGGCGGCGTGGGTGTGCAGTTAGCCAATCGTGTGAATCTCGAGGCGCGCTACGTGGTGAGCAGCGTGGGCAAGACCTTCGACGCCAACACCCTGCAGGCGAGCCTGGGATTCCGGTTCTGAAAGATTCTCAAACGCGAAAATCACGAAACGCGCTTTGGGTGCGCGAAAGGGGCAGGAATTGCAAGGCCCTCAATTCCCTTTTCGTGAATTTCGCGCCTTTCGCGGTTTTTTTAAATACCGTAATCGCTCCATCGCCCACTGATGCGCTCCAGAATGGCCTCGGGAAACACCAGATCCCGGGGCCATTCCCGCGTGAAGCCGTCGAAGGGCTTGTTCTTCCGGGTGGCATCAATGCCGACCTTGCTGCCGTAGGCGAAGCGCTCGGCGCTGTGGTCCAGGGCGTCCAGGGGCCCTTCGGTGAAGAGCATGTCGCGCCGGGGATCCACGTTGGAGGTGAGGCGGAAGAGCACCTCCTGCAGGTCGTGGGGGTCGATGTCCTCGTCCACCACCACGATGCCCTTGGTGAACATGATCTGGCCCGTGCCCCAGATGGCGTTCATCACCTTCTGGGGATGGCCGGGGTACTCCTTCTTCACCGACAGGATCACCAGGTTGTGGAAGGCGCCGGCGGCGGGCAGGTGCATGTCCCGGATCTCCGGCAGCACGAGTCGCAGCAGGGGCAAGAAGATCCGCTCCGTGGCCAGGCCCAGGTAGGCGTCCTCCTGGGGTGGGCGGCCCACGATGGTGGCGGGGAAGACGGGGTTCTTCCGCATGGTGATGGCTTCCACGTGCAGCACCGGGTAGTCGTCCGCCAGGGAGTAGTAGCCCGTGTGATCTCCGAAGGGGCCTTCCCGGCGGGTCTCGGCGGGATCCACCCAGCCCTCGATCACCAGCTCGGAATCGGCGGGCACCTCGAGATCGTTCGTCACGCACTTCACCATCTCCAGGCCTTCGCCTCGTAGGAAGCCCGTAAACATCACCTCCGAGAGGAAGGGTGGCAGGGGCGCCGTGGCCGCATAGGTCAGGGCCGGATCGCCGCCAAAGGCCACCGCCACGGGCATCCGCTCGCCGTTGGCGTAGCCGTGCCGGGCGCGCGCGCCATCGTGGTGCAACTGCGTGTGAAAGCCCAAAGTGCGGTCATCGTAGACCTGCAGCCGATAGAGGCCCATGTTGCGCCGACCGTCCTTGTACCGCACATGGCTCATGCCTAGGGTGATGAAGGGACCGCCGTCCTCGGGCCAGGTGGTGAGCACGGGCAGATCGGAGAGCTTTACCTCGTCGCCCTTCAGCACGATCTCCTGACAGATGCCTTTGCGCACGGTCTTGGGCATCCAGGCGGAGACTTCCGCCAGCATGGGCAGCTTGGCCAGCTTGTCCAAAAGCCCGCTGCCAGGCTTGGGCATGGCCTCGGCGATGAGTTTCTCGATGCGGTCGCCGATGGCGTCGAGGCCGCGGGGTTCGCGGTCCACCCCCAGGGCCATTTCCATGCGCTTGAGGCTGCCGAAGACATTCATGGCCACAGGCAGGGTGTGCCCTTTGGGGTTTTCGAAGATGAGGCCCTTGCCGCCTCCGGGGTGCTTGGATACTCGATCCGCGATGGCGCCCATTTCCAGCATGGGGTCGACCTCCACGCTCACGCGCCGCAGTTCGCCCGCGGCCTCAAGCTGCTTGAGAAAGGTCTGGAAGTCACGGCCCATGGTGTTCCCCCGGAACCCTGATCCTACTCGCTAGGGGACTGAGCGTGGGGTGGGGTAGGCTTGTCCCATGGCTCCGCGCCCCCCCCGATCCTTCGCCTGGGATGTCCTCTTCAGGATCCTGCGATTCTTCTATCTGCTGTGGGGCGGGATGCTCCTGGTCTCCATGGCGGCCACCAATCGCGTTCGTCCACCGGCTTTCCTCTGGGAATGGCCTCGGGTGGCCCAGTTCCTCACCACCCCTTGGGGTCGGGGCCTGCTCCTTGGGATCGCCGTGGTCATGGCCATCGCCGCTCTCCTGGAAATCTGGGAACTGGTGGATCGCCTGCTTGTGCGGTTCCTTCATGAGCACGAGCGGGAACGCTGATCTGGAACAGGGGCCCGGGCGTATTTCGCGGAAAGCGTAACCACAGAGGCCACAGAGAATAATGAGAGAACGCAGAGGGTGACGCGAGGGTCGGTTCCCTGTTTTCCTCTGTGCCCTCTTTCTTTTTCTGTGATCTCTGTGGTTCGTCAGTTCTTTCCGCAGAGTCATTCGCAGGCCTCGGGCTGAGGCTAACCTAGAGGCATGAAAGCCTTCGAAGCCTTTGTCGCCGAGCGCTACCTGAAGACCCGCCGGAAGGGCGCCTTCGTGCGCACCCTCACCCGTTACGCCCGCTGGGGCATCGGCCTCGGCGTCTTCGTGCTGGTGGTTGTCCAGGCGCTGATGAACGGGTTTCGGGATGAGATCCAGGCGAACCTCTTCACGGCCACGGGGCATTTCACCGTGAATTTCTTTGCCGGGGAGATTCCCGACACCCCCAAGGCCCTGGCCATCATCCGCGCCACTCCCGGCGTGGTGGCGGCGAGTCCCATGCGGCTGGAACGGGGTCTCCTCAAATCGGCGATTCCTGGGGCACCTCCAGAAGGCGTGGCGGTCAAGGGCATCGACCCGGCCACCGCCCATGGCACCTCCAGCATCTTCGACAGCCTCCAGCCCAGCCCTGTGGAGCAGATGCGCGAGGGTGAGCTGGTGGTGGGCAAGGAGCTCGCCCGCAACATCGGGCTGCGGGTGGGGGACACCGTGAGTATCACCTTCATGCGGGCGGACCTGGGCCTCGGTGGGCTCCAGCCCAAGATGGCCGGGTTCAGGGTGGCGGGCATCTTCGAGAGCCACATCAGCGAATACGATCAGCGCTGGGTGTTCATCCACCTGGAGGATGCCAAGCGCATGGCGGGAACGGACCAGGCGGATTTCATCGAGGTGCGCGCCAGCAGCGTGGAGGCCATCGAGACCGTGAAACCCTCGGCTCTGAAGGCTCTCAATGAGGGCGCCAAGGGGCCCTTCTCCGCTACGGATCTGCGGGACACCAACCGCTCCCTCTTCTCCGCCCTCCAGTTCCAAAAGCTGCTCTTCGCCCTCATCCTGGCCTTCATCGTGGTGCTGGCGGCTTTCAACATCGTGGCCATCCTGGTGCTCTTCATCACCGAGAAGCGCCGGGACTTGGGGGTGCTGCTGGCTTTGGGCGCCACGCCCCGCCAGATCCAGCGCATCTTCGAGCTTCAGGGCGTGCGCATCTGCGCCGTGGGCAGCGCCTGGGGCATGGGGCTGGCCGTGCCCACCTGCTGGATCCTGGATCACTGGAAACTGGTGAAGCTCCCCCCTGCCCTCTACGACTTCATCACCTACGTGCCCTTCAAGCTCTCTCCCTGGGATCTCGCCGCCGTGGCGGTCTTCCCCCTGCTCGTGGCCTGGGCCGCCTCGCGCTACCCCGCCCGGCGCGCGGCAGAAGTGAATCCCGTGGATGCGCTGAGGGCGGAATGAAAAGAAAGGAAGTCCACGGATGAACACGGATACACACGGATGAATAGTCGGGTTCAACTTCACCGCGTTGAACCGAGACTTGGCCCGGGATTTCTCGAGCACCTTTTTCCTCTTTTCTTTATCTGTGTCCATCCGTGTTCATCCGTGGACTGATTTTTAATACCAGCGATGAAAGGACACCCCCATGGCCCTTCCCATTGAACCCCTGAAGCAACCCTACCTCTTCGTGGACACAGAGACGGGCGGCCTCGATCCGGCGCGGCACAGCCTGCTTTCCCTGGGTTTCGTGCTGGGGGATGCGGGCGAGGTGCGCCACAGTCTGGAGCTCTTCCTGAAGCACGACACCTACGTGGTAGATGGCCCCGCCATGAAAGTGAACCGCATCGATCTGGCCAAGCATCACGGCGCGGCCATGGATGGCACCACGATGATGGCGGTGTTGGATGTGTTCCTGGATCAGTACTTCCCCTGCAAGAATGAGCCGATATACCTGGTTGGCCACAACGTGGCCTTCGATCGCGACTTTCTTGAAGCCTTCTGGAAGTCCCAGGGTCGGGCCTTCGAGCCCCGCTTCAGCCACCGCCTGATCGATACCCACAGTCTGGCGGCGGGCTTGCGGGATGCGGGCAAGCTGCCCCTGGAGAACCTGAGCTCCACGGCCCTCTTTGCCCATTTCGGCATCGAGGTGCCCGAGGACACGCGCCACACGGCCTTGGGCGATGCCCTGGCCACCTTTGAGCTGTACTGGAAACTCGTGGAGCTGGCCCGATGATCGGACAGCCGCTGTCCATTTCCAACCTGCACAAGACCTACCCTGGCGCTGAGCATCCCGTCTTTCACGGCTACGGCCTGGAGGTGGAGGCCGGCGGCCTCTGCGCGGTGGTGGGCGTGTCTGGGGTGGGCAAGACCACGCTGCTCAACTGCATCGCGGGGCTGGACACCTGGGAGGAAGGCCGGATCCAGGTGAATGGCGAGGCCGTGCCCAAGGGCGATCTCGAGGGCCTGGCGCTCTTCCGCCGCAGGCACGTGGGGCTCGCCTTCCAGCAGCCTCATCTCCTGCCCGAGTTCACCGTGCTGGAAAACCTGCTGATGCCGCTTCGCATTGATGGAACCCTGGCGGAGGTCCACGAGACCTGGGCGCGGGAGCTGCTGTCCCGGGTGGGGCTGGCGGACCTGGCGGAGCGCCTTCCCGGCACCCTCAGCGGCGGTCAGGCGGCCCGAGTGGGCCTGGCCCGGGCCCTCATTCGGAAACCCAGCCTCTGGCTGCTGGACGAGCCCACCGGCAACCTGGATCCCGAAACCGCCCAAGAAGTCTTCGAGGTGCTGCTTCGCCTCCATGAAGAACTGAGGCCCACGACCCTGATGGTGACCCACAACCCGGATCTGGCCGCGCGCTGCGAGCGCACGGTGCGTCTGGGTACGGCCCATCCTGCGGAGGTTTGAGCCATGCTGCGAGTCGGTCGATCCTGGATCCTGGGTTGCGCACTGGCGCTGGGTTTCGCGCCGAACGTCGCGGCCCTGGATGGCCCCGTGGTGCTCTGGAAGGGTCTGGAGGCTGTGGTCTACCGAAACCGTGGAGACAAGACGGAAACCGAAACCCATCGAGGGGCCTTCGAGCTGGGCCTGCCGGGTCTGGCCGCCGCGCACCTACGCCTATCTCCGCAGGTGCCTGAGCCCCCCGCTGCGCGCTTCGACCTTCCTCCCCGCATCCTGGCTGTGAGCGATGTCCACGGCCGCTTCGATGCGCTGCTCGCGCTCTTGAAGGCCCAGCGGGTCATCGACGAAGGCCTACGCTGGCGCTTCGGGAAGGGACATCTGGTGGTGGTGGGGGATGTCATGGATCGCGGGCCCCAGGTCACCGAGGCCTACTGGTTCCTTCGGGGCCTCGAAGCCACGGCCCTGAAAGCAGGAGGCCGCGTCCACGTCCTGCTCGGCAACCATGAGGCCATGGTGCTGACCGGGGATATCCGCTACGTGAATTCCAAGTACCTGCACCCGAGGGAAGGCTGGCCGAACCTTTCCGTGGAGATAGGTCCGGACTCGGAGCTGGGCCGCTGGCTGCGGAACCGCCCGGCCCTGCTGAAGCTGGGGCCCTTCCTCTTCGTTCACGGAGGTCTGTCGCCGGACTACCGAGCGGGAGCCGACAGTCTCGAGCGGTTGAATGCGGAGGTGAGGACCATCCTCGCGAAGGATCCCAAGGGCGCCCCCTCCGCGGCGGCCATCCTCGCCAGCGGCGGTCCCCTCTGGTATCGCGGTCTGCTGCCGGAGGGCGGGCGGCCCCAAGCCAGCGACGAGGAGATCCAGTCCCTTCTGAAGGCCATCGGCGCCAGGGCCTTCGTAGTGGGCCACACGACCCTGGCGCGCATCGGCGTCTTCCATGGCGGCCGGGTCTACGGCATCGATGCCGGGATCAAGGATGGCGGCCCGGGCGAGGCGTGGCTCTGGGAGAAGGGCCGGGTCTGGCGGGGCAAGGCCGATGGAACCCGGGAGGCCTTGGAACCCTGAGCGCAGAACGGTAGATTCGGCATCCAACAGAAACCGGAGGCTCCATGCGCAGGATGGCTCTTTTGTTCTTCACGGCGGTCCTCCAGGCGGCACCACCCCAGGTGGTGGCTCAGATAGATCTGGCCCGCTACATGGGGACCTGGCACGAGATCGCCAAGTTTCCCAACCGCTTCCAGCGGGGCTGCGGTTGCACCACGGCCACCTACGCCCTGCGCCCCGATGGCAAGGTCGCCGTGGCGAACCGCTGCCGGGGCGTGGATGGGAACCCCAAGCTCGCCAAGGGCTGGGCCAAGGTGGTGGACCCCGCCGTTCCTGGCAAGTTGAGAGTCACCTTCTTCTGGCCCTTCTTCGGCGACTACTGGGTCCTGGCCCTGGATCCTGACTACCGTCACGTACTGGTGGGCACGCCTAACCGGAAGTACCTGTGGATCCTGGCGCGCACGCCGCGCATGGAGGAATCCGCCTATCTGGCCCTGGTGCAAAAGGCGCGCGAACAGGGATTCCCGGTGGAGCGGCTGGTGCGCGCGGAGGTGTGCGAGTAGAAGAAGGGACCCACCACGGAGGGCACTGAGATCACGGAGTAAAGCACGGAGAAGAACACGGCGGGTAAGGCGGTTCCAGCGGATTCATCGGGGCAAGGTTTTGCGTGATTTCGGTGTTGAGACTTTTTGCAGGTTTCGGACCCAAACCATCGCCTATCTGGTGCAGGGCGATGGTTCCTTCCATGCGACTTCTCCGCGTCTCCGTGTTGCTCGCGCAGCGAGCCTCGGTGCCCTTGGTGGTGAATCTTTTGGCAAGTACTAGAACGATCTAGAATCCGAGGTTCTTTTCCCCGTCACCAACGGCCTCCTCGGCCTCGCTCAAGAGACTGATTGATTCCTCTTCAAGTGCAGAGAGGCCAAAGGCCCTGGAGGCGATCCGGGACAAAAAAGCCCTTTCCTCTTTGATGGCCTTTTGGGTGTCAGCGAATTCTGATCGATATAAGCCAAGTAAAATTTCATCCTTAACCCGGTGCTTCTTGAGGCGCCGAAGTGTGAAAACGTCCATGCCCAAGTGATCGATTCGAAGTGCGGTCAGCTTCAATCCATTCTCAAACGAAAGCCGTTCCTGGCTCATCAGCAACGATAAATCCAGACGACCCGGACTTGGCACTTGATTCATTTCATAGCAGATATCTCGCATGCGTTTACTGATGTTATAAAATTTGTCACTGATGTTCTTTTGTGTCTGTCCTAAAAGAGGTATAGCAATAAAATAAATCAAAAGCATGAGAGTGTTTAGTTGTTTCATGGTTGATCCTTATTTTTCAAATGGGGTATCCACTTCGCTCCAGCGCCCCCACATTAGTTGAGCATTCTCATCAAGGGGGATGGGCTGTCGGTCGGATTGCTGCACCATGGTTTCGCTCCGGTATTCAGCCCGTCCGATGGGATTCGTTGCGTGGAGGCGTCATTCATTGTCCGCCCGTGGATACGCAGAGTCTACGGGTCTTGCGCAGGATTCCTTGGACGAGCAGAGCTACACTTGGATGCAGAACCCGAAGGCCCCTCAATGCCTCTCCGTCTATTTGCTCCTGATTTCGGGCCGTTGGCGGGGCAGGACGTTTACCGTCGCCACACCGTCACCGGTGAGCGTGCTGCAGCTGAAGGTATCGCTACCGTCACCTACTCCAGGAATGCTCCGTTAAAACACCTGCTGGATGTCCATACGGCGAATTACGTTGACGCGCTGATCACGGGCCAGCCGCTTGACCTCGCTTCGACGGGAGGCAATTGGTTCCCGGAAGCCATTGACGTATGTCTTTCGGCTGTAGGGGCCTTCCTCGATGCTATCGATGCTTCGCTTGCTGATGGCGCAGCAGGAATGCTGGGAGGCGGCGGGCACCATGCGTTTCCGAGTCATGGCGGAGCGCTATCACCCGTGAACGAAATGGCTATCGGTGTCCACTATCTGCGACACCAAGGAATTCGGCGGGTGTTGATCCTGGACTTAGACGCACATTTTGGGAACGGAACCACAGGCGCTTTCCTGAATGATCCAGAGTTGTTCCTCCTTGATTTCCATGGCCACGCATCGGGCTTTCAACGCCCGGACACGCCCCACCTGTTCAAGAACTTCCACGATGAATGGGATGGAGCCCTGTACCTCCGGACCCTTCAAAAGGAGTTGCCGAGGGTCCTGGAGGAGTTTCAGCCGGAGGCTTGCCTTTATGCCGCCGGGATGGATGTGTTTTCAGGAACACCAAATCCACCATTGCGGTTGCGCTTCTCAGAGATTGAACGGCGCGAAACTTTCGTATTCAAGGCGCTATCCGCCCAGAGAGTTCCAGTGGCCTACGTACATGCTGGAGGGTATTGCAGCGTCGATACTCTGGTGAGGCTGCACCTCCTCACCGCACATGCAGCAAATAGTGTGCAAGTTCGATGACTCCGCTAAACGGAGAAACCCGAATCCAGGCGATCGGCTGGAATGCGCCGATTTCGCCGCTCTTCGAGCCACTCCTGCAGCAGCACCGCGGCGGCGGCGGCATCCAGCTTGGCCTTGCGGTCCTTGGCCTTGACGCCTCGCTGGGCCAGGAGGCGTTCGGCCTCCATGCTGGTAAGGTGCTCGTTGAGGAAACGAAGGGGCAGGCCCGTGCGCGCCGCCAGGGCCTCGCCGAAGGCTCGGGCCAGGGCGGCGGTCTCCGATTCGGCGCCGTCCTTGTGCAGGGGCAGGCCCACCAGCAGGGCCTGGACGCACTCGTACTTCGTGAGCTTGGCCAGCTTGGCCAGGGTGGCTTCGCCCTCCATGGGCCACACCTCGTGGGGCGAAGCCAGCAGCTCCAGCTCATCGCAGAAGGCGAGGCCGAGCTTCTTGGTGCCATGGTCGATGGAGAGCCAGCGCATCAGAAGCCTCTTCCAGCTTGCTTCGCAGGGGCGTCTGCCTGTTCATTGGCTTTTTTTAGTCGAACGAAAACAGGAAACAAATTGGTTAACAGGGCTGAAGGGGATGAAAGGGGTAAAAAAGGTGCCTGCACTTGCTTTTCATCCCCTCTATCCCCTTTATCCCTGTTTATTGTCTTTTCTGCTTTTCGCATTTCCTCCTGAAACGAGAGCGTCTCAAGGGTTGTGTTCAACGCAGAGAGGACGCAGTTGCCTCCCTCCCACCCGATGAAGGCACGCTTCACCAGCGCCCAGATTCTCTGAATTTGGCCGCGAAGGAGACCAAACCCTGCATCCCGATCCGAAGCGAAAGCAACCAACGCGGCGTCAGGAATAGCCCCTGCGGGGAGCCGGACGAAGGTGTTGTGTTGAGTGAGTATCATCGTCTCAGTTTAAGGTGGAAGGGCCTGGATCCCATGGATAACGAGTTCGCTTTCAGGACCGCGCTGGGCTGGATCGAGATCACCTGGACACCGCAGGGTTTGCGCACCCTTAGCCTGTTCGGAGAAGCGCGGGCCAAACATAGCCCGGTCCGGCCGGCCTGGGTGGAGGCTGCCGTAGCGCAGATCACGAGGTTCCTGGCGGGCGACCCCGCAGACTTGGATCCGATTCCCCTCGATCTGGAGGGTCTTCCCCCTTTCGCGCGCCGAGTGCTGGAGGCTTTGATTGCCACTCGGCCCGGAGAGACCTTCACCTACGGTCAGCTGGCCCGCATGGCGGGTTCTCCGGGGGCGGCCCGGGCGGTGGGTCAGGTGATGGCGAGGAATCCGATGCCCATCCTTATCCCCTGTCACCGGGTGGTGGCGGCCAACGGGCCCGGGGGCTTCAGCCTCTTCGGCAGCCTGGAGACCAAGGCGCGGCTGATGGCGTTGGAATCCGGCCGCGAATGAGATACTCGAAGTCCATGGCGCGCCCCCTCCCGGATGAACTCCTGAACGTCCCGCACACGCGGGATGTGCCCTTCGTGCGCCTCACGACCCTGGGGGTGGGCGGTATTTGTCGTTGGCTCTTCGAGCCCGCCACCGAGGCCGAGGCCCAGACCTTCGTGATTACCTGCCACCGGGAGGGACTGCCGTACCGCGTGTTGGGAGGCGGGTCGAACCTGGTGGTGCTGGGTGATATCGAGATGCCTGTGCTGCGTCTCCGCCTGGGTGCGAAGGCTCAGCGGATGGGCACGGAACTGACCGCCCCCGCCAGCCACGGTCATATCGCTCTGGCGGAGGCTTCGGCCACGGCGGGCCTGTCGGGCCTGGAATGGGCCAGCGGCATCCCCGGCAGCCTGGGGGGCGCCATTCGCATGAATGCAGGCGCCTATGGCGGCGAGTGGGTGCAGGTCCTGGCCCGCTACCGCTTCCTCACCCCCGAGGGCGACCTGGTGGAGAAAGCGCCCGAAGCCGGGGAATTTTGCTACCGGGGGAGCTGGTTCACCCCGGGCCATGTGGTGCTCTCTGCCACGGCGCGCCTGGTGGAAGGCGACCCGACCCGCATCCGCGCCCAGATGGCCAAGCATCGGGCGAAACGGGGCACCAGCCAGCCCATGGGCAAGCGCAACGCAGGCTGCATCTTCAAGAATCCCCCTGGTGATAGCGCCGGGCGCCTCATCGAGGCCGCGGGCCTCAAGGGCCTGCGGATCGGCGATGCCGAGGTGAGCCTGGAACATGCGAATTTTCTGGTGAACCATGGGCATGCTACGCCCGGGGACTTTGAGGAACTGATGATCCGGGTGCGGGAAGGGGTCTCCCGGGCACACGGGGTGGAACTGCAATCCGAAGTGGAGATCTGGCGAAGCTGAATCTCCCGTTTGGGGTACGCTGGCGACATGGCATTCGTTCCTAAAACCCGACCCTCGCGGCCCTGGCTTCCCTGGGTGCGGGTGCTCATCGTGGCCGCGCTGGTGGCGGGGGCGGGATGGGGCGTGCTGGAGCTGGGGCAGCGCTACCTCGGCCTTCAGCGGCTCACCATCGAGGCGGTGAACATCACGGGCTGCCGGGGCGAGCGCCTGGCGGAAGTGCAGCGGGTGGCTAATGAGCTCTGCCTGGGGAAACCGCTGTTCTGGTTCGATGTGGAGAAGCTGCGGGCCACCCTGGAGGCGCGGCGCTGGGTGAAGGGGCTGATCATCCGCCGCGATCCACCCGACCGCCTCAGCCTGGTGCTGGAAGAACGCCAGCCCTTGCTATGGCTGACGCGCTCCACGGGAGTGTTCCTCCTGGCGGACGATGGCGTGCTGCTGGACCGGGTGAACCAGAGCAATCTGCTGCCCATTCCCGTGGTCGCAGAACCCAAGAGCCAGAGCGACGAATCCATCGTGGCCCTGATCCGCGCCGCCTCGGTGCTGCGGGAGCGGCAGAAGGATTTCTACGAGCGCATCTCGGAGCTCCGCTGGAGCCCCCGGGGCCCCGTGGCCTTCCTGGAAGGGCTCAAGGCGCCGATCTACCTCTCGAAGCAGGACCCCGCCAAGAACATCCCCGATTTCCAGGCCATCTACCTCGAGCGCTACGCCAAGGGTGAGGAACTGGCCCGGGTGCGGTACTTCGATCTCCGCTGGGATGGGGATGTGGTGGCGGGGGATCTGGAGGAAACGGTGCCGCCGAAGGCCCAGAACGACAAACACTAGGAGCCCGGCCACGTATTCTCCGGGAGCCGCGTTGAGTGCAAAGGGCTGGATGGCACGAAGGCGCGTGAGAGGCGATGCAGGTCCATCGGCCGAAGGCGCAGACACAGCCAGCGAGCCCTTTGCGGGCGCCAGCCGTCGCGATGCTGCGTCAGGCTCCTCGTCCTTGGGTCCACCAAGGCCTTCGTCGCCTTCCTTGCCTCGCTCGGCTGGCACCCCAGCGCGGCCCGGGATAATACATGGACGGGCTCCGGGGCTCGAATTTCCAGGCTCCATGCGGGTATGATCAGGGAAAGGAACTAGGAACCCACATGGTGCAACCCGCCGTACTCCTCGGTCTGGATCTCGGAGCAAGCAAAGTCGTCGCGGTCGTCGCGGTCCAGGAAGAAGGAGGCGGGCTCAGTGTTACTGGGGCCAGCATCGCCGGTTCCGAGGGCGGCATCCGCCAGGGCGAGATCACGGACATCAATCTGGCCGTGGCGGCGGTGAACCGCGTGGTGGAAGAGGCCATGCGCACCGCGGGCCAGACGGCCCTCAGCGGCATCTGCGTGTCCGTGGACGGCATCCAGTTCAAGGGCGAGAACCTTCGGGATTCCATCACCATCTCCAATCCCGATCGAGTCATCACCGTGGCCGACCGCGACCGGGTGATGGAGCAGGCCACCAACGCCTGCAAGCTGGCCAAGGAGGAGACGGTTCTCCATCGCATCCCCCAGATGTTCCACATCAAGGGCCAGCGGGAGATCAAGAACCCCGTGAACATGGTGGGCGACACGCTGGAGGCGGAGATCCGCATCATCGTGGCGCCAGGCTCGGTGCTGGAAAACATCCACCGCGCCATGCACCTCTCCTCCCTTCAGGGCGCCAAACTCATCTATTCGCCCCTGGCCAGCGCCGAGGCCGTGCTTTCCCGGGAGGACGCGGAGAACGGCGCCGTGGTGGTGGACATCGGCGATCAGCTCACCCACATGGGCGTATTCATCCGCGGCTCGCTCTGCCATTCGGCGGTGATTCCCATCGGCGGCCAGCACTTCACCAAGGACCTGGAGATCACCAAGCACCTGGGCGGCATCAGTGTGGCCGAGCGCATCAAGCGGGTGTACGGCACGGCCCTGCCCACCCAGGTGGATGCCTCCGAGCAGATCGAGCTGGAGGAGGAGGGTCGCATGGTCTCCCGCCGGGAGCTGGCGGAGGTGCTCCATGCCCGCGCCATCGAACTGCTTAACATGGTCCTCGCTGAGATTGGCCGCAGCGGTCTCATGCACGAGATCCATGGCGGGGTTCACCTGGTGGGGGGCGGCGCCCTGCTGCCCTGCCTGCCGATTTTGGCCCAGAACATCCTGGGGCGGCCTCGGGTCGTGCTGGGCAAGGTGGCGGGCATCCAGGGCCTGCCCCAGGTCATGGGCAATCCCCTCTACACCAACGCCCTGGGTGCCGTGAAGTCCCTGCACCGGGAAATGAACGACGCCTCCGGTCGCGCCGCACGCAGCACCGGCGGCTTCCTCGACAAGTTCAAGAAATGGTTGTGAACATGCATTCCGACGGAGTCTCCATGGCCGAGGTCCCCTTCCTCCCCAGTCCCGTGCATCTCCCTGGCGCCAACATCAAGGTGGTG
>JAYREN010000063.1:0-15388 GCA_041908845.1 Holophaga sp. | reverse complement strand
GATGGCCAACAGGGAAAGCGCATCTCCCCCACGGGCCACGAAGCCGGACGAGACCATGTCGTTGAGGTTCTGCACATCGCTGATGACCCGGGTCATCAGGCGCCCCACCGGGTTGCGGTGGAAGAAGTGGGTACTTCGCCTCATCAGGTGCGTGAAGAGCTGCATCCGCAGATCCAGCATGGCCATCTGCCCCACCCAACTCAGCAGGATGTAGCGGCAGGTGTGCACGAGGAAGGCCAGCGCCAGGAAGCCGAAGAAGGCCCCGATGAGGGGACCGGCCCCCGCCATGGAGCCCTTGGCCAGGTGGTGGTCGATGAGCCGCAGGGTGAACTCGCTGGGGAGCACCTCCAGCGCCGCTCCCGCGGCCATCAGGACCAGCAGCACGATGAGCGAAAGCCAGTAGGGCCTCAGATACCCAATGAGGCGGAAGAGCAGCGTGTGACGCATGGGCTGCTGATCCACCTGATCACTCTGGAAAAAGGTGTTGGCAGCGTCGGACATGAAACCATTCTTCCATGCCTGCGGCCCTGGCATCATTGTCGAGGCGGTTATTTCAGATATCTATTTCAGGTTTTGATCCAAAAAGGAACGCACCCAATGATGCGCTGCGCAGTGTTCATCGACGGCAACAACATCTTTCATTCCGCCCGCCAGCTGGGCTTCGAAATGGATTACGCCAAGCTGCTGGCCTTTCTTGTGGGTCGGGACCGCGAGCTGCTCCGAGCCTTCTTCTATACCGGCGTGGACGAAGGCGCGGATCGCCAGCGGGGCTTCCTGCACTGGATGCGCCGCAACGGCTTTAGGGTGGTCCAGAAGGCCGTGAAGGTGGAGCGAGACGGCAGCCGCCGCGCCCGCCTCGAGGTGGAGATCACCACCGATATGCTGAGCTACGCCGACAAGTTAGACTTGGTCATCCTCGTGAGCGGCGACGAGGACTTTACCTACCCCCTTTCGGCGCTCGCCCAGAAGGGCGTACGGGTGGAGGTGGCTGGTTTCCGCAGCGCCATGGCCAATCGCGTCATGGACGCCGCGGATCGCTACATCGAGCTGGATCAGTTCATCGATCGTTTCCGGAAGGACCCCGGCGGCGAGGACGATGCCGACGACTATCGAGAGAGGCTCTGAGCCCATGCGGCTGCCTCTGCCGGATGACTTCCCCACCGAAGTTCATCTGATCGACGAGCTGGACGCGAGTCTGCTGCCCCAGGCGCCCTGGGCGCTCATCGGGGATGAGGCCGTCCGCGAAACCTGGCGGGCCGCAGCCATGCCCGAGCCCGCCGCGACCCACTGGGTGCGGGTGGACGAAGCCAGCAAAAGGATGGAGACCCTGCTGCCCTGGCTGGAGGCCTGGGCGAGCCTGCCCCTCCACCGGGAAGCCGTGATCGTCGCCGTGGGCGGCGGCGCGCTCACGGACATGGCGGGACTCGCGGCGGCCCTGTTCCTGCGGGGGCTCGCGTGGCAGGCCTGGCCCACCACCCTGCTCGCCCAGATCGATGCGGGGCTGGGCGGCAAGACCGCCGTGAATCTATCGGCGGGCAAGAACCTGGCCGGAGCCTTCCACCCTCCCCAGCGCATGGTGGTGTGCAGCGCCTTTCTCGCCTCGCTTCCGCCTCGGCATCTGGAATCCGGTCGCTGGGAGCTGGTGAAGACGGCCCTGGCGGAGGGCGACACGGCCTGGGCCCTGCGGATCCTGGAGGAACCGACACCCTCCCGCGAATCCCTCACCGGGTCGCTCGCAGTGAAGGGTGGTTGCGTCCCCGGGGACCTGCGCGAAGCCGGCGCCCCCAAGCTCCTGAACCTGGGTCACACCCTGGGGCATGCCCTGGAGGCCGCCTCGGAGTTCCGGCTGCTCCACGGCGAGGCCGTGGGCTTGGGTCTGCTCGCGGCCTGTTTCCTGGCGGAAGCCCAGGGCCTGCCCGCGTTCCCGGAGCCCCTGCTCCAGAGCCTCGCGCGGCGCCTGGCGCCCTTGGCCCCGGAAATCGCCCCCTGGGATCAGTGCCGACCCTGGCTTCTCCGCGATAAAAAGGCCATCGCGGGATCCACCGGCACCCCCACGGCGGTACACTGCGTTCTGCCTCAGCCCGGGAGTCGCGCCGAACTGCGCTTCCTGCCGGCCGAAGCCTGGGGCCTCGCCCATGCGAGGCTGTTGGCTTCCCTATCCGAGATGATGCCGTGTACGCATTGAAAACCCTCTTGCTCCCCGCCATCCTTGGCGCCACCGGCGGTCTTCTCTGGGCAGATTCCAATGAAGATCCGCGCGCCCTCATCCTTCAGGGGCGCGCCCTGCAGCGACGGGGCGGCGGCGATGATCCCGCCCGGGCGGTCGCGCTTTTCCGCAGGGCCACGGTCCTGGTGCCCCAGAGCGCCGAGGCCCATCTGCGCCTTTCCGAGGCCCTGGTGGAATCCGGTGATCTCGAAGGCGCCGTGGCTCCCGGCACTCGCGCCACGGATCTGGCGCCCCAGAACGCGGAGGCCTGGGCCCACTTGGGCATGCTGCACTACACCCGGGGGCGCAAGCTCGAAGAGGCCCGACCCCTGGCCCAGAAGGCCCTCCAGAAGGCCGCGAACCTCATGCCCATGGATCCGGAACTCTGGACCCGCCTGGCCGAGGTGGCCGAGACTCGCAAGGACGAGCCCGGCGCCCTGAAGGCCTGGATTCGCGTGGGTCGGTTGCGCCCGCCCTTTTCCATCCAGGGCAAATCGCTGGGTGACATCGCCTGGGAGAGGGTCGCAACCCTGGCGGGCAATCTCAAGAACTACGAGGCCCGGCGCGAGGCCGTGCTGGCCCTCAGTCAGGGCAAATTCCCCGATGCCAACAGCCTTCGGATGCTCGAAGATCTCGCCCGAGAACAGGTGGAAAAGGGTTTCCTGGGCCACGCCGAGGAGAGCTTCGCCCTGCTGGGCCGCCACCTCCCCAAGGAACCCGCGGTCTGGGACAACGTGGCCCTCATCCAGATCCGCACGGCCCGCTTCGAGGAAGCCCTGGAGAGCCTGCGCCAGGCCGAGGCCCTGCGCTCCACCCCTCGCGGTGAGTACCACACGGGCATCTGCCTTTTGAACCTGGGACGATTCAAGGAGTCCGAGCCTCGGTGGCGGGCCGTGCTCAAGGCCCAGCGCTTCACCAAGGAGGATGAGCAGCTGGCCACCAATGCTCGCGTTCTGCTGGCCACATCCATCCTCTTGGATGGCCGCAGCCGGGAGATGCTGGAGCTCCTCAAGGGCTGGCCCGAGACCGAGAAACAGCCCGATCTGCTGGCCCTGCGCGCCCAGGGACTGCTGCAGATCCAGGCCTGGAAGCTGGCCCGCCAGGTTCTGCGCGATGGAATGAATCGGTTCCCCGACCACGGCATCTTCCAGCTGGCGCGCAGCATCCCTGCCAACCGCTTCGATGAGAATCTCTTTTCCAAGAAGGGCCCCCGCGCCGCCCTGGCCCAGCTCGACCTGGAGGTCATGGCCTCTCTTCTGGGCAATTTCCGACGCTGGGAACGCTGCCTGGAATATGTGCAGCTGGCCCGCAACGCGGCCCCGGTGCGGGACGTGGAGCTGCTGCTGCTCCAGGGCAATGCCCTTCAGGAACTGGGGCGGCGGGACGAGGCCATGCGCATCCTCCGCGAAGGCCAGCGCCTGAATCCCGGCCATCCCACCCTCCAGAACAACCTCGGCTACTTGCTGCTGGAGGGCGAAGGCAATCTCCAGGAGGCTTCGGCCCTCATCGAGGCTTCGCTGAAGCAGGATCCCAAGAATGGCAACACCATGGACAGCTGGGGTTGGGCGCTCTTCAAGCAGGGTAAGCTGAAAGAAGCGGAAAAAGTGCTCCGGGAAGCCGCCGGACTCGCGCCCTTCAGCCCCGAAATCCATCTGCACCTGGGCGAGACCCTCCTCGCCCTGGAACACCCGGAAGAGGCCCTAGAACAATGGGAACGTGCCCTCGCCTACGCGTTTTCCGAACGCAAGGCTCTGGAGGAACGGGTTCGGGAACTTCGTACGCGCCTGGCCAAGAAGCAGGCAGAGAGCAGCCCCGCCGACACCCAAGCGCCTCTCGAGGCCGAGGAATCCGATCTCGAGGAGGAAGCCCTGTGATCTTCATGTTCCTGACACCCCCCAGCCTTCCGACTCCCGCACCTGCCCCTGCGCAGCCCCTTCGAGCACAGTACGGGTGGGGCTACGCGGGCCCCGACGGCGAGGGCAAGGGCTCCCTCAGCGTGCTGCTCGAACCCGCCAGCGGAAAAGTCGTGCTGGAGATCCATGGGCTGGGCGAGCGGCTGGTCCTGCTTACGGGAGACCGCGGCGGCTACCGCGTGCAGATCCCGCGGCAGAACCTCGACCAGCAGGCCGCCACCCTCGGCGCCCTGCCCCTGCCCTTCCTCCCCCAGATGGGCAGCTCCGAGAGCCTGTACCGCCTGCTGACCGAAGGCGCCGGCCCCGGCATCAAGGTGACGAAGCGCGACGCCAAAGGCCCCGTGAAGCTGCGGTTCGCGGGCAAGGACGACAAGGGCCACGAGGTCATGGTCTGGCTGAACCGCACCCGCTGGGAGCCGGTCACGCCTTGACCCCATGCCATAGGCTTTCCTGAAAGGCTGCGGAGACTCCCATGCCCATGATCCAGACCCGCCTCGACGGCTTCATCGGCACGGTGACGATGAACCATCCCGAGCACCGCAACGCGCTGTCGGACACCATGATCAGCGAGATGTTCGACGCCTTCGAGGAGATGCGGGAGGCCCGGGCGCGGGTCATCATCCTGCGGGCCCACGAAGGCGCCAAGGTGTGGAGCGCGGGCCATGACGTGCGCGAACTGCCAATGCCCGGCCGCGATCCGCTGGGCTACGACGATCCCCTGGTGCGGGTATTGCGGGAGATCCAGCACCTGCCCATGCCCGTCATCGCCATGATCGACAGCAGCGTGTGGGGCGGCGCCTGCGATGTGGCGCTCACCTGTGACATCCTCATCGGCAGCCCCAAGGCCCAGTTCACCATGACCCCTGCCAAGATCGGCGTACCCTACAATCCCAGCGGCCTCCTGCGCTTCATGAACATCCTGGGGGTCAATACCGCCAAGGAGATGTTCTTCAGCGCCCAGCCCATCTCGGCGGAGCGGGCTCTCGAAGTGGGCATCCTCAACCACCTCCTGCCCAGCGAGGAGCTCGAGGCCTTCACCTTCGAGCTGGCCGAGCGGATCACCCGCAACAGCCCCCTCTCCATCGCCGCCATGAAGGAGAGCTTCCGGCTGCTGGGCAATGCCAGTCCGCTGCCCCCCAACATGTTCGAGCGAATCCAGGGCCTGCGCCGCAAGGTCTACGACAGCCGCGACTACAAGGAGGGCATCCAGTCCTTCCTGGAAAAACGCCCGCCGGTCTTCAAGGGCGAGTGAGGTCTACTGGACCGCCTCGGCCACGACACCCAGCTGTCCACCCTCCACTCGCAGGTGGCATAGCTCGCCAGCCTTGAGGCCGCCTTCCAGCAGCAGGCGGCTGAGGGGATTGACCACCACCTGCTGGATGAGGCGCTTGAGAGGGCGCGCCCCGAGCTGGGGATCGAAGCCCTCCCGGGCCAGCCAGTCCAGGGCCTCGTCACCCACCTGGAGTTCGATGCGCTTTTCCCGGAGCTGGGCCTCGAGGCGCCGGAGCTGAATGCGGGCCACGGCCTTCATGTCCTCCTGGGTCAGGGTGCGGAAGCTCACCATCTCGTCGATCCGGTTGAGGAACTCCGGGCGGAAGTGGGCGCGCAGCGCGCCGTTCACGGCGACCTGGGCCTTCGCCACCTCGCCGCCCGCCTCGAAAATGGCTTCGGAGCCCACGTTGCTGGTCATGATGATGAGCGTGTTGCGGAAGTTCACGGTGCGGCCGTGGCCGTCCGTGAGGCGGCCATCCTCTAGCACTTGCAGGAAGAGGTCGAAGATGCGCGGGTGAGCCTTCTCCATCTCGTCCAGGAGGATCACGGAGTAGGGCCTGCGCCGCACGGCCTCCGTGAGGCGACCGCCTTCCTCGTAGCCGATGTAGCCCGGGGCAGCGCCTATGAGGCGCGTGGCATCGGCCTCGTGGGTTAACTCGCTCATGTCGAGGCGCACCATGGCGTTCTCGTCATCGAAGAGGAATTCCGCCAGGGCCCGCGCCACTTCGGTCTTGCCCACGCCCGTGGGGCCCAGGAAGAGGAACGACCCGATGGGCCGCTTGGGATCGCCGAGCCCCGCCCGGTTGCGCCGCAGGGCCTCGCTGATGGCCCGCAGGCCCTTCTCCTGGCCCACCACCCGCTGGGCGAGGCGCTCCTCCATGTGGAGCAGCTTCTGCACCTCGCCTTCCATGAGGCGATCCAAGGGGATGCCTGTCCATTTGCTCACGACTGCGGCGACATCGGCTTCTCCGACTTCCAGCCGCAGCATCGCCTCCTTGCGATCCGACGCCGCCTCAAGCTGCTTCTCCAGCACCGGGATCTCGCCATACTCCAGGCGGCTGGCCCGCTCGTACTCGCCCTTCCCCTTGGCCTGTTCCAGTTCGATGCGCAGGTCGTCCAGACGCTTCTGCTGGGCGCGGGTGATCTCGATGGCCTTCTTCTCGCCTTCCCATTGGGCGCGCAATCCACTCAGCTCCTCGTTCAGCTCCGCCATCTCCTTTTCCAGTTCCTTGAGGCGGGCCTTGCTGTGGGCGTCCTTCTCCTTGGTGAGGGCGTGGCGCTCCAGCTGCATCTGCATCTCACGCCGCTCGCGCACATCGATCTCGATGGGGCGTGAATCGATCTGCATGCGCACGCTGGAGGCCGCCTCGTCCATGAGGTCCACGGCCTTGTCCGGCAGGAAGCGATCGGAGATGTACCGGGAGCTCAGCAACACTGCCTCCACCAGGGCGGCGTCGCGGATGCGCACGCCATGGTGCAGCTCGTAGCGCTCCTTCAGGCCCCGAAGGATGGAGATGGCATCCTCGGTGCTGGGCTCGTCCACGAAGACGGGCTGGAAGCGCCGCTCCAGGGCCGCATCCTTCTCGATGTGTTCGCGGTACTCGTTGAGGGTGGTGGCGCCGATGCAACGGAGATCACCCCGGGCCAGGGCAGGCTTCAACAGATTGGCCGCATCCATGCTGCCCTCGGTCTTGCCCGCGCCCACGAGCAGATGCAGTTCGTCGATGAAGAGCACGATCTTGCCTTCGCTCTGTTCGATTTCCTGGATGACGCCCTTGAGGCGCTCCTCGAACTGGCCGCGGTACTGCGTCCCCGCCACCAGCGCGCCCATGTCGAGGCCCATGAGGCGGATGCCCTTCAGGCTCTCGGGCACGTCGCGCTTGACGATGCGCTGGGCCAGGCCCTCGGCGATGGCGGTCTTGCCCACGCCGGGCTCGCCGATGAGCACGGGATTGTTCTTGGTGCGCCGGGAGAGCACTTGCAGCACCCTGCGGATCTCCTCATCCCGGCCGATGACCGGATCGAGCTTGCCGGTTTCGGCAAGAGTCGTGAAGTCCTTGGCGTATTTCTCCAGGCTGGCGAACTTCTCCTCGGCCCGCTCATCCTCCACCCGGGCGCCCTTCCGGGACTCGCGGATGGCGGCCTCCAGCTTCGGGCGATCCAGGCCGAAGCGCGCCAGGAGCTTCTTCACGTCCGTGTGGGCATTGGCGAAGGCCAGCAGCATGGCATCGGTGGCGATGTAGCGGTCCGCCAGTCCCCGGGCCGTGTCGCTGGCCAGCTCCAGGAAATTCCGCAGGGCCGGACCCGGCTGGGGCTCACTGCCTCCCACAGCCTTGGGCAGCTTGTCCAGCAGGGCCTCCGCTCCCGCCTCCAGCCCCTGGGTCGCCTCGCCCACCAGGCCCGCCTGTTCCAGCACCGGTCGCAGACCCACCTCGGGAACCAGCAGGGCGGCGAAGAGGTGCTGGGGCAGCAGCTCCGCATGAGGGCCCTCCAGGGCTCGATTCCGGGCCGCCACCAGGGCATCGTTGGCTTTCTGGGTGAAGGGAAGCAGGGACATGGAAGCCTCCTGAATCCAGGTTAGAACAAATTTGACTTGTTTCAACTAAGATTTTCTAAAATTTTTGATTCCATTTGCTAATTCCTCCCGATTATCGGCCAAACTCCGCCAAAAAGACTTAACCGCGAATTTCACGAATACCCCCTTGCGGGCGCGCGAATGGGGGCCGCAGGCCCAGACGGGCCTTGATTGGGGTATTCGCGTGCAATCGCGGTTTCGATGCGATTTTTCCTTCGTGGCTGAGTCAGGCCGATAATCGGGTAATTGCTTTCTCAAGAGCCATACACCCCAGCCTCTGGGCCCGCGGGTAGTTTGGAGCCAGACCCCAGGCCAATCGAAACGACCGTGAACCCTCAGCCTTCCCAAAGGATTTCCATGACTCCCCAGCTGAACCGCATCTTCACCCGCAGCCTTCTGGGGGCCATGCTGGTCTTTTTCCTCCTGCCCTTCACCACCCTGACCTGCGGGGGCGCCAAACTCGTCACCATGAACGGGGTTCAGCTCGCCACCGGCACGACCCTCTCGACCAAGGAGCCTCTCTCCGCCCGTGCCAGGGTGGAAACGATCAAGCCCGAGCCCCTGGCCACCCTGGCCATCGTGGCGGCTCTCGCCGCCCTGAGCCTCACTTTCATCCGGGGCAAGGTCGGCAGACTCGGCAGCGCCATCGCTGCGGCCTTCTGCGCCATCACCCTGCTGGCCATGAAAATGAAGGTGGACCAGGACACCCTGAAACAAGGCCAGGGTGTGGTCGGAGTGCAGTGGGAATTCGGCTTCTGGATGGCCCTGCTCGCGGCCCTGGCCGGGGCGTTGCTCGCCTTCATTGGACTCAAGTCGCCCGGTGAAACCCGCGCCGAGAGGTAGCTAGAGAACCCCCAGCGACCGAAGCGCTTCCATCAGTCTCGCACTGAGGGCGGCGTGATTGGCCAGCCACTGGGCCTGACCATGGGGGCCCACCTCGTTGACAACGATAAGCACAGCACCCACGGGCACATCCGCCGAGTGGCACGCGGAGAACACGCCCGTGAGTTCGAGGTTCTCGGCCTCCCCCAGACTCCCCAGCAGCGCCGCCCCCTCGCGGGTTCGGGTGATGGCCGGGGGCACGACGACGCGATAGGCAGGCAGGTCCGGTGGGTGGAGGGTGGCGGGCCATTGGGTGCGCTCGATGACGGGGCGATAGCTCTCCCCCTGGCGCTCACCGAGGGAACTGGAGATGGCTTCGGCCACCCAGATCACATCGCCGACCTTCAGGCGATCATCGAAATGTCCGCAGGTTCCCACGAACAGCACACCGCTGGGGTGGATCTCCTGGATCAACCGCGCGGTGCTCCCGGCCGCCAACAGCTGCCCCACCCCCGTGCAGGCCACCGTCCAGCCCTTGGGCGGGGCCTCCACGAAGGGGCCCAGTTCGGGGGGAGAGGCGCCGAGGAGAAGCTGAGGCATGGGTGAAATTCTAGGTTGGATTGGCCACAAAATTCGTTTCTTCAACCAACATCTGACATTCCGCCAAGGACCGGAGGCGTGGGTTATCGTTCCGGTGCAAGGCCCGTGTCCTCGGGGCTGCGCCAGAGGTTGGACTGGAGGAGTTGGCGCATGTGCTGGAACTCCTTGGGCAGTTTGTCGTAGAGCTTCTCGAAGAGTTCCTCGTGCTGCAGCAGTTCGCGCCGCCATTCGACGCGATCGATGCGGCGCAGGGCCCAGTACTGCTCCCGGGTGAAACCATTCAGACCTTCGAGGTCCAGATCCTGGGTTCGCGGCACGTAGCCCAGTTCCTTTTCCCGGGCGTAGGCCCGGCCGTGAACCCGATCCACGATCCACTTGAGCACACGGAAGTTCTCGGAATAGCCGGGCCACAAGAACTTTCCCTCGGGCCCTTTCCGGAACCAGTTCACGCAGAAAATGCGGGGAGGATCGGCGATCTGGCGGCCCATCTGCAGCCAGTGGTTGAAGTAGTCGCCCATGTGGTAGCCGCAGAAGGGCAGCATGGCCATGGGGTCACGGCGCACCTCGCCCAGCTTGCCCGCGGCGGCGGCGGTCATCTCGCTGCCGATGGTGGCGGCCATGTAGACGCCAAAACTCCAATTGAAGGCCTGCACCACCAAGGGCACGGTGGTGGCCCGACGACCGCCGAAAATGAAGGCCGAGATGGGCACCCCCGCAGGATCCTCCCAGGCGGGATCGATGCTCGGGCACTGCTGGGCGGGGGCGGTGAAGCGCGCATTGGGGTGGGCGGCGGGCTTGCCACTGGCCTTGTCGTGCGGCTGCCCTTGCCAGTTCGTGAGGCCCTCGGGCACTTCCTCCGTCATGCCCTCCCACCACACATCGCCATCCGGGGTGAGGGCCACGTTGGTGAAGATGGCGTTGGCCCGAGCCGATAGCATGGCGTTGGCATTGGACTTCATGGAGGTGCCCGGCGCGACGCCGAAGAAGCCCGCCTCGGGGTTGATGGCGTGGAACTTCCCATCCTCGTTGGGCTTGATCCAGGCGATGTCATCGCCGATGGTCGTCACTTTGTAGCCCTTGAATTGCTCGGGCACCTGCATCATGGCGAAATTCGTCTTGCCGCAGGCGGAGGGGAAGGCCGCCGCCACATAGGTCTTTTCGCCCTTGGGATCCTCCAGGCCGAGGATAAGCATGTGCTCCGCCAGCCAGCCCTCATCCCGGGCCATGGCGCTGGCGATGCGCAACGCAAAACACTTCTTTCCCAGCAGCGCGTTGCCGCCGTAACCGGAGCCGAAACTCCAGATGGCGCGATCCTCGGGGAAGTGCACGATGTACTTGTCGGTCTTGTTGCAGGGCCAGGGCGCATCCTTCTGCCCCGCCGCCAGCGGCATGCCCACAGAATGCAAGCAGGGCACAAAGGCTCCGGCCCCGAGCACGTCCCAGACCTGACGCCCCATGCGGGTCATGATGCGCATGTTCACTACGACATAGGGACTGTCCGTCAGTTCGATGCCGATGTGGGCGATGGGCGAACCCAGAGGCCCCATGCTGAAGGGAATCACGTAGAGCGTGCGCCCCTTCATGGCACCCCGGAACAGTCCCGTGAGTTTTTCCTTCATCTCCCGGGGGTCTTCCCAGTTGTTGGTGGGGCCCGCATCCTCCTTGCGGCGGGAGCAGATGAAGGTGCGGTCCTCCACCCGGGCCACATCGCTGGGGTCGGAGAGGCAAAGGAAACTGCCAGGCCGCTTCTCGGGATTCAGCTTCTGAAAGGTACCGCTCGCGACCATCTGAGCGCACAACCTGTCGTATTCCTCCTGGGAACCGTCACACCAATGGATCGCATCGGGCTGACAGAGTTCCGCCACCTCCTGGACCCAGGCCGCCGCCTGGGGATTCTTGACGAAGTCGGGAACGTGAAAGCCAGCGCTCATCTGAACCGTCTCCAGGGATAGAGGGCCAGACGGTCATCCTGTTTACCTCAGGTTTTCCGATCCGGCCGCTTGGAAGTGAGTCTATTCCCTGCGCCCCAGTGGGATCAATGCGGGCAGCAGCTGATTGGAAGACTCCGCATACCGCCTTCCGCGGCGAGAAGGCTCCGGACTTGATATCCTGGACCCATCTCTCCGCCCTCCGGGCACAGTGCCCCCCAAGGCGGCTCCGATGTTGGTTTCCTGAAGTGATCGGCCTTCCTGGCCGCTGGTTTCTGTTTCCATTTTTCGAGAGCGCCCTGGGCGCTCATTCTCGCGAGGTTCCCGTGTCCATCCATCCCGAAGCCCAGGACCGCAATGACCGGATCAAGGCCATCAACCCGGCCATCCTCGAGGCCCTGTCGCCTCTGGGCCGGAGGTCCTTCTTTCCCAAGGGCATCCCCTTCCAGGCCGCCCAGAGCAAGAACTGCCAGATCAACGCCACCATCGGGCAGATCACCGATGGCGCCGGCAACCCGCTGCCCCTGGCGCCCATGGCCGAAAAACTCTCGGCACTGAGCCCCAAGGATGCCTTTTTGTACAGCCCCATCGGCGGTCGCGAGACGGCCCGAAAGGCGTGGCACGCCAAGCTGGTGAAAGAGGACGCCCGGATGGAGCAGGTGACCATGGGCGTGGTGAGCGCCGGCATTTGCCACGCCTTGAACATGGCGGCGGAACTCTTCTTCGCCGAGGGCGACACGCTGGTGGTCCCCGATCTCTACTGGGACAACTACGAGCAGATCTTCCAGATCCGCCTCCAGGGCAGCTTCAAAACCTTCCACTTCTACAACGCCCAGGGTGGTTTCAACCTCGAGGGCCTGCGTGAAACACTGGCAGGTGTGAAGGGCAAGGTGCACCTGCTCCTGAACTTCCCCAGCAACCCCAACGGCTACAGCCCCACACCCACAGAGATGAAGGCCATCTCGGATGTGATCGTGGAAGCTGCTAAAGACCGCACCGTCATTGTCTTCTGCGATGACGCCTACCACGGCCTGGTCTTCGACCCCGCCGCCACCCGCAAGAGCCTCTTCTTCGAGCTGATCGATCGCGAGAGGAACCTCATTCCCCTCAAGTGCGACGGCATCACCAAGGAACTCTCCTTTTTCGGCGGTCGCGTGGGCTTCCTCACCTTCGGCGTAGACAAGGAGTGCGCGGGCATCCTGGTCGACAAGTGCATGGGCCTGATCCGCAGCGGCATCGGCAGTCCCGTGGGGCTCACTCAGCACCTCATGGAAATTGAACTGGCCGATCCCCGCCACGAGGCCGAGTTTGAAAAGATGCGCCTGGTGCTCCAGGGCCGCTACGAAGCGCTCAAGAAGGCCCTCACCCGCCCCACTCGGCAGTGGTCGGTATTCCCCTTCAATGGCGGCTGCTTCTGCCTGTTGAAGCTCCGCGACGGCCTCAACGCCGACCAAGTGCGTCAAAGACTCATCCAGGAAGAAAGCGTGGGCGTGGTGAACCAGGGAGATCAGTACATCCGCCTCGCGTTCTGCTCCATCAAGGAGGAATCCGTCGAACCACTCATCGCGGCGCTGGAGCGCGTCTGCGAGAAGATGTAGTCGACTGGCCGAATCGGCGGGCTTGCGGGATACCATCAGATGCCCCCCAACTGAAATCCCACCTTGACCACTCCAACTCCCCTTCCCTTCCAACTCACGGAATTCCCCTCGGAACGCTTCCAGGTCCTGGAGCTTCTGGGGCAGGGCGGCATGGGCAAGGTGTTCAAGGCCCGAGACCGACACCTGAACCGCTTCGTCGCGCTGAAATTCATCCTGTCCCAGGAGACTCCCAACTTGATGATCCGCCTCGTGCTGGAAGCCCAGTACCAGGCGGCCCTGGATCATCCCCATATCCCCAAGGTCTACGGGGTGGGCACCTGGGAGGGCCGCACCTGCGTGGTGATGCAACTGATTCAGGGGTCCAGCCTGGGTCAGCTGGCGCCGGGGCTGAGTCTCACCGAACGAGTGGAACTGCTGGCCCAGGCGGCGCGAGGCATGCATGCGGCCCACCTTCATGGGTTGATCCACCGTGACCTGAAACCCCAGAACCTCCTGGTGGAAACCCGGCCGGACGGCACCCGCCACGCCTTCATCATGGATTTCGGGCTGGCCCGGGCCACCGAGGCCGAGAGCCTGACCCTCAGCGGCGCCATCCTGGGTTCGCCCTACTATATGTCTCCAGAACAGGCCATGGGAGGGCGTCTGGTGGACGCCCGCTCGGATATCTACAGCCTGGGTGCGACCCTGTACGCCGTGGTGGCAGGGGTGCCTCCCTTTGGTGACGTTTCCAATTCCATTCCCACCCTGGTGGAGGCCGAGGGGGTTACACCGGTTTCCCTCTCCGACTCTCCCCCGCCGCCAGGCCCCAGGATGGGTGCCCACGCCCTCAGCATCCTGCGCCGGGTGCTGGACGACGCACCCCTCGCCCCACGGCAGCTCAATCCCAGGATCCCGAGGGATCTGGAAACCATAATCCTGCGGTGCCTCGAAAAGGACCCAGATCAGCGGTATCCATCGGCCATGGCCTTGGCGGAGGATCTGGAACGCTTCCTTCATGGGGACAAGATCCGCGCCCGTCGTGCCTCTCCGCCGCGGCGGATCCAGGCCTGGGCCCGGCGCAACCCGAAACTCAGTTCGATCCTGGTGGCTGCGGCGGGTGTAGGATTCCTGGCGCTGATCGCCAGCGCCTTGGCCCTGCATCGCACCCGGATGAAGTCCGATATCGCGGCTCGCTTCGAACAGGCGGCCCAGCAGATGGAGGTTCGCTTCCGCATGGGCGCTCTGAGCCCCCAACAGAATCGCACCGCCGAGGTGGCCCGCCTCTTGAAGCAGATGGAGTCCAAGAGGGCCGAAGCCCAGACCATAGGCCCCCTCGCCCGGGCGCCCGGTGCCTATTTCCAGGGCCGAGCCCTCCTGATCCTGGGGCGAAACCAGGAGGCCCTCAGGGAACTCAGACGGGCCTGGAATCTTGGGTTTCGTGGTCCCTCAGTGGCCCAGGCGTTGGGCTCGGTCCTGCTGGAGGTCTACCTCGAGGATTCCCAGCGTCTCATCGGGGGCCCTTCACAGCAGGAATCGGATCGCCGAGTGCTGGCCCAGAAATACCTAAAACCTGCAGTAGCCTTCTTCCAGCATGCCGCGGAGGCCGGTGATCGCAGGGACCTGTACGCGGCCCAGGTTGCCTTCATCGAAGGGCGGGACGAGGAGGCCCTCAGCCTGGCCAGTGCCGAATTGGCCACGACGCCCTGGACCATCGAGGCCCACCACTTGCGCCATCTCGTTTGGGCGGATCGCGCGAACAAGGCCCTGGATCTTGCCACCTTTGAAACCTGCGCCAAGGAGGCGGAATCCCTCCTCCAGACCCTCCTAGATGTGGCACGGGGAGATCCCGGAAGCCACTTGACCGCGGCTCGCTGGTGGCTCTTCAAGGGTGGAGCTCTGGCATTCCGTTTCAGATCCTTTCAACCCGACTTGTTGAACAAGGCACTGGAACTGGCGGGGGAGGCTTCCCTCCTGGACCCGGGAGCCTCTGCCCCTCTCGCCCTGCGAGCCGAGACCTGGGGGCGCATCAGTGATTTAACTCGGCTGAAGGAGCGCCCAGCGCAAGAGCTGATTCATTCCTACGACGAGGCATTGAAAGAGGCGGAACGCGCCCTGAAGCTCGATCCGGACTGCCTGATGGCCCTTCTCACTATGGGCTACACCAAACTGTTCAGATCAGAGATGGGGCTAGGAGTCAGCGAACGGGATTTGCAGGAGGCCATGGAGCATGCGGATCACGTGATACGGGTCGATGATCGGGCCTCGGAGGCATACCGCCTGAAGAGCTTGATCCACGGCTTCCGCGCCCAGCAGGCCGTCTTCAAGGGCGAGGACGCCCGCCCGCACCTTCAGGCTTGGGCCAAGAGCAGTCGTCAATCCTTCGAGCTCTGGCCCGGCGTGGTGGAACAAGCCAATAACGCCTGCCTGGCTCTGCAACAGTTGGCCTTCTCTGACGCCAAGGCGGGGGAGGGCACCCTGGCCCTGGCCCACATGGC
>JAYREN010000062.1:0-15497 GCA_041908845.1 Holophaga sp. | reverse complement strand
TAGGTTCATCCTGACCGTCACCAACGATGCCGGTTTACCGGCCACGACCTACGTGGATGTCACGCCCCAGGTTGTGGCGGTCGGCACCGTCAGCCCCGCGAACCCCACCAAGACCGTGAACAGCACCACCACCTTCTCGGCCACCGCGACCGGCGGCGCCCTGAATACCGTCACCTGGTCCTCCACGGCGGGCACCTGGGCCGGGACTGTCTGGACCGCTCCCGCTGCCGCGGGCAGTGTCACCATCACCGCCACCTCGGTGGATGATCCCAGCAAGACCGCCACCACCACCGTCATGGTGGTCGCCGCGCCTGCGATCACCAGCTTCGCGGCGGCCAAGGGGACGATCACCAACGGCACGGGCACCAGCCTTAGCTACGCCTTCACCGGCGGTAACGGCGTGATCACCCCGGGGGACATCGCCGTCACCACGGGAGGGACGACCAACGTATCCCCCACCACCGACACCACCTACATCCTGACGGTCACCAACGATGCCGGGGATCCGACTACGGCCACAGCCCCGATCACCGTGGTGCCCACCGCAACCATCACGGCCTTCACCGCCAGCGCCACGACCGTGGCACCCGGATCGACCGTCACCCTCCACGCCGAATATGCCGATGGCGTGGGCACCTTGAATCAGTCCCTGGGTTCCATCAGCAACGGGGGCGATGTCACGACGCCTCCGCTCACTGCGACCACCACTTTCACCCTGACCGTCACCAATCCGGCTCAAGATCCTGTCACCCGGGATGTGATCGTGTATGTCGTGGGCGGAACCTTCACGTCTGCGGGCTCCATGTCCAGCCGCCGATCCTCGCCTACGGCGACCCTGCTGGCGGATAACGCCTCGGTGCTCATCGTGGGGGGCAGCAACAGCGGTTCCCTGGCCACGGCGGATGTCTATTCCGCGGGGACCTACACGGCCACCACGATGCCCATGGGCATCGGCAGGTTCTCTCACGCGGCGACGCGCTTGCCGGATGGCAAGGTGCTCATCACGGGCGGGTATGACAGTGTTTCGGATACGGTGCTTGCCACCGCGGAAATCTATAACCCTGCGGATGGTTCCTTCACAGCCACCACCGGGATTATGAACGCGGCGCGCATGGACCACACTGCCACGCTCCTGCCTAACGGCCTGGTGTTGGTCGCCGGCGGCACGGACAACGTCGCCATCAAGGGCGCGGAGCTCTTCGATCCCGCAACGGGATTGTTCACGACCCTGGCCGGTCCCAACGCCTGGCCCGCGCCGCGCACCCGGGCCACCCACACGGCCACGCTGCTCGCGGACGGCACGGTCCTTCTCGCCGGCGGCTACAACGGGGCCGTCTACGGTACGGCGGACATCTATGATCCCGTGCTGAACACGTTCACGCCCGCGGGTGACATGAGCCTGATCCGATGGGGACACACCGCCACCCGGCTGCCCGATGGCAAGGTGCTCTTCGCGGGGGGGCGCAACGGTCTGGAGACTGTCGGCGCCGTTCTGGCCGCTGCCGAGATCTTCGATCCTGTGGCGAAGACCTTCTCGGCCGTAGCCGCGCCCATGGTCGCGGCGCGGGAATGGCACATGGCCTCGCTCCTGGCGGATGGCACGGTGCTGATCGCCGGTGGCGACCAGGATGAAACGGCTCCTGGCGGTCCCGTGGTCTACCTCGCGAGCGCCGAAATCTACAACCCCGCTTCGGGCCTGTTCACCGCCACCGGCAGCATGGCCTCGACCCGGGCCAACGCCACGGCGACCCTGGTCCCCACGGGACCCGGCACCGGTTTCGTGCTCATCGCCGGGGGCGGCAATAACGCCACGACCGAGCGCTTCCAGTAGTTCCGTCCCACCCCAAAGAACAGGCGCCCCGCAGGATGGGGCGCCTGTTCTTTGAACGGCTTGGAGTGCCCGGGCCTGGACGGAGGTTTACGAATATTTCCGCAGGGCCACGTAGAGAAGGCCGCCCAGGATGCCTCCGGCGTTTCCTGCCAGGTGTACCCCGATGGCCGGAAGAAGGCTGCCCGTGCGCTCCCGCGCCAGCCCGGCCAGCAGGCCGAGCGAGGTCGTGAACGCGAGAATGAATGCCAGCGTCCAAGCATCGATGGCCATTCCAGCCGGGAAATGCATGGCGCCGAAGGCCAGGGCTCCCGTGAGGACGGGCAGGCTGATCCTGGCGGACCCGAGTTTCACGCCTCGGGCGCTCAAAGGGTGGAGGAAGCCCTGGAGCCAGCCCCGGACGAAGAGTTCCTCAACGGCACTCCCGAAGAGGAGGAGCAGCAGGAGGCGGGCCGGATCGACGCCCTTCAGCGCGCCTTCCATGCCTTTTCCCGGGCTCGCCTTCAGGGCCAGGGTGCACGTGGCCCCCAGCAGCAGGGCATAGAGCACGAAGCGCCACCAGGTGCCTTGGACCTTCTGGAACCCGAAATCCTTCCAGCGGCCTTCCCCGACGCTCGCCATGGCCCCCAGGGAGAGCAGCACCACCAGGCCATAGGCCAACATGCCCTTCGCAAAGAGGGAGTGCCCCGCCATGGGAGTCCAATACTTCGGCAGGAAGATGACTCCGCAGATGGGGAGGCTGAGCAGGAGGCCCATGGGCACGGTTCGCGGAATTCGCATGGTTCGCCTTTCAGGCAGGGCTTCGCCGCGGCCCGCAGGACCCGCGCGAGGCCAGGTTGTTTCGGGGCTAGCTTTGCGCCGCCATCAATTGCTTCCAGTAATTCGTCAGGGCCTCCCGCCCGGTTTCCGTGATCCGGAAGCTGGTGACGGGCACTTTCCCGCGGAAGGCCTTGATCACTTCCAGATACCCGGCCGTCTCCAGCTTGGTGGCATGGCTGTTGAGGTTGCCCTTGCTGAGGTGCGTCACCTGCTCCAGGAACTTGAACTCCACCGCCTGGGCGGAGGCGAGCACGGTGAGGATGGCCAGCCTCGCGGGTTCGTGAACCAAGCGGTCCAGATCCAGGAGGGTGCGGATGGGATCGTTCACGCCAATCCCTGCAGGGCCGCCAATCCACGCTTCACGCTGCGGAAGGCCCGATGGTCCCGGAAACCCAAGGCGAGGGCCACGATGCCCCCCAGGGGATAGGCCAGGAATGTGTCCCCGGCGGCCATCTGGATGCCGGAAAGCAGGAGTCCTCCGGCAATAAAGAGGAGAATGGCCGTGAATCGATCCATTCGACCGCTCAAACGGGGAAAGGAGCGATGCAGGGCCAGGGCCAAGGCCAGGAGGAAAGCCGATCGGAGGAGCGGGGAAGCCAGGGGTTCGATCCAGATGGGGAGCAAGCCCGCCAGCAGGATCCCCGGGATCACGTACCTCCCCACCACGGCCCGGATGCGTTCCTTGCGAACCTGCGCGGGACTCGGAGGCTCCGGCAAAGGCTCCACCAGGCCGAAACGCTCCGTGGCCCAGCGATGCAGTCCGGCCCGGGCACCCAGCCACAGGAAGGGCAGCCCGGCGACCCCAAGCGCAACCGGAAGGGGCAAAGGCGAAAAAACACCCATCCAGGTGAAGCGCCAACCATGTCCGGCCGCCTCCATCAGGGCCACCAGGAGGAGGAAGATGCCGCCCAGGATGGCGGACAACCCCGCATGGCCCTGGGAAAGGCGCGCGTACTCCCGGGTGAGGTGGGCCAGCCGATTCACGGCCTCCGGGGAGAGGGCAGAAGGGGGCGCGGGGAGGGTGTGATCGGGGGGGATCGAGGTGGTCTGGATCATGAATGAAGTCTGTATTGCAGACTAGTCTCCGTCAAGACGAAATTCGTTCCCTGCAGGCTGAACGCCGCAAAAACGAGAGCCAAGCTGCCCTGGCCCTACTCGGCCTGTGCCGCGAGCCACTCCGGCAGCAGCCCCAGGTGTTCCAGGGTCGTGAAACAGCGGCTGTCCACATCCTCCACATGCTCGTGGATCCAGGTGGTGGCGTAGGGCACATGGACGGCCTGGGCGCCCAGGGCCACTACCGGCAGGATGTCGGAGCGCAGCGAATTGCCCACCATGAGGAATTCGCCCGGATCGATGGCGTGGCGGGCGAGGAGGGCGCGGTAGACGGCTTCGTCCTTCTCGCTCACCACTTCCACGGCGGAGAAGTAGGCATCCAGGCCCGAGCGGGCCAGCTTGGCCTCCTGGTCCAACAGATCGCCCTTGGTGATGACCATCAGGCGGTAGTGCCCCTGGAGGGCCGCCAGAGTATCCGCGACCCGGGGCAGGAGATCCACGGGATGAGCCAGCATCTCCCGGCCCAGGTCCACGATGGCCTGGATCTCCCGGCCCGTGATCCGGCCCTCCGTCAGTTCGACCGCGGTCTCGATCATGGAGAGCACGAAGCTCTTGATGCCGTAGCCGAAGTGGCCCAGGTTGCGCATCTCCGTGGCGAAGAGGCGCTCCTGGATCCAGGCTTCGTCATGGTAGGCCGCGAGCATGCGGCGGAAGGCCGCTTCGGCATCCCGATAGTAGGTTTCGTTATGCCAGAGCGTATCGTCGGCATCGAAGGCGATCACGCGGATCATGCGTTGGCTCCGTTGGTGGCCAGGAGCTTCTCCCGCAGACGGGTTCGCACGGTGGGCTCCACGAAGGCGGCCTGAAGGGCATCCAGGTTGCAGCGTTGGAAGTGCGCCGGACCCCAGCCGAAGGTTTCGTGCAGGCGCTGGTATTCCTGACTCAGAGTGATGTTGGTGATGGTGCGGGTATCGGTGTTGATGCCCAGCGAGATCCCGGCGCGGAAGAGCCGATCCACGGGATGCCCGGCATAGGTGCCGCAGACGCCTGTTTGCACGTTGCAGCTAGGGCATACCTCCAGGTGGATTCGCTGGTTCACGAGTTGGCGGATGAGTTCATCATCCTCGATGCTGCGCACGCCATGGCCTAAGCGTGAAGGCCGCAGGTGCTCCAGGGTTTCCCGCACACTCTCGGCACCCCGGGCCTCGCCCGCATGGGCCGTACGCGCCAGACCGTATTCTTGGGCGTAGCGAAACGCCGGAATATGGGCATCAATGGGGAAGCCCGCCTCGTCGGCGGCAAGATCCAGGGCCACGACGCGGCTGCCTTTGAAGGTTTCGACCAGTTTCGCGGTCTGGAGGCTCTGGGCCTCGGAGTAGTGCCGGAGCGTGCAGAGAATCAGGCGGCCTTCGATGCCGGTGGCGCGGATCGCCGCCTCCGTGGCCCGATCCACCCCTTCCACCACGGCCTCGGGGGCAAGGCCATCTTCCAGGTGGAGCAGAGGCGCGAAACGGATTTCGGCATAGATCACGCCATCGTCCTGCAGCTGGGCGAAGAGATCCTCCACGGCCAGCGCCAGGGCTTCCCGGCTCTGGAGCAGGCGAATGCCCGAAGGCGCGCGGGTGAGGAACTCCGCCAGGTCCCGGCACTTGGCCGGGGCGATGAAATCGCGCTCGAAGGCCTCTCGGCTGAGTCCCGGGGCCAGCCGCGAGGCGGCGGCATGGCTCAGGGAGCAGTCCAGGTGCAAATGAAGTTCAACTTTGGGCAAGGCTCGGAAGTTCATGGGCTCACGCTTCGATCTCCAGGATACCCGCGGCCACAGGTGGGAAGACGCCTCTCCCCATGCGAGGATGGAGGCCGGAGGATCGTCCTTGAAGCTCGCCATCAATGGTCTCGGCCGCATCGGTCGCCTGGTGCTGCGCCACCTGGCGAAGCTGCCGGAGGTGGAGATCGTGGCCGTGAACGATCTCACCGATGCCCGGACCTTGGCCCACCTCATCCGCTTCGACTCCGTACATGGGCGGGCGGATTTCTTCGTGGCCAGTGAAGGCGAGACGCTGATCCTGGCCGGGCGGCGCATTCCCGTGTTCGGCCAAGGCAATCCCGGAGAACTGCCCTTCGGGGCCCTGGGCGCGGAGCTGGTGCTGGAATGCACAGGGCACTTCACCTCGCACGTTGCAGTCACGGCGCATCTGCGGGAGGGAGTCGCGCGGGTGCTCATAAGCGCACCTTCGGAGGATGCCGATCGCACGCTGGTGATGGGCGTGAACGAGGCCACTTTTGTGCCTGCCCGCGATCGGATCCTCTCGGCGGCGAGCTGCACCACCAATGGGCTGGCGATCATGGCCAAGGTGTTGGATGACGCCTTCGGCCTGGACTACGGGCTGATGACGGCGGTGCATAGCTACACCAGCGACCAGAACATTCTGGATCTGCCCCACGAGGATCTGCGCCGGGCCCGGGCGGCGAGCATGAGCATGATCCCTACGACCACGGGTGCGGTCCAGGCCATCGACCTCGTGCTGCCCCATCTGGCAGGGCGCATCGATGGAATCGCCGTGCGGGTGCCCACGCCGGATGTGAGCCTCACGGATTTCACGGTGCTCCTGAAGCGGCCCGTCACCCGTGACGAGGTCAACATGGCCTTCAGCGCCGCTGCCCTGGGGCCGCTGCGCGGCTATCTGGAGGTGCTCCAGGATGAACTCGTCAGCACCGATCTGGTGGGCCAGGAGGCCAGCTGCCTCTTTGATCCCTTCCTCACCAAGGTTATGGACGGCAGCATGGTCAAGGTCCATGGCTGGTACGACAACGAGTGGGGCTATGCGGCGCGCCTGAGGGATCTCTCCTTGCTTCTGCTGGGGGGCCGCCCATGATCGGCATCAATGGGTTGGGGCGCATCGGTCGCCTGGCCGCGCGGAGCTTGGCGCTGAGGGCTCCGGGGCTCCTCAGAGCCATCAACGACCCGGCGGAGCTGGGCACCCTCGTGCATCTGCTGCGCTACGATTCCGTCCACAGCCACGATCATCTGCAAGTATGCGGCGAGACCCGAAACGGCCAGGATTGGCTGGTGATCGAGGGGCAGCGCATCCCGCTCTTCCATGCCAAGGATCCGGCGGAGATCCCCTGGGAGTCGGCGGCCGTCACCCTCGTGGTGGAAGCCTCGGGGCGCTTCACCCGGCGCGGGGATGCGGCTCGGCACCTGCGGGACGGTGTATCCCACGTCGTCATCAGCGCGCCGAGCCCCGATCCCGACCTGACAGTGATCTTTCCCGTCAATGGCGGTGAGCTCGATCTGGTTCGGCATCGCATCATCTCTAACGCCAGTTGCACCGCCCACGCCACGGCGCCCATGCTCGCGGTGCTGGAGCAGGTTTTCGGCATACAAGCCAGCACCATGAGCACCGTGCACGTGGCCACCAACGATCAGCGCCTGGTGGATGCCCCCCATGCGGATCTGCGCCGCGCCCGGGCCGCCATGGTGGGCATTCATCCCACCACCAGCAGCGCCTTTGGCGCCTTGAAGAAGGCCATGCCCTGGCTGCGGGACGATTTCGACGGATGGGCCCTGCGGGTGCCGACGCTGAGCGTGAACCTCGTGGATCTCACCGCCACGGTGAGACAGAGCGTCTCGGTGGAGGACGTGAATCGCGCCTATCGCGAGGCCGCCGCCGGTGAGATGAAGGGCATCCTGGCCATCGCCGAGGCCCCGCTGGTGAGCTGCGATTTTACGGGGCGGGAAGAGAGCGTCGTTATGGACCTAGAGCTCACCCGCGTGCTCGGTGGCCGCTTCCTCAAGGTCTTCGGCTGGCACGATAACGAAATCGCCTATGCTGCGCGGCTGGTGGAGCTGGTGCGGCACATCGAGGGCAGGTGCTAGACTCGCTCCAGCTCCGCCAAGGCTTCCACCAGCAGCGTTCGCGCCAGGGCGTAATCCAGCCTGCGACGCCGCTTTCCGGCCTTGGTGTTGCCCTTGAAGGGGGAGAGCACGAGGTCGTGACTGGCTTCCCGCAACTGGGCGAGGCGGAGATTGGCGATTTCGATCAGCTCCAGCCGCCGCTTTGTGGACAGGTCTCGGACCCGCAGGTAGGTGAGCAGACGGCTGGAAACCTTGATGTTGGCGCGCTCGTAGGCGAAGTGTTCGGCGGGCAGGAAGGCGATGGGTGCAGCGGGATCGGTGCTGTCCACGGCCCTCAGCGCGATGGTTCCTGCGGGATCGTTGAAGGCGATCCGGTCATCCCTGGGCACGCTGCGCCGCAGACTGAAGATGTCTCCATAGGTGCCGCAGAAATGGTCGTCCACGAAGAGCCGGGCCTCCTGGGCGCCGTCCCCTTTCTGGGCGTCAAAGCAGGCGACACACACGGGGTTTTCCGTGTCCTGGAAGGGAGTCCGCTGGAGCACGGAGACCAGGGCCAGGGAACGTTTGTCGAAACCGCTGTTCAGGAAGGTCTCGGGAATGATTGCCACGGTGAAGCGGGCAGCCGCGAGGCATCGGCACAGAGCTATCTGATAGAGGTCATCCACCCCGGTCTCCCGGTAGTAGTGAGCTACCTCGGCGGCTACGCCCTTGCGGCTGGCACTGTGCTTGGCCAGGTAGGGTGGATTGGTGACGATGATCGCGGTTGTGCCTGGGATGTCACGAAGGGAATCGTGGGTGGGCCAGGGCGCCGCATGCAGATCAAGGCCCGCCACCGGGCGCTGATAGCGCGCCGCACAGGCCTCCAGCAAGTGCCCAGCCCCGGCAAAGGGATCGAGGAAACCGGGTGCCTCGGCCAGGGCGGCCTGGATGAAAGCGATGACTGGCACTGTCATCCAGCTGTCCTGAGTGGTGTAGAAACGGCCCCTGGAGGTCTTGGGTGCGTCGATGTCCTTGTAGCGGTTTCGCGCCCTGGAAATGAGCATCCGCGTGGTGGTGGGCGGGGAGGATGGAGGCGCCTCAGCGGCCATCGCGAGCCACGGCGGGAGAAGGCTGGATGGGTTCTTGTTCACTGGTTTCCCGCAGTCTGTGGGCCATCTCGGTGAGCAGGTCCCGTAGCAGCCCTGGGAATTCGCGGGTGAGGGTGTCGATGTTCTTCTCGTGGATCACGAGGCATTCGCAATCCTCTGCGGCCACGGCGCTGGCGGAGCGAGGCAGGCCCAGCAGGAAAGACATCTCGCCGAAGAATTGTCCCGGGCCGAGGGTGGTGAGCTCCCGTTCCCCCTTGCAGATGGAGGTGGAGCCGCTCAGCAGGTGATACATCTCGCCGCTGGTGTCACCTTCGTGAAAGAACACGTTGCCCGCAGGGACTCGCACCAGCAGGTGGCGCTGCCCCAGGATCGGAAGCCCCCGCTGGCCCTGCATCAGGCGCTGGATGAGGATGGCCTCCTGGCGGTGGAGGGTGGCCACCACCTCGGCACCAAAGAGAAACGCGGCCTGGGAATAGTAGATCCAGATGAGGATGACGAAGATGGACTTGAGGGAGCCGAAGGCCACCCCGTAGCCGGGGTTGTAGGTCAGGAAGAGGCTGAATGCGGGGCGCAGCAGGAACCACAGCACTGCGGTGGTGAGGGCACCCGCCAGCAAATAGCGCTTCTGGGTACGGGGGGCGAAGACTCCATACATGAGCAGGAGCAGCAGGACTGTCGCCAGGAAGGGCACCGTGAACTTGAGGCCGGCAGGTGGCGCCAGGTCGATGGCCAGGAGCTTCAGGTAGCGGAAGAGCACGCTCGAACCCGCTGCGGCGGAGACACCCGTGATGAAGACCATGGCCATGACAAAATCCAGGGCCTTGGCCGACCAGAACGACCGCCGCTGGGTTACCCGGAAGATTCCGTTGAGGACGCCTCGGGTGTAGGTCACCAGGGGCGTGATGGCCCAGAACAACGCCAAGAGGTTGAGCAGCCCCGCACTGCGTTTGTGCTGGGCGAGGTTCTTGACCTCCCGAAGGATGACGTCGCCGTACTGAGGGATGATGTCCCCCACGAATTCCGTGACCTTCTGCATGGCGAGACGGCTCGACCCCACGCCGATGCCCAGGAAGTAGGTCAGCAGCAGCATGGTGGGGAGTAGGGCCAGCATGGCGGCGAAGGCCAGCGACGAAGCCTGGCGAAAATCCTCATTGCGGCGGAAGGCTCCGCTGGCCTCAAGCATCACGATCCAGGCATGACGAAGCGAATTCGCGGCCCAGGTCTTTCCCCGTTGGGCGCCCAGGATCATGGGCGCCTCAGCCGCCGCAGGAAGAACACCCGGAGGTATCCGAGCAGGTGGAGCAGGCATCTTCGGGTTCGGCCTCGGGCATCAGGGGCAGATCCTGGAGGGCCAGGACGGCCCGGCGCAGCTCCGGCAAACAGCAAACGCCCTGAGGGTTCAGCTCTTCGCAGCGGCATTCACCCGCCCGGGCCTTGGCCATCACGTCCATCACGGCGGAGACCGAGTGTTTTTCCGCCCACTCGGCGGCCAGGCTCACGCGGGTGTGGCCGAAACAGTGGCAGATGGGATGCGAGCCCTGGGGATCCTTCAGATCCAGGCCCACCGAGAGCTGATCCTTGGTGACCGGCTGCCCCAAGGGGGCATAGTAGGCCACGGCGCAGGCCGGGTGGGGGCAGAAGCGCGGTTCTCCCTCGCCCAGGGCAGCCAAGGCTTCGGGGTTGATGAAGCGCGCCACGGTGCCCCGGGGCACGGGCTTGCCCATGGACCCGCAGCGGGGACAGGCCAGATGGCCGGTCTTGCGCGAGGGACAGCAGGCGTGATCGGAGGAAGGATCGTGATCGTGCATCCTTCCATCTTACGAAAGGGCAGCCTCCTCCGACGGGAGTTTTCCGTAATCTGCGACACCGCCATTCTTTGCATTGTCCGTCTATCGGCATGGCTCTGCCTCATGGCAGATCGTTGGTGCCAGGAGTCAAGCCGACAAACGATTTGCGCCTTTTGCGTTCTCTGCAGTCCGTTTCGTTCTGTGGGTTCGAACGGGAGAAATATCGCCACAAAGAACACAAAGAACGCGATTCAGGCCATCCATCCCGTGATTCCAGTGAGGCGTTCCAGAACGGCGCATACCGACTCGGGGGCAGCTTCCCCGAAGGTGCGGAGTTCCATCCGGCCCCGTGTGGGAACTCGGACCACCTGCACCGAGGCGCCACCGGGGAAATCGGGATGGCAGGCGAGGGGGCGGGCCAGGGCCTCCAGATCCAAGGTCTCCAGCCAATCCGGGGGCAGGGGCGAAGGGCGAGCGCCTTCCACCAGGGCGCCGAGCTCCCGGGGCTGGAGCAGCACCAGGTGATGGATGCCCTGAAAAACACGCCAGCAGAGAAAGGTCGGTAGCTCGCCGAAGGCGATGCCCGCCTGCTTCACCGTAGGCCACTCCCGCAGCACTTCAATGCCTGCAGCATCCGCCGCTTCCCACGCCAGTCGGACCAGGTCGGGTGTGGTGGGCGGAATCCAGGGCCTGGCCTCGAGGGGCTCGTTCACCGCGCCAAGACCTCGACGCGCTGAAGCTTGGCACCCAGTTCCAGGTCATCCAGAATCTTCATGGCCTGATCCAGGTTCTCCACTTCGCCCACGCGGGTGTATCTGCCCGTGAGGTGGGGCGTGGCGTTGGTGGCGATGAAGAACTGGCTGCCGCCGGTGTCCTTGCCGGAAAGCGCCATACCCACGCTGCCGGGGCCGTACCAGGCCAGGCTGTTCTCGCAGCGCACAGTGTAGCCGGGGCCGCCATCCATGGTGTCGCAGGGCGAACCCATCTGCACCACGAAGTCCGGCACGACCCGAGGCACGAGGCGGCCATTGAAGAAGCCCTTCCGGGCCAGGCGCACCAGGTTGGCCACATTCAGCGGCGCGTTGACGGGATCGAGTTTCAGGGTGACCACTCGTCTGCCCGCGAAGTGCAGGCGCAGGCGCACGGGCCTGCCCTCGGTCGCGAGGCGCTCCGCCAGGGCAAGTTGCGCCTCGTCCTCTGCCGTGGGCGCAGGCGCGGCGGGCCAGGGGGCGGCGGGGTCGAGCTTCCTCAACTGCGTGAACGCATCCAGCCGCGCCGTCCAGCAGGGATGCTCGTAGAAGCGCTTTAGCAGGGCCTTACGGCGATCCTCCGGCAGCTTCCACTCCTCCAGAGACTGAAGAAGAATCTGCACACCGTCGTATTCCTCCGTCTTCCAGAGGCGAGTGATCAGGGCCTCGAGATCGCCGGGGGCTTCCGTCAGGTCGTCGATGGCGGCGGCGCGGGAGATGGGATCGGCGCCATCCAGCATGCGTTGTCTCAGCCCATCGGTCTTCGGGGATTGGCGTTTCCGCAAGGCCGAAAGAATTCCCCCGTGAACGGTCGATGGCGATTCCCTGATGAGTTGCTCCACCGTATCGGCCCAGCGATCATCGGGAACGCTGGCCAGCGCATCCAGCCGTCCTGCCCAGTCCATGGGGCTTCTCAGGCTCTCAGGGAAAACGGAACTGAAGACCGCGTAGTCGCGGAAATGCCCATTCATTCCTTCCAGCCATCGCATGAAGAAGGAGCGGTCGAAATCCAGCTTCCATGGCGGCAAAGGATTCCGGTTCAGCTTCTGGAAGATCCGGTCCTCAGACTCGGCGGGTTTACGCTGCCCCCATTCCCTTCGGACGGTTGGAGGGTAGAGCCCCAGGCGCTCCCATGTCCCCCTTTTGTTCTCTTCGAGCATGTAGAAGCTGTATTCGGCAATGCCCTTTCCGTCGGTGAGGATGGCGTTTTTCCGCTGATTCCATTCTCCCGACTGCCACAGGCGAAAATGCTCATCCTGTCGCTTCTCCCACGGCGCCCGGTTCCAGGCATCCATCAGCGCCAGCACCGCCCCAGGCGTGGCCTGCACTGGCGGCAGCAGTGCCTTCTCCTTCTCCGCCATCACCAGCCGGAGACGGGCGGCCTGGGCCCTCACGGGATCGATCTTTCCCGCCTTCTGCAGTCCATCGAGAAACCCCTGAAGCTCTGTTCCGACCTCGGCGCCATTCAGTCGCGCCGTGGCGATGCCGGCCTCGAGATGCAGGTGCTTGGGCCAGGTCTCCGCATCCTTCTCGGTGAGATTCTTCAGGGAGAGAAGCGCCTTGGCGCTCTTGAGGCGGTTCAGGAAATGGAGGGCGGTGAAGCGCTCCTGGGGCGTTCTCGCGACGGCGGCCTTGGCTTCCCAGACTTCCAGGGTGGGCGTGTCGAGTTCCGGCGGCAGCAGGGCCGGGGCCCCGGGCGCGCCGATGCGGGCGAGGGTCAGCTCCAAGCGTGCGCGATCGGCGACGGGGAGTCGGTTCTTTTCCGCTTCGCTGAATATCGGCGGCTGGCGATTCCATTCGGCGCGGATGGCCCGGCGCACCGTGAAGGCGGGCGGGGCGGCCAGCGCTGGGAGGCTGAGCAGGACGGGGATGCAGCGCATGGGGACTCCGAGGCTGGAATCATGGTACCCCCTTGACATGCAATACTTGGGATCCGCGTATTCTCTGGGTGCGAACCCCCCATGACCAAGACTCTCAAACCGACTCTCCGCCATCGCCTTGAATACGCGGCCTTCCGCAGCGCCGAGGCGCTGATCCGCCTGCTGCCCTGGAGGGCGGCGCTAGCCCTGGGCAAGGGGGTGGGGCGTTTCTACCACCTGATCGATGCCCGCCATCGCCGGGTGGTGCGGGAGAACCTGCGGGCTTCGGATCTGGGCTTGAACGAGGGTGAAATCCGGCGCGTGGCCCGGGCCTGCTTCGCCCATTTCGGCTCGCTGCTCTTCGCCACGGTGCGGATGCTGCACATGCCCGAGGCTCAGATCCGTGCCCTGGTTGATTTCGAGGGCCTGGAGCACTTCGATGCCGCCACTGCCGAGGGCAAGGGCTTCATCGGCCTCACGGGGCACTTCGGCAACTGGGAGCTGATGGCCCTGGCCCTGAGCCTGGAGGGTCGTACCCTGGCGGTGATCGGTCGGGAACTGGATAATCCGCTGCTGGAGCCCTACCTGAGCGGGCTCCGGGGGCGCTTCGGCAACACGGTTATCGCCAAGGAGGGCGCCATGCGCGGCACCCTCAAGGTGCTTCGGACGGGCAAGGCCGTGGGTTTCCTGCTGGACCAGGACGCATGGGTGAATGGTGTCTTCACCCGCTTCCATGGTCGCTGGGCCTCCACCCATCCCACGGCGGGGTTATTGGCGGTGAAGTACGGGCTACCCATTGTGCCCATCTTCAACCGCGTTCACCCCGAGGGCACCCTCACGGTAGTAATCCATCCGCCCCTGCGCGTGGCCGCTACCGAGAACCCTGAGCGCGATATCTGGATTGCCACCCAGTTGATGACCCGATGTATCGAGCTGGAGGGCCGCGACGATCCCGCCCGCTGGTTCTGGATGCACCGCCGCTACAAGACCCAGCCCAGCGCCGAGCAGCTTCCGCCCATCGAATGGCAGGAAGAAGCGGCTCGGTTGTGGGAGCGCTACCTGCAGCGTGGTGATATCGGAGCGGCCTGAGCGTTAACGAGGGCGCGGACCGCAATGCCGAATCTCGACCGCACGACCGATCCCCCAGGAACTCTGACGATGCCCTTCTCCCGCCTCGCCCTTAGCCCCGAACTGGTACTCGCCTTCCAGGCCCTGGGCTACACCCGGCCCTTCCCCGTGCAGGAACAGGCGATTCCGGCCGTGCTTGCGGGCCACGACCTGGCGGTGCAGGCCCAGACTGGTTCGGGGAAGACGGTGGCCTTCCTCGCTCCTATCCTCAACCTGTTGGCGAACGATTCTGCCGGACGGACCCCAGGCCAGCCGCCGCGGGTCCTCGTCCTCGTTCCTACCAGGGAACTGGCGATGCAGGTGGGGGTGCGGGCGATGCAGTTGGCCCGGCATCTGGCTGCCCCCCTGAAGATCCGCACAGCCTTCGGTGGCGTCTCCATCAACCCCCAGATGATGGCCCTGCGGGGAGGCGCCGATCTGGTTATCGCCACGCCAGGCCGGTTGCTGGATCTGCTGCACCAGAAGGCCCTGAGCCTTGGGGGCCTCCGACACCTGGTGATCGACGAGGCCGACAAGCTCCTGGAGCTGGGCTTCAGCGAGGAGATGGACGAGATCCTGAAGCTGTTGCCCCCGAAGCGCCAGACTCTCCTCTTCTCCGCCACCATGAATACGGCCATCCAGGAGGTCGTCCAGTCCTTCCTGAAAGCCCCGAGGGTCATCGAGGTGGAAGTCGGACTCGAACTTTCCATCCATCGAGGAAAGGGCCTACCTCGTCGGACAGGAAGCCAAGGGTCCCTTCCTGCGGGAACTGCTGGCCCGGGAGGAATGGGCACAGGTACTCGTGTTCGTGGCCTCGGGAAGGCGGGCCGACAACGTCGTCCGCAAGCTGGGCAACAATGGAGTCAGGGCCCTCTCCCTGCACGGGGACAAGAGCCAGAGCGCTCGCACGGAGGCTCTTGAACGGTTCCGGGGCGGCAGCCTCCGCGTGCTGGTGGCCACCGATCTCATCTCCCGCGGCATCGACGTGGACGGTCTTGCCTGCGTCATCAACTACGACCTGCCCCGGTCTCCCCGGGACTATGTCCATCGCATCGGCCGCACGGGCCGGGCAGGCCTGAGCGGCACGGCCATCAGCCTCGTGGGTCCGGAGGAAGAGGCACACTTGGGTGTCATCGAGAAGAAGGTGGGCCGGAAGTTCCGCCGGGAACGAGTCGGGCCCTAGGCCGACTCGTTCCCGGGCCAGATGAGAGCATCAGGCCCGAGGGACGCCGCGATATTTTGGTTCTTCACACTTCTGCGGGAAAGGCTTTAGCGCTGCCGCTTTCCGGCCAAGCTTCGCACGAGAATGCCGCTCGACGAAGGTGCATCCCCTTCATCCCCTGTATCCCTG
>JAYREN010000061.1:0-15638 GCA_041908845.1 Holophaga sp. | reverse complement strand
CGAGGATGCCTTCGACCGTCTGCTGGCGCCCACCCTCGAGACCGATGTGCGCATGGAGGCCAAGAAGAAGGCCGACCTGGAAGCCATCCACGTCTTCCAGACCAACCTGGATCACTTGCTGCTGGCACCGCCTGCGGGGCAGATGGCCACCCTGGGGGTGGATCCCGGCATCCGCACCGGCTGCAAACTGGCGATCATCAATCGCCTGGGGCAGTTCATGGAAACGGCGGTCATCTATCCCCTGGAGCCCAAGCGGGACATCGAAGGCAGCCGGGCGGTGCTGGAAGCCCTGGCCACCAAGTTCCCTCTGGAGGCCATCGCTATCGGAAACGGCACTGGTGGCCGCGAGGTCGAGGCGTTCATCCGCCAGTGGCTCAAGGATACTGACCGTCAGGGCGTGGTGTGCATCACCGTGAGCGAAGCCGGAGCTTCGGTCTACAGCGCCTCCGACATCGCCCGGGAAGAATTCCCGGATCACGATCTCACCGTGCGCGGCGCCATCAGCATCGCCCGGCGCTTCCAAGATCCCCTGTCGGAACTGGTGAAAGTGGAGCCCAAGTCCATCGGCGTGGGCCAGTACCAGCATGACGTGAACCAGACCGCCCTCAAGAAGGGCCTGGATGATGTGGTGGAGTCCTGTGTGAACCGGGTGGGCGTGGATCTCAACACAGCCTCCTATCGCCTGCTCAGCTACGTGGCGGGCATCGGCGAGACCTTGGCCAAGAACATCGTGGCCTTCCGCTATGAGCACGGCGCCTTCAAGCAGCGCGAGCAGTTGATGGAGGTGCCCCGCTTCGGCGAGAAGGCTTTCGTCCAGTCCGCGGGCTTCCTGCGCATCCGCGAGGGTGCGAATCCGCTGGATGCCAGTGCCGTGCATCCCGAGGCCTACCCGGTGGTGCAGCGCATTTGTCAGCTCACGGGCAAGACCGTGAGCGAGCTTGTGGGCAACGAGGCCGTGCTGGATGGGCTGGATCCCAAGCTCTTCGTGGATGAGCGCTTCGGCATCGAGACCGTGGGCGATATCCTCGCCGAGCTCAAGAAACCCGGCCGCGATCCCCGCCAGAAATTCGAGGCCGTGCAGTTCAAGGAGGGCGTCCACAAGCCCGAGGATCTGGAAATCGGCATGGAGCTTCAGGGCATCGTGACCAACGTGACGGATTTCGGCGCCTTCGTGGATGTGGGTGTCCACCAGGATGGCCTCGTGCACCTCTCGGAGATCAGCCACACCTTCGTCAAGAATCCTTCCCAGGCCCTTAGCGTAGGCCAGGCGGTGCGGGTCAAGGTGCTCGCGGTGGATCTCAAATCCAAGCGCATCGGGCTCTCCATCAAGGCGCTGCTGCCCGGGGCGCCTCAGCGTCCGCAGCAACCCCGGTCCGAGCCCCGCTCCGCCCAAGATCGCCCGGCCCGTCGGCCCGAGGGCGCTCGTCCCCCTCGACCCGAAGGCCAGCGGCCCCGGCCCGAAGGTGGCCATAAGCCCCGTCCCCGGAGTGAGGAACCGCGCCGGATGGAACACAAGTCCGAGCCGCCGCGCAAGCCCGAAGTCAAGGGTGCGAGCATGGATGACCTGCTCGCCCGCTTCAACAAGGGCATCCGATGAAACCTTTGCCGGTCGCCTGTCTGGGCTTGGTGCTGCTGAGCACCGGCTGTCGATGGCCGGGTATGCCGTCATGGGAAAGGGTCTACGGTGCCCACGAGGCGGGCCTCACCCTGCATTATGAAAACCCTCAGCTTGCACCCGAGGCCCGAGCCAATGAGCGGATCCAGGTGCGCGTGGCTGCCGCCAAGGACACCCCTGCGGGACGGATCGTGCGGATTACCTACACCTCCCTCCAGGGTGAACTCTCGGTGCTCTACCTCCAGAAGGACGGCGGCATCTCGCTCATCCAGGACAGCAGCAAGCCGGGAACCATGGTCTATCCCGCAGGTTTTCCCGATCGGGTGACTCACTGGACGGTGCGAGAGACGAAGTACCGGGTGCTGGGGCGGGCCGCCATGAACCTTCCGGGATTAAAACTGCCCGATACCGCCGACACGGTGGGTGTATGGGTGGAATCCGAATCGCCCAAGGGCCAGCGGCAGCGCGCCTTTCTGCTGCCGGAAATCGGCGAGGCCGAAACGCTGGTCTGGCGGGAAGGTGCCTGGGTCTGCACCAGTCGCTTGGTATCGCGAGGTTTCACCGATGCCCCAACCGCTAGTGCCCCACTCTGATCCCAGTTCCGGAGTCTGATGATGAGCGATGACAAGACCGAAGTCGCACTACCTCCCGGCGTAGCCAAGGGTGCGATCCGGGACAACCTCGAGGTGGTCTGCTTCGCGGTGCTCCTGATCATGTTCTTCAAGACCTTTGTGGGTCAGCAGTTCACGATCCCATCGGCTTCCATGCGCAACACGCTGATGATTGGCGACCATCTGCTGGCCAACAAGTTCCTCTTCGCCGCGCCCCAGTGGAACTGGGAGGAGAAGTTCTTCCCTATGCGGAAGGTGGAGCGGGGCGACATCATCGTGTTCCGCTTTCCCCTGAACCGCGATCAGGACTACGTCAAGCGCTGCGTGGCCCTGCCGGGGGACCGGGTGGAGATCAAGCAGAAGCGCCTCTATGTGAACGGCAAGCTGATCACGGGAACCTTCGAGCACCATCGCCAGAGTGACGAAGTCGCCAGCTATGTGAACGATAATCCAATCTACAAGTACGCGCCCGAGTCCGGCCCCTGGCCACTCACCCGGGATGCCGGAAAGACCATCGCCGAACAATCCGAAGGCAGCATCGGCGGGCATCTCCCCACCCAGAGCGGTGTCTGGCCTTTCCTGGATCCCGAATCTCTCAAGCTGAACCGCCAGGGAATGACCGCGGGAGATGCGGGTGCCTTCCGGGATGACCTTGGCGCCTTCGTCGTGCCCGAGGGGCACCTGATGGCCATGGGGGACAACCGGGACAACAGCGCCGATAGCCGCTACTGGGGCTTCGTGCCTCTGGACCACCTCCGTGGGCGCCCCTTCATCGTCTGGTGGAGCTTCCAGGAAGGCGGCCACGATGATCTCCCCGCCACGGTGCCGGGCGGGCCGGGGGATGTGGGCAAGAACTTCTTCGATGGCGCGCGGTACTTCTTCACGCGTACCCGCTGGGAGCGCACGGGCACGATTCCCCGCTAAGCGAGACGGCGCCGTGCTGTCGCTCCCGCCGCTCTATCCCATCACCGATGCCCGGAACCCCCTGCCGCTGGCCGAGCAGGTGCGGCGTTTGGGTGTGGCTGGATTTCCTCTGGTGCAGTTTCGAGGCAAGCCTCTGGATCCCCAGGAACAGTGGCTTCAGTTGCGGCAAGCGCTTCGGGAGGCTCGGGGCAACGGCGGCTGGCCCATGATATGTGTCAACGACCGGGCCGATCTCGCGGTGCTGGCGGCTCACCAGGGGCTTGAACCCTGGGGGCTCCATCTGGGGCAGGACGACCTGCCGCCCTCCGAGGCCAGGCGCTTGCCGGGGCTGGAGGAGGCGCATCTGGGGACTTCCACCCATGAAGAAGTCGAATGGGGCAGGGTGGACAGAGCCTGTGATCATGCGGGTCTGGGCCCCTTTCGCGCCACGGTCACCAAGGGCGATCACGCCGCGCCCATCGGATTGGAAGGGCTCCGCCGAGGCTGTGCGGCCCTGCGGGGTCAGGGGCTGGCTCCCGTGGCCATCGGTGGGTTGACCTTTGCCGATGCGGAGGACTGCTTCCGGGCCGGGGCCGAGAGCCTGGCGATGGTGGGGGAGATCGCCCGGGCCGAGCGGCCTGAGGCGTTGCTGTGGGAGGCCCAGTTGGCTCGTTGGCGAGTGCGCCCCCCGCTTTCGGTGGGACATGGTGTCGCCCTTATCGGGGGCAGCGGCAGCGGGAAATCCCGGCTCGCCCAGGCCCTCGGGCCACGGTTCGGCCTGCCCGTGAGGGATCTCGACGAGATCGTGGCGCAGAGGGCCGGTAAGTCGATCTCGAGAATCTTTGCCGAGGATGGGGAAGGTGCCTTCCGTCATCTCGAGGAAGACTTGCTCTTGGAGTCGTTGGCTTCGCCGTGCGTAATAGCGCTCGGCGGCGGGGCCTGGCAGAGTTCGACGATCAGGGAGCGACTGGAGGCCTCGGACCATCGGGTACTTTGGCTCGCCGAGAATCCTGCTGTGGCCTGGGCGCGGGTGGCCCAGGATCCGGGAAGGCCATTGGCGGGGGACCGCACTCTGTTCATGGACCGCTGGCGGACGCGCATGGCTCAATGGTGGAAAGCTCCGATGATCCTGCCCCTGGGACGAACCCCGGACGAACTTGCGGATCGAATGCTCGCGCCCTGAGACTTTCGTGTTTGGGGTGGCGGCAATGCGCGTCTATTGGGGGATTTTCCCCGGATATGACGAGGACCTGAGTGGTCTTGGCTAGAATTCAATATCCCTTCCACCCATTCCCGGAATTGAAACCGGGAAAACTGCACAGGCAATGGAATGCCGTCCCTGCATGGGTTTGTGCGACACTCTTCCAAAATCTCCCATGGACCTCATCCTCTCCGACATTCACGCCAACCTGCACGCGCTGCGCGTGGTGCTTCGCTATGCAAAGCGCCGTGCGGTTTCCCGCTTTGTGATCCTGGGCGATCTCGTGGGCTACGGCGCGCAGCCGAACCAGGTTCTGGATCGCGTTCAGGAGCTGAAGCCTCGCATCATTGTGCGCGGAAACCATGACCGCGCCTGCGCCTGGATCGATGAAGACGCAAACTTCAGCCTTCCTGCGAGAATGGCCGCCACCTGGACCCGCGAACGCCTGACGCGGGACCACCTCCGGTTTCTTCAGGAGATCCCCGAGGGCCCCGCCTGGGTCGGGGACGAGTACGAGGTGGCCCACGGCTCACCCATGGATGAGGATGCCTATCTGTTGCACCCGAGGGAAGCCCTCCGCGCCTTCGAGGGTTTCTCCTCGCAACTATGCTTCTTTGGCCACACTCACCTGCCGGGTGGCTTCGAACTGGATGAGGTTCAAGGTTCCTTGGCCTGGATTTCCCTGATTCCAGGCGAGTGGTTCCAGATGCGGGAAGGTTGCCGCTACTTGATCAACCCAGGTTCGGTGGGCCAGCCTCGGGATCGCGACAACCGACTGAGTTTCGTGAGCTACGACCCTAAACGCAAGCGCATGCGCCTGCACCGGATGGAATACGACTTTGCCGGGGCCGCCAAATGTATTCGGGCCGCGGGTCTCCATCCAAACCTTGCCGAACGTCTCTATCACGGAATCTGAAAGGAAGTGACATGTCCGAGTTCAGGAATCTGAGCCCCGAGGAATTGGAAAGCCTGCTGCAACGCGCTCGCGAGTCGCGGGCTCCCGCAAGCATTCGCGCCGTGGGAAGCGTACGTCTGCTGGGAGATCTCCGCATCAGCGGCTTCGAGGTTGGTGCCTCGGTTCAGCTCAGTGGGGCCAAACGCCGCGATCAGGTGCCGCCCAAGGGTACGCTGGTGGCGGTTTCCCTTCTGCTCGGGGAGGAGATCTTTTCCATTCAGACTCGGCTCTTGGAGCCCATCCTGGCAGACGAGTCCGATACCCTCTTCCCCCCGGTTCTCAGAGTCGACTGGCCCCAGACCCAGATGGAAGTGCACCGCAGGGGGGATGTGCGGGTGGCGACCCCAGACCTGCCGCCGCTCACTGCGAAACTCGAATTCAAGGATAAGGTCTACACGGCCAAGCTGCTCAACCTCACTGAAACGGGCCTGGGGCTCGGATTGACCGAGAGGCTGTTGGTGGATCTCCATGCCCAGGTCGAAGTGGAAACGGACCTGCCGGGGGGAATTCGGATCCGCACCACGGGAAACGTGCGGCATCTCGAATGGCTCGACGAGGATGCGCTACCCACCCGCCTGGGACTTGTGCTGGGCTGCATGACCGACCAGAGCCGGGAAGCGCTGAGGCGTTTCATTCAGGCGCGGAGGACAGATCGTTCTGAGAACCTGCGGAACGGGCAATAGGAGATGAAGACTCTCTCACTGCGCGTGGATGTAGACACCCTGGAGGGTTCACTCAAGGGCATCCCGACTCTGCTGCGCATGCTCGATCGCCACGGCATGCAGGCCAGTTTCTATTTCAGTCTGGGGCCCGACAATTCCGGCAAGGCCATCCGGCGAATCTTCCGCAAGGGCTTTCTGGCGAAGATGCGTCGCACCAATGCCGGGAAGCTGTACGGATTAAAGACGATGATGTATGGCGTGGTGCTGCCCGCCCCCATCATCCATACCCGGGCCGCCGCCGTCATGCGACAGGCACGCGAGGCTGGTCACGAGGTCGCCATCCACGGTTGGGATCACGTGCAGTACCACGATCTGCTGGACCGAAAATCTCAGGCATGGCTTCAGGACTGGTTCGATCGGGCTCACGGTGCCTTTGCCCAGGTCTTCGGTGAGCCAGCGAGGGGCGCGGTGAGCCCGGCTTGGCGATGCAACGATGCCACCCTGGAGATCCAGGAGACCTTCGGCCTGGATTACGCCGGGGATTGTCGCGGCATGGAGCCATTCTTCCCTGTGGTGAAGGGCCGAACCCTCAAAACGCTCCAGATCCCCACGACCCTGCCGACCATGGATGAACTCCTCGGTCTGGAGGGCATGAGCGGCCACGAGGTTAATGCCCACCTTTGGGATCTCGTTCGCGAGGATGCGCTGAACGTCTACGCCCTGCATACGGAAGTGGAAGGGGGCGCCCTGGCGCCGGTCTTTGACGCCTTCCTGGCAGGGCTGAAGGATCGAGGGATCCGAATCCTTACCCATGCCGACTGGCTCCCAGGGTTGCGAAACGCCAATCTCCCGGCGCGAGAAATCACGCGCCGGGAGATTGTGGGCAGGGCAGGTTGGGTGAGTTGGGGGTAGAGGCTACTTCTCACCCACCTTGTAGATGGCATCCGAGAGGGTCACACCGCTGGCGGCGATGTTCGGCTGGTGAATGAAGATCTTGGGCTTGCCGCCGTCTTCGACAATGGCAATGCCCGCTCCGCTGGAGAGGAAACTCTTGTTGCCGGTGATGACCAGGCGGTTCTGGCTGCGCAGCATCTTGATCTCGACGGGGTTGGTGGCCCAGACGATCTTGGAATCACCGTCGACCGTGATGCCAGCCCCTTCCAGGGCCGTCTTCATGGCCGCATCCCGGCAGGACACCTTGCCCCCGGTGGCAGTGGCGATGATTTTGATGAGCTTGGCGGCGATTTCGGGCGGAAGATCTCCCGCGGGTGCCCAGGTCGAGAAGCTTCCGAGAATGAGGGCCAGGACCGCGATCTTCAGCTTCATGGGACTTCCTCCTACTTAACTCTTTTTTCGGTTTTATCGGGCTGTACCTTGAGATGTGTATTTGCCAGGACAGTCAGATCTTCGTTGGCGGCGGGGAGCCTTCCCCGGGCCGAGGGACTGCTCCCAGATCTCCCGATGAATATTGGGTAACGAGAACGGCGCCGCGCGTGTGCGCAGCGCCGTGGCCATCGGTGCAAGTCCTTTAGATCTTTTCGCCGATCTTGAGGACTGCATCGGGAAGGGCGATACCACTGGCCGCAAGGTTGGCCGGGTGGAGGTAGATCTTGGGCCTGCCCCCATCCTCGGCGATGGCGATGCTGGCCCCCATGCCAAGCTGCTCGGGACGACTGGTGATGATGAGCCTGCCTCTGGCTTTGAGCATCTTGATTTCGGCAGGGCTGGAACTCCAGATGATGCTGGCGTTCGAATCGACCACGACGCCATTGGATTCCAGGGCCGCCTTCATGGCCCCATCCCGGCAGGTGATCTTGCCGCCAGTGCCGTTCACGACTACCTTGACGAGCTTGGCCGCCATCTCCACCGGGAGTTCGGCCGCTGAAAGGTTGAGGCCGAAAGTGGCGACAAAGGCGCTGAGGATGAGCTTGCGCAAGGGGACTCCTCCAAGGAATTTGGTCCAAAATCCTCATCGGCGGCAATTCCGGCCAAACGAGGCGTTGCCGGAAAATACCCATGAATCTCGCGCCGCCAGGCGCTCATTCCGGAACGTAACAATGTGACAACTGGGTAGTTGCGATTAGTCTGTGACCTCGGACACAGGCTCTCGCATCGGGGGGTAGGCCTGTGATCCGCACCACACGCGTCGCCCCTGATACTTCCAGAAGTCCTGCTCCCCCATTGGGGTTCGACAAGGAGTCCTCATGACCACTCGTTTCATCCACGAGATCCGTGCCTACGAAATGCTGGAGCAGGTGGGCCTGGCTATCGACCAATGGGGGGTGATCAGGAACCAGGAAGATGTCGCCAAACTCGGGTTCGAAGTGGGGCAGAAGGTCGTGGTCAAGGGCACCGCAGTGGATGTCTGGCACAAATCCGATCTGGGGTTGGTGGCCTTCGAGGGCTTCGATGGCGAGAAGATCTGGGAACACCACCTGCGGATGAAGGCAGTGGGCGCTTCCCACGGGGAGTATGTGGGCACCCTTGTGGCGCGAATGGTGGATTTCCAGAGGGTTTCGGGGATGCCCTGCGAGGCCCTGGTGGCTCTTCGGAAGACCCCTGACGCGGGCTGGACCATCGTGATGGGCATCGGCGGGGTGCTGACCAATGCCTGGGGCGAGGAAATCCGACCGCTGCTCTGGCCCGTGGCCCTCACCACCCCCGAACAGGCCCTGGCGGAATTCAAGGCCCATTGGCTCGGCCGCACCTGGCTGGGCACCATGCGGCAGGGCAAGAGTCTCACCGACGACGCCCGGCTGATGGTGTTCTTCCAGGGCCTCTGGAAGCTGGTGGAACTGTTGGAGGCGGAAGGCGCCACGCTGTTGGAGATGAACCCCATCGTGCTGGATGAGACGGGGCGGCCCATCGCCCTGGATGGCGTGGGAACCTGCGAGGCCCCGGCGATCCGGGTTCCGAAGGCCGCCTTCGATGCGTCCCGGATCCAGGAGATCCTCCTCCGCCCCCGCACCATCGCCTTGGCGGGCATCTCCAACAAGCCCGGCAACCCGGGCCGCATCATCCTGGACAACCTGCTTCAGGGCGGCATGGCGCGGGAGGGGCTCATCCCCATCAAGCCCGGCACTGCCGAGATCGACGGTCTGCCATGTCTGGAGAGCGTGGGGGACCTGCTGGCGAAGCCCGTGGACATCCTCATCGTGAGCCTGCCCGCCCCGGTGGCCGTGGAGACCATCGAGCAGCTCTGTGAGCAGGGGGGCGGTGCTGAGGTCCTCTACCTCGTTTCAGGCGGAATCGGGGATGGCGCAGACAAATCCGGCTTCGGCCCGCGCATCCAGAAGCTCCTCGCGGACCGTCGCGCCAAGGGCCTGTGGACGCCCCTCATCATCGGGCCCAACGGTCTGGGCTTCCTGAGTGCAGACAAACACCTGAATTCCCTCTTCATCCCCACGGCGAAGCTTCCCGCGAATCTGCCCGGTGGCCCATTGGCCCTGGTGAGCCAATCCGGGGCCTTCCTGGTGAGCCGCCTCTCCGCCTGTCCCTTCCTGCCCATGCGCTACGCCTGCTCCATCGGGAACCAGATGGACCTGGGCCTTTCGGGTTTCCTGAGGGCGCTGGGGGCCGACCCGGAGCTGAAGGTGCTGGCCACCTACGTGGAGGGCTTCGCTCCCGGGGATCTGATTGATTTCGCCGCCACCGCCCGGGATCTCGTCGCCAAAGGCCGCAAAGTCGTGCTCTACAAGGGGGGGCGCAGCGCCGCAGGCATGGCCGCCGCCAGCAGCCACACGGGCGCCCTGGCGGGTGACTGGGAGCTGCAGAAGGCCCTCTTGGAGCGTGCGGGCGTGATCGTCTGCGAAAGCCTCGCGGACTTCGATTCTGTGGTCTTCTGGCTGGCCTCCTTCCCGGAGGGCAAACCGAAGAAGACCGCTGTCATCACCAACGCGGGCTTCGAGAGCGTCGTCAGCGCGGATTTGGTGGAGGGCGACCTGGAAGCTGCCCGTTTGACGGATGGGGAGAAGGCGGAACTGGCCGCGCTCATCGAGAAGCATGGTCTCGCTGGCTTGGTGGGGGCCCATCTGCCCTTGGATCTTACGCCCATGGCCGGAGAGATGCCCTACCTGGAAGGCACCGAACTCATCGCCAAGGGGGAGGCGGATAGCGTGGTGGTGGGCCTCGTGCCGCTAACCCAGCGGCTGAACACCGCGGATCCAGAGAAGATGGATGCCTTCGCCCAGGCCCTCATGGCCATCGCCCGCCGCACGGGTTCCCGCATCGGCGTCGCCGTGGATGCGGGCTTCGACTACGATCCGTACCGCACTGCCCTGATGAAGGCGGGGCTGCCGGTATTCGCCACCATGGAGCGGGCGCTCCTGGGCTTGGCCAAGCTGGCCAAGTAGTTCAGGTAGTATCGAGTCCATGGCTTTGGATCGACTTGGAACGGCCCCGGGGGGCCGCAGGATGTGCCGCCGTGCCGAGCACGAGGCGAGGTCCGCCTGCGCGGAAAACGAGGATTCCACGGGCCGCCGGGAAGGGTGACCTTCCCGCACGGTTCCGGCAGTGAATTCCTGTTTCCTCCCATCCTTTCGCATCCATGAACGAGGCCATTCCATGCCCAAGACCCTCATCGAACCCTTCCGCATCAAGTCCGTCGAGCCCATCCGCATGACCACCCGCGAGGAGCGCGTGAAGCTGCTCGAGGCCGCCAAGCTCAACGTCTTCAAGCTCCGCGCCGAGGATGTGCTCATCGACTGGCTCACGGACTCCGGCACCGGTGCCATGAGTTCCGCCCAGTGGGGCGCCATCATGGTGGGCGACGAGAGCTATGCCGGCGCCCGCAGCTTCTACCGCTTGGAGAGCGTGCTGAAAGACATCACCGGGATGGAACACTTCGTCCCCACCCACCAGGGCCGCGCCGCGGAGAAAGTGCTCTTCACCGCCGTGTGCAAGAAGGGCGACCTGGTACCCAACAACTGCCACTTCGACACCACACGCGCCAACCTGGAGTTCAACGGCGTGGAGGCGGTGGATCTGGTCATCCCCGAGGGCCTGCAGCCCAGCCTCGTACACCCCTTCAAGGGCAACATCGATCTGGCCCGGGTGGAGGAAATGCTGAAGCAGGAAGGCCACCGCATTCCCTTCGGCATGATCACCGTGACCAACAACACGGGCGGCGGTCAGCCTGTGTCCATGGCCAACATCCGCGCGTACAGCCAGCTCCTGAAGAAGTACGGCAAGCCCTTCATCATGGATGTCTGCCGCTTCAGCGAGAACGCCATGTTCATCAAGTTGCGGGAGCCCGGCTACGAGAACAAGACGATCAAGGAGATCTGCCAGGAGATGTTCTCCTTTGCCGATGGCTGCACCATGAGCGCCAAGAAGGACGGCATGGTGAACATTGGCGGCTTCATCGTGCTGCGCAGCGACGAGAGTCTGGATCCCGACCTCAACATGCTGATCCTCACTGAGGGCTTCCCCACCTATGGCGGCTTGGCTGGGCGCGATCTCGAGGCCCTGGCCGTGGGGCTGGTGGAAGGCATGGACGAGGATTACCTCCGCTACCGCCTGCGCACGGCCGAGTACCTGAGCGAAAAGCTGGAGGCCGCGGGCGTCGGCTTCGTGAAGCCCACGGGCGGTCACGCCGTCTACATCGACGCCAAGACCGTGCTTCCGGAGATGCCCGTGGCACAGTATCCCGCCTGGGCGCTCTGTAACGCGCTCTACCTCGAAGGCGGAATCCGGGGCGTGGAGATCGGCTCCGTGATGTTCGGCAAGCATCTGGAGGACGGTACCGAAACCTACCACAGCATGGAACTGGTGCGTCTGGCCTTCCCGCGTCGCATGTACACCCAGTCCCACTTCGACTTCGCTGCCGAGGTTATTGCCGAGGTCAAGACCAACGCCAAGCACATCCGCGGCGTGAAGATCACCAAACAGCCCAAGTTCCTGCGGCACTTCACCTGCGAGTGCGCCTGGGTGTAGCGGGGAAAAGGATATTCACCACAGATAGCACGGAGAAAAACAGGGAGAAGGCTTTAACTCCGTGTTCTCCGTGCCTCCGTGGTGAATCAGCTACTTCTTCGTATCCACCGTCGGCGCGATGAGCCGGTCGAAGTGGGGCAGGGGGCCCATGAGGGGGCGGCAGTAGTCCTTGAAGGACTCACTGATGTCGTTGCCGTTCTTCAGGAACCGCTGAGGCAGGGGCTTTGTGTGGGCGGCCACTGTCTCCAGGGGCGTCACGAAGTAGTCCACGGAGTAGTCCCCGGTACGGCGGATGGCCACGGAGCCGTTCTGTCCCCGGTGCATGGCGAAGTGCACCGCCGTCTCGCCCACGTCCCGAGCCTCGCTGGAGTCCACATCTGAGATCACGCCCAGGAAGGAACGCTGCAGGTACCCAAAGGTGTCGCAGCGCACGCGCTTGATCTTGAGGCGGCTCTTGATGGCGTCCGAGAGGGCGTCGCCCAGGGTGCTGCGGCCCGAGAGCTGCACGTTGCCGAAGGAATCCCGTTCCTCCTCGCCACTGAGCTTCAGGAGCATGGGTTCTCCGTCGGAGGCCACAATGCCCTCGCATACCGCCACCACGCAGCGGCCGTGCTCCTTGAAGACCCGGTCCACGTCCCCCAGAAACCGTTCCACCTCGAAGGGGGCCTCTGGGACATAGATCAAGTGGGGGCCGTCGTGGGGCCAGCGGCGGGCGAAGACGGAGGAGGCCGTGAGGAAGCCCGCGCTGCGGCCCATGACCACGCCCACGAATACTCCGGGAATGGCGAAGTTGTCCAGATCCAGGCCCGCGAAGGCGCTCACCACGAACTTGGCGGCGCTGCCGAAGCCCGGGCAGTGGTCCGTAACCAGGAGATCGTTGTCGATGGTCTTGGGGATGTGGATGACTCGCAGGTCGTAGCCCTTTTCTTCGGCATAGCTGGAGACGATGCGGCAAGTCTCGGCGGAGTCGTTGCCGCCGATGTAGAAGAAGTAGCGGACTTCGTGTTTCTGAAATACCTCTACCATTCGGTGGCAGTATTCCTCGTCGGGCTTGTCCCGGGTTGAGCCCAGGGCGGATGAAGGCGTGATCGCCACCATTTCCATGTTGTGGGTCGTGGCCTGGGAGAGGTCCACGAAGTCCTCGTTGATGATGCCGCGCACGCCGTACCGGGCACCGTACACCTGCGTGATGTCGGGGTACTTCCGGGCCTCGAGGACGACGCCCACGAGGCTCTGGTTGATCACGGAAGTTGGTCCTCCCCCTTGGGCGACCACGGCTTTGCCCTGGAGTCTCTGCATGGCTCGTTCCTTTTCGCAGGGATGAATGAGTCCATCTTAACCCGAGGGTCCGGCGCGATACACTTTCCCGAGATCGCGCTGCTGTTTCTGGGAGATAGGGTCATGGATCGTCGCTGTTTTTCTGTCGCGGGGGCCGCCCTGATCTGCCTGCCGACACTGATGGCCCAGGAGTCTGCCGAGTCACGCATCAAGCGGATGGAGGCCGAACTTCAGGCGACCCAATGGGAGCTGAGTGCCCTGCAGAAAGCCACGGACGACATCCTGTGGTTTCAGCGCCTCTCCGATATCGCCGAGGTGGACAAGGTCACCTATGTGGGCCCGCCCAACCCCAAGGCCGAGGAGACCTACGGCATCAAGAACGCGCGGCATCCCATGAAGGTCTACCAGTACGTCTTCGTGCCTCGCAAGTTGGACCGGTCCAAGAAACACCCGCTCATCGTGTTGCCTCACGGCGGCACCCACGCGGACTTCGGCACCTACCATGTGCATATCGTGCGGGAGCTGGTGGAGCGTGGGTACGTGGTGGTGGCCCCCGACTATCGCGGCTCCACGGGCTATGGCAAGGCGTTCTACGATGCGGCCGATTACGGAGGCTTGGAGATCGACGATGTGGTCGCCGGGCGCGACTGGGCGGTGGAGAACCTCCCCTTCGTGGATGGCGGGCGCTGCGCCATGGTGGGCTGGAGCCATGGCGGACTGATCGCCATGATGGCGGTCTTCGATCACCCAGAGAAATTCAAGGCCGCCTACGCTGGCGTGCCCGTGTCCGATCTCCTGGCGCGGCTCGGCTATGCGGGGGACGAATACAAGGATGAGCGGGTGATTCGCGGGCTCTTCGGCAAGACCGCCACGGAGGATGTGGATCTCCTGCGCAAGCGCAGCCCCGTGTGGAATGTTCACAAGCTCAAGACGCCCCTATTGGTGCACAGCAGCACCAATGACCGGGATGTGAACGTGGTGGAAGTGGAGCAACTCCTCCGAGCCCTGAAGGCCGAAGGCAAGGCGGTCCAGTCCAAGATCTACACGGATGCGCCTGGCGGCCATTCCTTCAACCGCATCGACACCACCCTGGCCAAGGAATCCCGGCAAGAGATCTACGACTTCCTGGCGAAGCAATTGAAGTAAGAAAAACGGCCCTTTCGGGCCGTTTTCCTCAGGTGTGCTTCTGCTTCAGGCTGTCGTGCCTGGGGAACCACTTCTCCCAGTAGACCACCACCGGGCTGGCGATGTAGATGGAGCTGTAGGTGCCCGTGATGACGCCGATGACCAGGGGGAAACTCAGGTCGCGCAGGGCTGGGCCGCCCCAGACGAATAGGCAGACCGCCACGAAGAGCACGGACATGGAAGTGAGAATGGTCCGGCTCAGAGTCTGGTTGATGGAGTCGTTTACCAGCTGAGTGATGGTTGCTCTGCGGTATTCGGGCTTATGGCTGTTCTCGCGGATGCGATCGAAGACCACGATGGTATCTGACATGGAATAGCCGATCAGGATAAGAAAGCTCGCCACCACCGGTATGGAGTATTCAAAGCCGAAGAGGGTGAAGATGGCCACTGCCATGAGGATGTCGTGGATGAGGGAGACAATACCGCCCACGGAAAAGCTCCAGGTAAACCGGAGCATCACATAGAGCATGATGGCACCCAGGGCCCAGGCCACGGCCGTCAGGGTCTTGCGGGTCCACTCCCCCGAGATACTGGGAGAGAAACTCTCCTGCTTCTGGAAGGCAAGGCCACCCAAGCGATAGTCCTTCTGGACCTGATCCACCAGCACCTTGGGCAAGTCCGAAGGCAGCTGGCTGTAGCTGGTCAGAAGAGCGGCCTTGTCCCGGGCATCCACGATCTTCTTGACTAGGGGTTCGTAGGCCGTGCGGAGGGCGGTCTCGTCGCCCTGAACGCCGAGGGGATTGGATTTCATCCACTGATCCGTGAGCGCCAGCGCGGATTCGGTGTTCAGGTCTAGGCGGGCGTCTCCGACCGTCGTGTGATCGAGGGCCCGCAAGATCTCGCGGATCTTGTTGATCTGGGCTGTGGAATCCTTCTCGTCCTGTCCCTCTCGAGCCTTGACCTTGATGGAGTAGTCCATGAACCCCTGGGGTGCCGTATAGGACACTACGGCCGCATCCGAGAAGCCGCCCTTGGCCAGGGCTGTGCGGACAGTATCCTGCTTCATATCACCCTTGAAGCGGACCTGCATATCGATGCCACCAGTGAATTGCATGCCCAGCTTGATGTTGCTGCCAGCGCCTTTCCACGGCTGGGCCACCAGAATGCAGATGAGAATGATACCCCAGGAAATGGACAAGGCGTGGGCCTTGTATTTCATGAAGTCGATGTGGGGGAGATTGTCAAAAATACGCATGGTCATGCCGCCACGAACGATGAGCCGAGAGACAACGAAAGAGTCGGACGAGTGGGTGGGTGGGCCTGAGTATCGCGGAGCGATGCGAAGAGAATACGC
>JAYREN010000060.1:0-15675 GCA_041908845.1 Holophaga sp. | reverse complement strand
ACGGGCGCCCCCCCGAGGCTCGCGCCCTGCCCATCCTCGGAGCGGGGCTCCTCATCGCAGGAGCCAGGGCCTTCAGTCAGGAGATCTTCGCCCGGGGCTACGTGTTTCAGCGACTCGCCGCCGGCCTGGGGCGTTGGCCTGCCCAGGGACTCGTGGCCCTGGGCTTCCTGCTCATCCACGGCCTCATTCCGGGCGCTTTCGGCCTGTCCCGGCTGCTGGATCTGGCGGCCCTGGTGCTGATGTCCCTAGTGCTGGGAGAGGCCTTCCTGTGGACCCGAAGCCTCGCACTACCCTTGGGCCTCAACGCGGGCTGGACCTTCGCCCAGGCCACCCTCTTGGGCTTTTCCACCGGGGGCCAAAGTACGCCCGGGCTCTACATGCCCACTGCCAATCCGGCCTTCTCCCCCTGGCTCACCGGAGGCGCTTCGGGGCTCGAGGCCTCGCTGCCAGGCATGCTGGCCACCGCCCTAACCCTGATGGTCCTGCTGCTGTTGGGCCGCCGCCAGAACCGCTTCAAAGATCCCGACTGGGACGAGCCCAGCCGGATCATGTAGCCCGGAGCCCCTCGTGTTTCAGTTTTTCCTGGATGGAGAAGAGCGCCTGCGCAGTGGCTGGAAGGCCTTGGCCTTCCTTGTTGGACTCGCGTTTGCCAATGCGATCGCCTACGGATTGCTCGTCGGTCTGCTGGGATTGCGAGGCCTGGTCAAGGGCCCAGTGGGCGAGGTACTCCCAACGCTGATCGTTCTCGCCGTAAGCTGGGCGGCCCTCCGCCTGGAGGAACGTCCCTTCGCGGACCTGGGGTTGCGGCTCGACCTGCGATGGGCTCGCGAGCTGGCTCTGGGCCTCCTGGCAGGAGCAGTGCTTATCGGCCTAGCGGCCTCGACGCTCTGGGCCCTGGGCGGATTCACCTGGGCTCCCAATCCGTCCATCCGGGGGCTTGCCCTGCTTCAGGGAGGCTGGATGTTCCTGTGGGTGGCCATCAACGAGGAGGCTCTGTTCCGGGGTTATCCCTTCCAAAGGCTCGCGGAAGGCAGGCTGAGGTCCTGGGGCACCCAGTTCCTCTTTGCCGCATTCTTCGCCCTCGTGCACTTGAGCAATCCCGGCGTGCAGGCTGCTGGGGCAGCCCTGAAGGCCGTCACCGCCCTGAACATCGCCCTCGCCGCCATCCTGCTGGGGCTCGCCTTTCTGCGGACACGCAGCCTGGCCCTGCCCATCGGTATCCACTGGGCCTGGAACTTCGTTCAGGGCAACCTTCTGGGCTTTCCCGTGAGCGGCACCGGCGAGCGCTTGGCCCCCCTCAAACCCATCCTAAAAGACCGCCCGGACTGGCTCACAGGCGGGGCCGTGGGCCTCGAAGGCAGCGTAGCCTGCACCCTGGTATGCCTGGCGACCGTCATCCTCCTCGCCTTCTGGCGTGGTTCCGCGCCTCCGGCCCCAGACCAGACCGAGGCTTGAAGGGCGCTATTCTGGGTCCATGCACTATGCCTCGCTCGCCTCGGGCTCCAAGGGGAACTGCCACGCCCTGACGGACGGGGACCGCACTCTGCTCATCGATGCGGGCATTTCGTATCTGCAGATCCGCACGCGGCTGGAGGCCCTGGGCTGGCCCCTGGTCGCCCTCAAGGCCGTGGCCTTCACCCATGAGCATTCCGATCACATCGCCGCCCTTCCCATGCTGCTCAAGCACACGGACTGCGCCATCCTCGCCACCGAGGACACCCTGCAGGCCATCTGCCGCATCAAGGAAGTGACTGTGCCCGCCCATCGCTGGATTCCCCTGCGCCCCGGCCATGCCCTCGACTGGGAGGGCTGGCGCATCCTGCCCTTTTCCACGCCCCACGATGCCGTGGACCCTGTGGCCTTTCGCATCGAAGGCGGAGGCACGACGGCAGGAGTGGTCACGGATCTCGGGCACCCCACGGCCCTGGTGGCCGACCACTGCATGGACCTGGACCTCCTGGCCCTGGAGGCCAACCACGATATTCAGATGCTGCGGGAGGGCGGCTACCCCGCTGTGCTCAAGGCCCGCATCCTGAGCCGGGTCGGCCATCTCAGCAACGAGGCCATGGCCGAACTCCTGGCCAAGGTCTGCTCGCCGCGTCTGCGTGCGGTGGTGCTCGCCCATCTCAGCGAACAGAACAACGAGCCGGATCTCGCCCGGTTCGCCGCCGAGGAGGTTCTTCGCAGCCACGGCATCCGCCCTCTGGTGGCCTCCCAGCGCGAGCCGCTGCTGGTTGCAGCAACCGTATAACGGGCGCAGGATGACTCCATGACTCTCCCACGTGCGATCGCTCTACTGGCCCTGGCTTCCAGCGCGCTCTCTGCCCAGGCCCCCGTCTTCGCGGATGGTGGCGCCCTCGGCGGCTCTCGCGTCTTCTCAGAAGGCCTCAATCCCCTGGGCAATCCGGCCCGCTTCAACAAGCCCGCCACCGGTGTCTACCTGGGCTGGGCCGAGGGCGACCAGGGCGCCAAGGACACGAAGACCGCCCTGCGCGGCCTCGGGGACCCCGCTGTCATCGCCACCGGCCTCGCCACCCTGGCGGAAAAGTCCTGGGCCCAGCGCACTCGGGCCTTTGGCGTGGCCTACGTGGATAAGGGCATGTACGGCTCGTATACCCGCGAAGAAAGCACGGGTCTGATGGCCGCTCCCGATCTGGACCCCACCCACTTAGGCCCCGGCCTGGGCCTGAACGGCACCTTGGTGGATGTGCGCCGGTTCGTGGTGGACCGCATGTGTGTGGGCGCGGGCAGCTTCGACCAAGGCACGGGGTACGGCATTTCGCTGCGCACGGAGCGATGGAAGACCGGGCAGGCCCTCGCGGCCTTTTCACCCGCCTTTGGGCCGCTCGCCCTGGACGGGCAGGATCTCCTGGCCTTCCGGGATACGGTGGGCTCCACCCGCACGGTGGTTACCGTGGATCTGGGCTACACCCAGGAGTTGGTCCAGGGCCTGCGCTTCGGCGCCACCGTGGACCGCCTCCTGCCCCGCCGCTTCGGGGACGTGTATGAAGGCGCTCTGTTCCGCGCCGGTTTCGAGCTTGACCTGGGCGCCACCGTCCGCCTCAACGTGGACTCCGACATCAACGAGACCATGCGGATGCCATTCCCGGTGCGCCAGCGCATCGCCACCGCTTCTCTGCGTATCGCCCCGAGCTCCTCCATCACGGTGATTCTGGGTGCCGAGCGCCGCAGCATGGCGGGCGAAAATCTGATTCGCGCCGGCGCAACCCTCTTTGTTCACGGTCACACCTGGCACATCGGCGCCGGTTTCCAAGCTGGCCAGGACCGCCCCCTGAAGGGCGCCGCCCTCTCGGTGTTCTGATGAAATGGCTCGCCTTCGCTCTCGCCCTTCCCCTGCTCGCAGCCCAGCCCGCACTCCCCACGGCCAAGGAGCTGGTGGAGCGCTTCGATGCGGCCCAGGCCAAGGTGACCGCCCTCCAGGCACCTTTCACTCTCACGCTGCGGCGCTCCCTGCTGAAGACCCCCACGGTCACCAAGGGAACCCTATACCTTCGGGGTTCGGATTTCGTCCATTTCAGCTTTGCCCCCCCAGAGGACCTCATCCTTCACCTGTCCCCCAAGGAGCTGATCTCTTACAGCCCCGGGGCGGGCCAAGGCGAGCGGCTCAAGATCGGCATCATCCGCAACCATGACCGCCGATTCCTGGGTCTGGGTCAAAATCTCACCGATCTCTCGGACTACTTCCAGCTCTCCATTGGCGAGGACAAGGATGTGCCGGGCACCTATCTAGCCACGCTGCGTCCCCGCAGTTATGGCCTCAAGAAGCGCATCCAGGCCATCCACATCTGGATCGACCGAGAGCGCTACCTGCCCCGCCAGATCAACTGGGTGGAGCGGGGCGGCGACACCTGGCTTCTGGAACTCGGCACGCTCCAGGTGAATCAACCCCTCCCCGCCGCCGTCACGGGCTTCAAGGTACCTCCTGGGGTGCCCCTTCGGTCCGAGTTCAGTTTCTTTGCGACCCGCAAGAGCAAGTAGCCCCTGGCAAGGCTAAACTAGCGGCAGTCAAGCTCGAGGCATCCATGATCGTCGTCTGTCCGTCCTGCTCGGCCCGCTTCCAATACGATGAGGCGCGGTTTCAGGGCGCCCCCCACAAGCGTTTCCGCTGCCCCAAGTGTGTCGCCGTCTTCGAGGTGGCCAATCCCTCGCTGCCCCCATCCGGCCTAGCGCCGACCCACAGCGCGGGCCCCACGGCACCCCTCCCCCCGCCGCCTCCCGCAACACCATCCCCCAATGTTCGCGTCACGGGGCCCGATGGCACCGAGACTGTCTCCCTGGCCTCGGCCCGGGAGACGACCGCCCGCAAGGATCGGGATTCCATGCTCGCCGTCGCAGGCCTGGGCAGCAATCTGCCCCCAGGCATGCATTTCAGCTTGGCCTTTCTTACGGGACCCATGGCTTCCACGGTGCGCCCTATTTTGGCCACGCAAACCGTCATAGGCCGCGAAGAGGGCGACATCCTTACCAATGACCCCGAGTGTTCTCGGCGCCACTGTCGCTTGGACGTGCACACGGACGGTACCGTCTGGCTCATGGACCTGGGTTCCACCAACGGCACCTTTGTGGACGGTGTGCAGATCTTCGGCACCATCCAGCTGACCGACCGCCAGGAGTTCACCTGCGGTCGCAGCACGTTCATGCTGCTCGTCCGCAAGGACGATCCGCACCTGATGATGTGAGCCATGGCAAACCGCGACCCCTTCGAGTCCTACCTCAAAAAAGCCGCCGCACTCTTCGAGGGCGGGGATGTGGTCCAGGCGGGCCAGATCTGGCAGGCCATCCTAAAGAAGTCCCCGGACCACGCTGAGGCCCGGGCCGGTCTCTACAAGGTCAAGCTCTACTTCGACGCCCGGGCCACCCAGGATGGGCTGGCCTCGGAACAGAAGAAGGAATTAGCGGCCCAATCCGCGGCGGCCCCCACTCCTGCGCCCCAGGCCACCCCCGGCGGTCCTGCCGAGCTCGTGCGCCTGCTGGAGCAGGGCTGCACCCTATACGACGCTGGCCATTTCGAAGATGCCATCGCGAAATGGGATCAGGTGCTGGAGAAGGACCCTCACAATGTGCTCGCCAAGGGTTACATCACGGGCGCCCAGCGCATCCTGGGCCTGCCCGTACAGGGAGAAGCTGGCAGCGGCGAGCCCCGCGCGACCTCGGCCCTGCCTGCAGATCTGTACCTCGGAACCGGCGCCGTGGCCCCACCGCCCGCGCTCGAGAAGGAAGTCCCAGCCCCTCCGACGGCACCTGCCGTCGACAAGGATGAGATCGACCGCCTCCTGCGGGATGGCTGCACGCTCTACGACATGGGCCAGCCCCAGGATGCCCTCAAGAAGTGGGAGCAGCTTCTGAACTTCGACCCTACCCATGAACTCGCCCGAGCCTACATCAAGGACGCCCGGCGGGATCTGGGGCTCGACACCCTTTCGGACGGAGCCATTCCGGCCCCGACGGAGCTCCCACCGACGGGTGTTCGCTCACCGGACCTCATCCCCAACCCCCTACCTGTGGACGACCAGGACCGCGTTGACCAGTTGATCCGGGAGGGCACCCAGCTCTTCGATATGGGCATGGCCGCCGAGGCTATCCAGAAGTGGGAGCAGGTACAGGCCCTGGTGCCCGACCACAAGGATGTGGGGGCCTACCTGGCCATGGCCCGGCGGGAAACGGAAGCCGCGCCCAAGGTGTCGACCCCACCCCCCCCATCGACAACGCCGACGCCAAAGCCCATCGCACAACCCAAGGCCGAGAATTTCGAGCCGAATCTCCGCAAGGGCGAATCCCTGCTCCACCAGGGGCGCTTCGAGGAGGCAGCCTTCCTCTTCCAGGAAGTCGTCAAGGTGTCTCCCCAGAACTTCCGGGCCCTCCAGGGTCTGCATCAGGCAGAGGCCCTGCTCCAGGCCCGGGAGGCCACCCACACCGCGCCCCCAGCCCAGCTCTACCCTCCCACGCCGCCTATTCCAGGCCTGGAACTGTCCCTGGCCCCTTCCACCCCCCTGGCGGAACCGGAACCCGCGACGGAGCCTGTGGAGCCCCCCTCCGCTTTGACCGCCCCGACGCCCCCCCCCCGCAAGGGTCTGGAGTTGCCGGAGCTGCTGCGGCAGATGGAAGCCGCGATTCCCGCCTGGCTCAAGCGACCCCGCACCATCCTCGCCATCGTTGCGGGCATCGTGCTGGTGAACGCAGGCTACATGGTCTTCCGCTGGAATCGAGGCGAATCCCTGCTCAAGCAAAAGACGGTCTCCTTTAGGGAGGAGGCCTTGGCCAACGTGGCCCGGAACCTGGAGATCGCCAACCTGGATGAATCTCCCGACGTCATCCGCCGGGAGGCTGAGGGGGCTCTGGGTGATGACCCCCTCCGCGCCTACTACCGGGGCCAGGAGCTGATCCGCCTGAATCCCCTGGACGGCCCGGCGGCGCAATTGATGGGCCGCGCCAGCAATGCCATGGCCCAGGCCGAAGGCGTTGGCCAGGGTTCTCTGAAAGAGGTGGAGCGACTGCTGCAACAGGGTGAGCTGGACGCCGCCGAACGGATGCTGCTGAACCTACTCCGGAAAAACCCGGACGATCCCGACCTGAAGGCCCGCACGGCACGTTTGAGCCTTGCCCTGATCCAGATCTACGCCACCAAGGAGCAGTGGGGCGACGCGGAGGATCGGCTGAAGCGCGGGCGGGCGATGTACCCCGGCGACAAGGCCTGGCGCGCACGGCTGCTCTTCCTGGGCCGCATCCGGGCCATGGGCGCGGAGGAACGCAAGGCCTGGATCCGGTTTCTGGGCTGAACGCGGGAATGCCTATGAATCCAAGGCACCAGTGCCCCAGCTGCCACTATCGACTCTCCCCTCTGGCCGCAGAGTGTCCTGTCTGCGGCCTTAGCCTCAGCCCCCAATCCCTGCCTCGCCCTCTCTTGTTCCAGGCCTCCGCTCTGCAACAGGGCCATCCCCAGGAGGCCCGGAAACAGGCCATCTCGGCTCCCGCACTGGGCCGAATCACCCCGGTCTTCCTGGCGGACCCGCAGCCAACAGCCGAAACCCTGGAAGCACCCACCACTCTTCCTTTGCCCCCAGCCCAGCCCGCCCCGGCCCTCGATGCCGCCGAGGTCTCCTTCTGGCCCCTGGTGCGCATGGAGTTCAGTGAGCTCATCCTCCTGGCGGTCCTCAATGGACTGTTCTGTCTGTTGGCCGCAGCCCTGAGTCGGGCTCCCGTCGGGCGCCTGTACGATGAGCTGTGGCCCTTCCTCCTGCCTGTTCACCTGGGCCTCTCCTGGGCCTTCGTCATGGTTCCCATGGCCCTCACGGGGCAGTCGCCCATGATGGGCTCCCAGGGCCTGCTCCTGGATACCGGCCAACCCGAACGGCGCCTCGCCTTCTCCATGTTTCACCTGCTTTCCGTGGCCCTCTTCCCGGTGTCCTTCCTCTGCCTGGTGCTCACCCCCGACCACCGGACCTTGGCCGAGCTGCTCACGGGCCAGGAGATCCTGGCTCGCCCCATGCCTCGCATGCGGTGAGGCCCGCTACTCGGGTAGGTGCATTCTCACGCTGGTGACGATGACGCCGGGTTTCAGCATGAGCTGAGCCTTGATCCGTATGGCCATCTGCCCGTGGAGGACGCGCTCCCACCAGTGATTGGTTACGAATTCCGGCAGGACGATGGTGAGGCAGACATCGGGTTCGGCCAGCCGGAAGCGATCCACCTCGGCGAGGATCGGTTCAACGATGCGGCGGTAGGGGCTTGGAACGCTGCGAAGCGGCACGCCCATGCCGTAATGCACCCAGTCCGCCCGCAGTTTTTCGATGCCCGGGCTGTCGTGGTAGCCGTCGGAACCCAGGTCCACGGTGAGGGCCTCCACCCGGTCCCCGCTGATCAACCTGGCGTAGCGGAGGGCCTGGACCACACCCTTGTGCAGACTTGACACCAACACAATCGCGTGGTGCTTGGTGGGGAGCACGGCGTCCAACCGGCTAGCCGCCAGCTTGGCCGTAAGGCCGATGTAGTGACGGTGGATGTTAAGGAAGAGCACCACCATCGCCGGGATGAGCACCACGATGAGCCAGGCCCCATGGGTGAATTTGGTGATCGCGATATCGAGCATCACAATGCCCGCGGCCACGGCCCCCGTGCCGTTCACCAGAGCCTTGAACTTCCACCGGGGTTCCGTGTGCTTCCGCTTCACCCAGTGCATCACCATTCCCGCCTGGCTCAAGGTGAAGCCGGTGAACACTCCTAGTGCATACAGCGGCAGCAGAAGATCCGTATTGGCGTTCATCATCCAGACCAGCAGGCAGGACACGACGGTGAGGATGATGATGCCGTTGGAAAAGACGAGGCGATCACCCTGACTGGCGAACTGCTTGGGCATGTACGCGTCGCGCCCGATCATGGCCCCGAGGCTGGGGAACCCCGCAAAGGCCGTATTCGCGGCCACAACCAAGATGGCGAAGGTGAAGCCCTGGGTGGTGAAGTACAGCAGCTTGGGCAGGCCGTGGGTCACATCCCCGTAGATCGCCCGGGCCAACATGGAGAGCAGGGTTTCGCCCACAACCTTGGGATCGGTACTGTGGGCGTAGACCACCCGGTAGTGATGGGCCAGCAGGGTAACCCCCAGAAACATGGTTCCCAGCAAGAGCACCATCCAGATCATGGTTCGCGAGGCATTCCGCTCCGGCGGATCCCGGAAGGCTTGCACTCCGTTGGAGATCGCCTCCACGCCCGTGAGCGCCGTGCATCCGGCGCTGTAGGCGCGCATGAAGATCCACACCATGGCCAGTCCCGACAACTGCTGCGCATGAGAGAAGGACTCCTGCACCTGCTGCGGGCTGGGTGTGGGCACGCTCGCCCCCATCGCCCAGCGAGAGAATCCCACCGACAGCAGGATCATCATGCAGACGACGAATCCATAGGTCGGCACCGCGAAAAAGGAACCGCTTTCCTTCAGCCCTCGCAGGTTGGCCATGGCGATGAATACGATGCAGACCGCAGTCAGCACCACATTGTGTCCCTGGAGGAAGGGCGCCGCCGCCGTGATGGCCGCCACCCCGGAGGACACTGATGTCGCCACCGTAAGTATGTAGTCCGTGAGCAGGGAGGCCCCGGCGACCAGTGCCGCCAGTTCACCCAGGTTCTCCTTGGCCACGATGTAGGCACCGCCGCCCATGGGGTAGGCCAGGATGGTCTGCCGGTAGCCAACGCCCAGAATCACTAGCAGAGCCACGATTCCCAGGGCCACGGGGATCGAAATGCCGAAGACTGGATGCAGGGCGCCCGCGGCGGTCACGGCCGCCACGCCATGGGGCAGGGCCATGGACAGCGATGCCACGATCTCCTGGGTGGCGTAGGCCACCGAGGAGAGCGCGTCCGAACTGAACACCGAGAGGCCGATGAAATTGTTCAGCTTGGTGTCTTCGGTTTCATGGGTGGCGAGGCGCCGGCCCAGCAGGAAGCGTTTGAGATCAGGCATAGGCGGAAGAAGTGAGGCTACAGCATACCCGCGCAGCGACCACGCATCGCCGAGAATCCGAGGTTAATTGCGAGGCTACTCTGCGTCGCGATCCAAATGGTAGGGAATGGAGATCACCACGGTCTTGGGCCTCGAGATGAGCGTGGCCTTCAAGCGAAGCGCTGTCTGGTTGTGGAGCAGGTTGCCCCACCAGTTCGCAGAGACGAACTCCGGCAACACCACGGTGAATGTGAATTCCGGCTCGGCGGATCGCATCCGATCCAGCTCGTCTTCCACGGGTTCCACAATTTTGCGGAAGGGACTCTCCAGCACCCGAAGCGGAATGCCTTCGCAGTAACGGTGCCAGTCCGCCTCCAGCCGCGCCCGCTCGGCGCTGGGCTTGCCATCCGCCGTGATGAAATCCACGGTGAGAGCCTCGACCTGACCCCGCTCGGCGATGGTCTTGGCGTAGCGAATGGCTTCCAGGGTGCCGCGGTGAATGCGCGAGACAAGCACAATCACTCGGTTCTTGCGGGCGTATACGTGCTCGGTGCGGCTGGCCGCCAGCAGCGACTTTACACGGATGTAGTGGCGGTGGATGCGCTGGAAGATGACGACCATTACCGGTATAAGCACCACGATGATCCAGGCGCCGTGGGTGAATTTGGTGATCGCGATATCGATCATCACGACACCGGCAGCCGTGGCGCCCACGCCATTGATGATGGCCTTGGACAGCCAGCGGGGCTCTTCCCGCTTCAGCTTCATCCAGTGCATCACCATCCCCACCTGGCTGAGGGTGAAGCCGGTGAACACGCCCAGCGCGTAGAGCGGCAGCAGCAGATCCGTGTTGGCGTGTAGCATCGCCACCAGTGAACAGCTCACGAGGGTGAGGATGATGATGCCGTTGGAGAACACCAACCGATCCCCCTGGCTGGCGAACTGCTTGGGCAGGTAGCTGTCCCGCCCCATAAGGGCGGCCAGGCGCGGGAAATCCGCGTAGGCCGTATTGGCGGCCACCACCAGGATGGCGAAGGTGAACCCCTGGGTCAGGAGATACATGAGCTTGGGAAGGCCGTGAGTGACGTTTCCATAGACTGCCTTGGCCAGCTTCGAGAGCAGGGTCTCGGCCACATGGCTTGCATCCAAGCTGTGTGAGTAGGTCACGCCGAACTTGCTGGCCAGCAGGGTGATGCCCATGAACATCGTGCCCAGCAGGATGATCATCCACACCATGGTCTTGGCGGCATTCTTGGCCGAGGGCTCCTTGAAAGCCTGAATGCCGTTGGAAATTGCCTCCACCCCCGTCAAGGCCGTGCACCCCGCACTGAACGCCCGCATGAAGATCCACAGCAGCGCCAGCCCCGTGAAGGTGGATCCGTGAGAAGCGGCCTGAGGCACCTGGGAGAGGACGGCTGTGGGAGCGCCTCCCATGACGATCTTCACGCCGCCCCAGACCAGCAGCGTTAGCATCACGGCCACGAAGCCGTAGGTCGGCACGGCGAAGAGGGCCCCGGATTCCTTGACTCCGCGTAGATTCGCGATGGCCACCAGCACGATGAAAGTGATCGTGAGGGGGACATTGGAGCCCTGAAGGAATGGTGCGGCGGCGGTGATGGCGGCCACACCCGCGGCCACGGACACCGACACGGTGAGGATGTAGTCCGCGAGAAGCGAGGCGCCCGCCACGAGGGCCGCGACTTCTCCCAGGTTCTCCTTGGCCACAATGTAGGCCCCACCGCCCCCAGGATAGGCCGTGATGGTCTGCCGGTAGCCGATGCCGAGCACTACAAGCAGGGCGACGATGCCGAAGGCCACCGGAATCGAGAGACCAAACAGGGGGTGAATCGCCGCTCCCACTGCGGTGGTGGCTGCGATTCCGTGCAGGTTCGTCGAGAGGCTCGCCATGATTTCCTGGGTGGCGTAGGCCACCGAGGAAAGGGCGTCCGAACTGAATACGGAAAGGCCGATGAAGTTGCTGACCTGGGTGTGCTGGGTCTCGTCGCTCGCAAGCCGACGACCGAGAACAAAGCGCTTTAGCTGAGGCATAGACACCTGGATGGGCCGCTCACCGGCAGCCGCAGGGGGACTATTTGATCACGGAAAAGCGCGGCCATTCAGGGCAACCGATCACGATATCTGTTTTTCTTCAGCGAGCTCCGAGAGCCTCCACCAGGTGCAGTTGCCCTGGACCAACCGGCCACAGCCAGCGCTCCTGCCGCAGGGGCGAGCGAGTCCCCAGGGCCGCCACCACATTCACCCCCGCCAGAGGATCCCAGGCCTCCAGGGGGCCTTCCGCCTGGAGCTGGCACCGCCAATCCGATTGGAATTCCCCGAGCCTCACAGTTCGCTCTCCACCCAGCACGGCTCGATCATGGACCAGCCACAACTCCGCGCCGCTGCGCTCCAGGGTGGCCAGGAGCTGCCGCAGCAGGCGAACCGTCCACTGATCCAGAGCCTCCGTCAAGAAATCCGATTCATCGGGATTGGATTCCCAGGGATCCTCCGGCGCGAAGACCCCCTCGATGATTCGCTGAGCCAGGGGCGCGAGCTGGCCCATGAAATTGGCCCCCAGGATCGTTCTGGGGCGATGGATTGCGATCCAGGCTTCCAGGGCGGTGGGCGCCACGGAAAGCGAGGGAAGGAGCGCGGAGAGACGCTTGCGGGCAATCTCCCGGGGACGTCGCCGACCCGACCAGCTCTCCCGCACAGCCCGCTGGGCCGCCTCTCGCAGGGGGCCAAAGCTGCCCGTGATATCCCCGAAGACCCAAGGAGCCCACCGACCATGGCGCAGCAGGGTCCTCAGGCGGCTGAAGGGATCTCCATCCCAGCCCACCGTGCCCTTCGGCGCCCGACCCCAGGGCACCTCCAGCCCCGTTCCCGCGCCCAGAATCAGGGTCGGACGGGCCGCCTCGGCCCGGTCCAGACCCGCCCCCAGAAAATTCCGGATCCGTTGCAGATGCTCCCCCCAGGAACCCCGATCCCGAGCCAGGAAGGCCTTCTGCTCCCGAGTGAGGGTGGACTGGAAGGGGTCGAACATGCCTTCACTCTACCGGCCTGTGACATCCCAGGCCGCACCTTGCGGCAAACTGGGAGGTGAGGTGTGGAATGCCCCGTTTTTCGAAGCGTGCCGGTCGCGAGGTCATGGAGGACCATGTGCGGCTCCCAGAATGGATCACCCGGGAGCGGGTGAAGCTCTCCGAACTCCACGGGATGAAGACTGCCCTGCGGGAATCGGGCCTGCACACCGTCTGCGAGGAGGCCCGCTGCCCCAACCGGAGCCACTGTTTCACCCATGGCACGGCAACCTTTCTGCTCATGGGCGACACCTGCACCCGGGCTTGCGGCTTTTGCGCCATCCAGAGCGGCAAGCCCCTGCCCTTGAACCCTCACGAACCCGAAGAGACCGCGATTCGGGTTGCCGAAATGCAACTCAAGTTTGCCGTGCTCACCTCGGTGAACCGGGATGACCTGCCCGATGGGGGCGCCGCGCATTTCGCCGAGACCATGCGGGCCATCCATCGCCGGTGTCCCGGAGTGGGCGTGGAGGTCCTCGTGCCCGATTTCCAGGGCGATTTAGAAGCCGTCGCCACGGTGGTCGCGGCAGGCCCCTCGGTCTTCAACCACAACACGGAATCGGTGCCCAGTCTCTATCCCACCGTGCGCCCCGCCGCCCGCTTCGAGCGCAGCCTCACCGTGCTGCGGGAGGCCAAGCAGCTAGGCAGCGCCCTCTTTGGTGAAGGCTTCCGCACCAAATCAGGGCTGATGCTGGGCCTCGGCGAAACCGAAGCGGAGCTGATGGAAGTCTTCGGAGCCCTGGTAGAGGCCCAAGTGGACATCCTGACTCTGGGTCAGTACCTGCGCCCCACCCGCCACCAGCTGCCCGTGAAGGCCTACATCCACCCCGACGCATTTGCCGAACTGGGCCGCAAGGCCAAGGCCCTGGGCTTCCGCGCCGTCTACGCGGGTCCCCTGGTGCGCTCCAGCTTCAACGCCCACGAAGTGAGCCAGTACGAGGGCATCTCCATCGCGTGAGCGTGTTCCCGGCGGAGCCAGATAATGTCGGGATTGCCTTATGGATCCGCAGTAAACTTTCAATGATTGCGCGGGAATTCCCCGGCCTCCATCTTTTCAACTCTTGCCTCACGGAGGCCCTATGCGGTCCCTGTTTAGACAACCCCGGCTCGCCCTGGCAACAGTGCTTCCTCTCCTCCTCGGCCTGGGCACCGCCCACAGGCTGACCGCGATGCCGCCTCCCACTCCGGAGATGCTGAAGACCTACAAAAAAGACGGCTCCCTGAAGGAGCGCCTCGCCTTTGCCGAGCACATTGGCAATCACCGAGTGAAACCGGGCCTCGCCCTTCGCGCTAGACAGCGTCTGGAGCAGGCTGCCATTCGCCAGGGGGTGATTGTGCCCGAAAGAGCAGGGACCCAGTTTCTTCCACCGGGCCCCGCTGGGATGCCCACCAAGGGCACGGTGAAGGTCCTCATCATCGGCATCGAGTTCAGCGATTACCTCCATTCCGACACCAATTCCACGGACTACATGACGAGCCGAACCTTCGGGAACGGTGGCGGCGCCGCGGCCCCCTACGACAGTCTCCACAACTTCTACGCCCGCTCCTCATACGAACAGCTGGATATTCAGGGCAGCTTTCTGGGCTGGTATCGCCCGGCCTTCACCCGGGCGAGCATGGTCACCACCGGCACAGAGCAGGCCCAGGCAACGGTGCGAGAGAACCTCATCAAGGCAGCGCTTCAGTCCTTCGATGCGCAAGGCCACGACTTCAGCCAGTACGACAACAACGGCGACGGCAAGATCGATTACTTCGCGGTGGTCTGGACCGGTCCACACAATGGCTGGTCCAATTTCTGGTGGGGGTACCAGACGGGCTGGTGGGCCACCGGGTCCCCCAACCTGGATGGCAAGGTCGTCAGTGATTATTCCTGGCAGTGGGAAAGCTACTATTCCAGCACTCCCCCCGCCAATCGCGCCTTCGACCCCAGCACCTTGATCCACGAAACCGGACATGCGCTGGGCCTTCCCGACTACTACGACTACCTTTCGAAGGCTGATGGCGATCTGGTAGGCCCCGACGGCGGCGTGGGCGGCCTGGACCAGATGGATTCCACCGGAGACCACAACTGCTTCAGCAAGTGGCTGCTCGAATGGATCACCCCCCAGGTCTATACGACCTCGACTCCTGGCCTGAGCCTGCTCGCTGCGGGGACCACCAAGGACAACAACGCCATCATCGTGATGGACACGAACCCCGGCGGGAATTTTGGGGAATTCTTCATGGTCCAGAACCGCCACAAGGTGGGCAACGACACGGTGCTGCCAGGCAACGGCGCGCTGATCTGGCACGTGGATTCGCGCCTGAACAGCAACAACAGCTATTTTGCGTACAACAATTCAGACACTCCCCACAAACTCTTGCGCCTCATGGAGGCGGATGGACTGGAAGAGATCGAGCGGGGAATTCGCGGCAACGCTGGCGATTACTGGACCAATGGTAAGGAGTTCAGCCCGGCGACCACCCCCAACAGCAACCGCTACGATGGCGCCTTGACCAAGATGGGCGTAAGGATCACCTCGGCACCCGGCACATCTATGACACTGGACGTCCTCCAGGTCACAGACAGCACGGCGCCCACGGGCAAACCCGGCGCACCCACGGCCACTACGGACCTGGACACCCTGACACTCACCTGGACCCTGGGCACCTCCGCTGACCCGGAGTCCGGCATCGCCGGCTATCACCTCCAGTTAGGTACCACTCCCGGTGGCAATGACGTCTTCGATGGCCCCGTGGGTAAGGTCTTGACCAAGGCCTTCACCGACTATGGCCATATGGACGGAGTTACCCTGTATGCCCGCGTGGCGGCCATGAACGGCGCCGCCTTGATCGGCACCTACTCGGACAACAGCAATGGCATGGCTATTTCCCTTCCGGCCTTCGACAGTGCCGTGGTCAACAACACCAACCTGACCTTCAAGACCATCGGCCCCTGGACCACGGACACGACCACCTCCACCGCCGGACCCAATTCAGCCAAGAGCGCCCAGATCCCTGACAACAACCGCACCTACCTCCAGGCCAAACTCACGGGCCCCGGAACGCTCACCTTCGACTGGCACGTCTCCTGCGAACCCCCACAGAGTCCAACCCAGTTCTACGACAATCTGGCCATCTCCATCGATGGCATCGTCGAGAAGCGGA
>JAYREN010000059.1:0-15838 GCA_041908845.1 Holophaga sp. | reverse complement strand
GGCATCAAGCCTGGTTCGGCGGAATTTCATGCGCTCAAGCGGGGCGATCTGCGCTTTGATGGCGATCGCGGCGATCAGTCCTATTCGAGCAAGGGCAAAGGCAAAGGTCGGGGCAAGGGTAAGCACTGAAACGGACGGTTCCTTTCCGCTTTCTTTTGGAGCAGGTGATGAGCGAATCCATCGTGATCATCAACTACCGTGCGCTTCCGGATCGGGTGGACGCCGCCCGGCAGGCGATGGACGACCTGATCGGAACCGTTTTGACCCGAGAGCCGGACTGTGGCGGGATCACGTTTCTCCAGGATGCCAGCGACCTCACCCGCTTCACGCTCATCGAGCACTGGCCCAGTCGGGACCATTTTCTCGGGCCGCACATGCAGCAGCCGCACATACAGTCCTTCATCCAGAGTTCGGGCGCCCTTCTAAGCGGTCCGCCTGAAATTTCGTTTTGGCATATCGCAAACCACGACTAGGTATTTCCTCGAGTCGTCGCCGACCCTCGACCGCCATTGGCCGATGGTGGCCTTGCCTTGGCCGAATGGGAGCCCCATCTCCGACTCGCGGGACCTACCGTGAAGGCATCCCTTCCGGAGGCCTTCGTGTTGGCCCAGCTCCTTGTCCTGATATTCGCGCCGCTCCTCGCACTGATTACGCTGGGGGAATCGACGCCCAGCCGGGCTCCGGCATGGGCGGAGCCCCTGGTCATGGGCGGCAGGCTCTGGATCAGGCAGATGGATGGCCATGTGGCGGTGCAGGACTGGGAGCGGTCGGAAGTCGCGCTGGTGGCGGCGTTTCACGATGGCAGCGGGCGCGAGCGGGCGGAGTTGGAGGTGCGGCAGGTGGCCGAGGGTCTAGAGGTCGGTGTGCGAATTCCCCGTTGGGGTTTCATCCATGGGTTTCAGCGATCCCCCACCTGCGATCTGGCGATTCGGGTGCCTCGCCGATTGATCGCGGCTGGCGGCCTCCCCATCGATGGATGAAGTTCAACGCTTCTGGGCCTGCCGCGTGAGCACACCCAGGAAGGTGAGGGGTGCCGCCGAGTCGTTGATCAGGCCGTGACTACCGCCCGCCTTCACCAGGAAGAGGTCCCCAGGGCCCACGGGAAAGCGCTCGCCATCGAGGATGCCGATGCCCCGGCCTTCGAGGATCAGGTAGAGATCCTCGGTGTTGGGGTGGCTGTGCACGCCGATGGTGGCGCCGGGCTCCAGGGTGGTGCGGCCCATGCTGACCACGCCATCCATGTCGCCGTCCTTCAAAAGGTCCACTCCTCGGGCGGAGCCCAGCCCGCCCCGGATATTGGTCTTGGTCTCTTCCACCAGCTCGGATTGCCTGCGGATCATTCCAGCCTCCTGCCTGATTCTAATGCGAGGGATGTGACCCGAGCGGAGGCGCCCCCGGGATGCGGTGGCAGAATGGTTGCATCGTGGCATCCGTCCACGAATGGAGATCCGATCATGCGCCCTTCCTCGCTTCTCGTTCTTTCCGCTTTCGTGATTCAGGTCCAGGCCCAGGAGTTGCCTTCTGTGCTGCAGGCGACCACTCCGGAGGTGGACCGCCTGATCCAGGTTCTGCAGCCCAAGATTGCCCTGGAACGGGCCCGGTCCATCGTGCCGGCGGTCAAGCCGCCCTGCGTGGGAGGAGATTTCGCCTCGTTCCAGAAGAGCACCCAGGACTACCGCGCCCTGGCCGGGATGTACCTGCTGCAGGGCCGCGCCGCCATGGCCGCCGGGGCCTGGGAAGAGGCCCAGCAGTCCTACGCAAAGGGACTCGCGGTGGCCCAGGAGAACCAGGCCAACTACGACCAGAACGCCCAGTTCACGGTGGATGGCCTGCTCAAGGTAAGCGGGGACGCAGAGGCATTCAAGAAGGAGAAGGCCGCGCAGATCAAGGACATGATGGATTCCGTCAAGAACATCAAGAGCAACCCGCTGGAGATCCTCAAGCTGCAGCAGGCCATCAAGGAGCAGGAGGCGTTGATCACGCGGGGGAGGCAGTCCGTGGCCTTCGTGACGGGTGTGAAGAAGGATCTGGCCGCCGATCTGCAAGCGCTCACCGCCGCCCAGCAGAACCTGAACCAGGCGATGGAGGCCGAAAAGGCCGCCATCACCGCCTACAACACCGCCAAGAATAAGAAAGGCAACGCGCCCTGGGTGGCTGCGGCGCTGCTGGACAAGAACTACGCCGCGAAGTACCCAACCGCTCGGGAACAGAGCGATCTGCTGCACCGCCTGATGGTGCTGGACCCCGCCAACACCAAGCTCGCGCCGAAGGTCGAGGGCCTGCGCCAGGGCAAGCTCGCCTTCGTCCCGGCCAAGGTCGTCAAGACCACGAAGAAGAAAAAGTAGCCCAGGCTATTTTCCGCCCATCCCGCCGAGCATGTCCTTGGCGTCCACATTCACCTGCACCTGGCCTTCCAGGAAGGCATCCAGGCGGAAGCGGTCCGCGAGCACTCTGGGCTGACCCAGCTTGAGGTCGCCCAGGGTCCCGGCCAAGGTGAGGCCCGGCGCCAGGGGGCGGTTGAGGCCCTGCTGGGCCAGCGTGCGGATGTCCTTCAGGCTCTGATCCATGAACCAGTTGGCCTTCTCCTGGAGGGTCTTGCGCAGGCTGGAGCGGTAGAGCCATTCGCCGAACTGGGTGATCCAGCTCTTGCTCTCCAGGGTGTAGTCCACGTCGCGCAGTTCCAGGACACCCGTGGGCTCGTTGTAGACCAGGCGCCCCGCCAGGTTGAGCTTGCCGGTAATGCGGCCCTTGAGGGTGAGCTCGAGGATGGCCTTGCCCTCCTTGCCCAGCACAGCGACATCCAATACCTCGAAGCTGCCCTTTTCTGTGTCGAAGCGTTTGCCGCCGATCTGTCGCTTGAGCTGAGCGGTGGCGTGCTCGAAGCTGAGGTCCGCATCCACCCGAATCTTGAAGCCCGGTTGCAGGCCCTGGATGCCGCTCTCCAGGGCGGGCAGGAGCCTCGATTCCGCGAGGGGCGGTGGGCCCAGGGTGATGGCGGGGCGGGCCTGGATTTCCGGCGTGATGGTCAGGATCTTGCCCTGGCTGCTCCAGGGCGCCAGGCGGATGCGTTCGGGGTTGAGGCAGAGCCACACGCCCTCGGAGAGCGGGATGGGCTGTTGAGCCTGGGCCCAAACGGCCTCGGCCTTCTGGCGCAGCATGGCCGAGGTTCTGACCTGCTGTTCCATGGCCAGGGTGGCCTTCAGCATGTTTTCCTTCATGCCCGCCACGACCTTGTCCGTGATGTCGTATCCCAGGAACGTGATCGCGCAGGGCTCGAGGGGGGCGGGATCCTCGGGGATGGCCTTCAGCTCCAAGCCCCAGGCAGGGGTGAGGCTCAACTCGGCCCGCGTGCCCAGGAGCACTCGGCGGAAACCTTCCTGGCCCAGGCCGCAGGTGCCCACGCCCCGGACGAAGGAGCCTGCCTTGACGCCGACCTCCAGCCAGTAGTGGGCCAGGGTGCGCACCAGGATGCGGTTGGTATTGAGGCGGATGGTCAGGGGGTCGCGGTAGAGATTGAAGCGATAGACCGCCCCCGGCGAGTCCGGCAGCGGCGTCCAGGTTTCCACTCCCGGAGGCACCCGGGGCGCGTTCTGCTCCATGGAGGCAAAGATGGGCGCCAGGTCTATGCGGATGGGCACGGTAATGATCGAGGGACCGGGGTCCAGGGCCTGGACCATGGCGGGTTCGGGCCCCTGGGCGGACAGGTACAGGCCGAGGCACAGGGCGAGATAGATGCGCGAATACATGGGTCGATTATTCCCGGGGGCACTTGAAGATGAAAGGAATGTAGAATCGTTCATCCGAGACTCCCCATGTGCCAGATCCTGGTCATCGATGATGATTCACTGCAAAGAGCCACCCTGCGGGTAGGTCTGAAGCGGTTGGGCCACGACGTGCACACGGCGGAGAACGGGCTCGCGGCGATCAAGATGATGAACAGCCAGGGCATTTCCCCCGCGCTGGTGGTCACGGACATGGTGATGCCCGAGATGGATGGGCTGGAGGTGATCCGACACTTCCAGCAGCACCTCCCCCACATTCCGGTGGTGGCCATGAGCGGTGAACTGCCGGAGTCTTTCCTCCAGTTGGCCAAGCGTCTGGGGGCCCGAATCGCACTGGGGAAGCCGGTGAGCGCCGAAAGGGTGCATGAGGCCCTAAACGAGATCCTGGCCGCCTCTGTCTGAAACACCAGCGCCGAGGCCTTGGAGCCTCGGCGCTGGGAAGAGCCTTGAGTTCCTATTCGGTGGCTTTCGCCCTGCGGCTGTAGATCACCACATAGGCGCAGAGGGCCACCAGGGCGACCAGTCCGATGGATTCGCCCAGGTTTCCTGTGGCCGCCGCCTCAGAGAGGAGGGGGAAGCCGCTGGCCCACTTCAGTTTGATGAAGCTGGCCACCACGCCCATGATGGCCCCGCCCGCCATGAGGCCCGAAGCGATGAGCACCCCGCGATTCTCTCGGGCCTTGCCATCGGCTTCACTGGTGCCCCGCTTGGGGCGGTTGACCCAATGGGAGAGCAGGCCGCCCAGCACCAGGGGGGTATTCAGTTCGATGGGCAGGTACATGCCCAGGGCAAAGCCCAGGGCGGGGAGTTCCACCATGCGGAGTACAAATGAAAGAACCAAGCCCAGACCGAAGGCGTACCAACGCAGCGGCATGGAGGTGGCGCCAAAGATGCCTTCCAGAATGGCTTTCATGGCACTGGCCTGGGGGGCGGGCAGGGCGTTGGTACCCATGAGGAAGGAACCATCCGGGGCCTTCTGGTTGGCCATCAGCCACATGGCGATGCCCGTGAAGAGGGCTGCAACGAGCGTGCCTACGAACTTCCAGGCGATCTGGCGCGCGGGGGTGGCGCCGATCCAGTGACCGATCTTTAGGTCGGTGCTGAAGGCACCACTGGCGGCCAATGCCGTGCAGACGATGCCGCCCACCATCATGGTGAGGAACATGCCGTACCCACCGGTGAAGCTGAGCTTCAGCATCACCACACCGGTGATGACAAGGGTCAGCATGGTCATGCCCGAGATCGGATTAGTGCCGATGGTGGCGATGGCGCGGGCGGCCACGGGGGCAAAGAAGAAGGCAATGATGAAGACCATCGCCGTGCCTACCAGGGCGGGCATGAGGGCGTTCTTGATGCCGAGCCCGAAGGAGAGGAAGAGCAGGGTAGAAAGGGCCGCCACCACTAGGCCCACGGTGATCATCCCGCCGGGGAGGGTTCGGTCCGTGCGTTTAGGCAAAGTTGTTGCGGCGACCTTTTCGCCGCTCATGAGCGCCTTCAGGTTGCTGATGATGCTGCGAATCATATTGGGCATGGAGGCCAGCACGCCCATCACGCCTGCTCCTGCGATGGCGCCTACGCCGATGATGCGCACGTAGGAACTGAACACGATTTCTGGACTCATGTCCTTGATCAGCATGGTGCCCGGGGCCAGGACGGTGGGCACATGCTCACCCACCGCGTGCACCAGGGGGACCAGTACGAACATGCTGAAGATGGAACCTGCGGCGATGACGGCGGTATAGCGCAGGCCGATGATGTAGCCGATGCCAAGGGTCGCGGCGCTGTTCAGGAAGTTGAAGGCCAGGAAGCGTTCCCGCATGGCCTCGCCCACCCAGACGCTCTTCAAGGTGATGTTTTCGCCCATGGCGCGGAAGATGCTGACCAGACCGTCATAGCCTGCGCCGATGCCCGCAGCCACGGCCAGCTCCTTGGCCTGGTTGCCCGCCTTCTCACCCGTAACGAGAATTTCTGCCGTCGCCGTGGCTTCCGGCCAGGGGAAGATGCCGTGGTTTTCCACCATGAAGTGATGACGCAGGGGCAGCAGAAACAGGATGCCGATGCATCCGCCGATGAAACTCACCAGCACCACCTGCCACAGAGATGGGTTTGGCACGCCACTGCCGGCGGTGTTGGCCAGCACGTAGAGGGCCGGAATGGTGAAGGCCGCGCCTGAGACCACATGACTGCTATTGGCGCCGATGGACTGGATGATGACGTTTTCCAGGATGGTGTTCTTCCGCGTAAAGAAGCGACTGAGCCCCACGGCCAGGATGGAGATGGGAATGGCTGCCTCGATGCCCTGGCCCAGCTTCAGTGCCAGGTAGGCCGCCGCCATGGAAAAAACGGCGCAAAAGATCAGGCCCAGGATGACGCTGCGGGGCGTGACTTCCGGGACGCCGTCCTGCGGCATCAGAGGCACATAGCTTTCGCCCTCGTTCAGCGGGCGCCGGGCATTGTCTGGCAGGCCTTTGATAACCGGCACTTCAGGATCGTGGGACATGGAGACTCCAAGTGAGGTTCAATGCGAAATGGGGTATGACCTACCTTGCCATGAAGGGGGTTGGCTTCTCCAGTGGGGTGCGTGCAGGAACCTCAAAAGATCCACCACGGAGTCCACTGAGGCTCGCTGCGCGAGCAACACGGAGGGCACTGAGGAACATGGGCGAGAACTCGGTTGCGGCCCAGCACCGCGCGAGTAGGGGGTTTCTCCGTGCTTTCCTCCGTGCCCTCCGTGTTCTCCGTGGTGAATCTTTTCAGGCCGCTGAACGATTGCCCCCGAAGAATCTGGGCGGGGCTATTCCGCCGGGTACTTCGCGATCACGCCCTCGGCCACGCGGCGGGTGAGGCTGTGATAAGTGGGCGCGGCCTGGGCGAAGACTTCCCGGGCGAGCCGCCTTCCGGGCTCGGTCTTGCCCAGGGCCTGGTAGAGCGGCCGCACGTACTTCATGCGGCCCACGTTGGAGAGCACCTGGCGCACCCGGTCGAAGACCGGCGCATAGCCGCTGCCTACGGCGAGACAGAGCCATTCCACCAGGATCTCGAAATTGCCGCGTTCGGTGAGTTGGAGGCGCTTGTCCAGCCATGCGCAGTCCTCGTGGCTCAGGTCCCGGGGCAGCTGCTGGAGGTAGATGAGCAGTTCGCTGGGGCTCCACCCCTCGCACTGGGGTTCCGTGGGGCGCTGCCCGGCGCCCCAGCTCTTGGCCAGGAGGGCGAGTGCCTCGAGTTGCTCTGAGACGAAACGCGGCGCATCGGCGGGGATGCCGCTCTCATGCAGCCAGGCCTTGGCATTCACCCGGGCCAGCAGGCCGGGGAACTGTTCCTCGGTGAAGGCGCAGAACTGCTCCGTGGTGATGCTCTGGAAGCGGAAGCGCTTCATGTACGCCTTGAGGAAGCCCGCGAAGGCCGCTTCGCCCACGGCCCTTTCCAGCGCAACGACGAGGCGGGCGCCCTTCTCGTAGGGGATGCTGCTGAAGGCGTCGTCGGGGTCGATGCCCTCAAGGTGTGTGCGCAACTTAGTGAGTTCGGGTTGGTCCGCGAAACGCGCCAGGCTCTCGTCCAGGGCCTTCTGGCCCAGGGCCCAGCCCAGGGTCTCGGCTTCTTCTCCGTGCAGCACTCGCAGGATGCGCCGCTCGGCCCACACGGTGAAGCCCTCGTTGAGCCAGAAATGCTCGGCGGTGGCGTTCGTCACCAGGTTGCCGGTCCAGCTGTGGGCCAGTTCGTGGGCCACCACGTCCACCAGGCTGCGATCCCCCGCCAGCAAGGTGGGCGTGAGGAAGGTCATGCGAGGATTCTCCATGCCGCCGTAGGGGAAGGAGGGCGGTAGCACGAGCATGTCGTAGCGCTCCCAGTCGTAGGGCCCGAAGAGGCCTTCGGCCTTGGCGATGAAGCCTTCGGTCTCGGCGAATTCCCAGGCGGCCCTCTCGAGGGTGGCGGGCTCGGCCCATACGCGCACGCGGGGCGAGACATCCCGGCCTTCCAGTTCACCCACCGCCAGGGCCAGCAGGTAGCTGGGGATGGGCTGGGGCATCTTGAAGCGGAAGGTGCGCCAGCCCGGGGCCGCAGGGGCCTCGCCGTCGGGTCCGGCGCTCATCACGGCGGTCAGCCCCTGAGGCACCGTGATCTCCGCGTCGTAGCTCACCCGGGCCACGGCGCAGTCCTGGCAGGGCACCAGGGTGCGGGCGTGGATGGCCTGGCACTGGCTGAAGAGGAAGGGCTGCCGCCCGCCCGCCGTCTGCTCGGGGGCGAGCCACTGCAGGCCAGGGGCCTCGGGGCTGGTTTCGTAGGCGATTGTGATGCCCATGGTGCCTGGCGGAAGCTGAAGGCGCAGGCGGCGACCCAGGATGGGTTCCTCGGGCCCCAGTTCAAAGGGCAGGTTGGCGGCGGTGGCCGTCACATAGGCCCGGTGGATGGCGAGGCCCTTGGTGTCGAGATCCAAGACGCCTTCCAGGCCCTTGCCCGGGAACACCAGCGTCGCTTCGCCCTCCAGCACCTTGCGCTCGAAGTCCACCCGCAGGCGGAGATGCCAGCTTCGGGTGCGGGGCTGGGTGTCGTCGAAATAGGAGTGGGGGTCGATGCGAGTCATGGAAGGGCCCGGAAGAGGCGGCACGGGGCCGCGTGGATGGGAACGGACTGGCAATGGCCGGGGGTGGGGCTCGGGACATAATCCTCAGCGCCTGGAGGAGGGCAGGGGGACACAATTCCCGGCCGCCTGGGCTTCCTCAGTCGCGGTTAAGCCGCGGCTTGGGTGGAAACACGTCCCAGTACAGATGCTCTCCACTGGCGGCCAGGGGCCGGTATCGCACGGGATCGTGGGCACGCAGCTCGCGCCGGATCTCAGCCTGGAAATTCCACATGAGGCGCTTCACTTGGCGGCTGAACGTGTATTCGTTGCCCTTGGCGGGCACTACACCATCGCTTCGACTCACTTCCCGAAGGGCAAAGAGGAGGCTGGCCAGCCAGGGCTCGGGAAGATCCAGGCCCCTCCGCACACCCCGCCACTGCACAGCGAGATCCAGGCGGTAGTTCTGGGGATCCAGGCTCAGAGTGATGTCGCCGAAGGATTCCGAATCGATCTTGCGGAGTTGGAGGCGGATTTTGGGCTGTTCACGGTAGAGGGCCGACGCCACCTCTCGAAAGCTGGTGGAACCTTCCCAGAGGCGGCGAAAGGCTTCTTGAAGATCGGGGTCGGAACTGGGAATGACCCGTTCGGTCAGGAATCGCTCCAGCAGGGATGTGGAATCGGTATTCACGATGGCCGGCAGTGGGGGCGGTGCGATGAACATGGAGACTCCGGGTCGGCTACTTTGAGAATTGTAGGGGTGGGATGTCGATTCCAGCCCTGGCCTTGAAAATGGGGCCGGATCGCTCCGGCCCCATTTTCAAGGCGCGTGGGCGCCTACTCTTCCTCGGCGAGTCCCTTGACCTTCTTCACCTTCAGGATCTCGCCGCGCTCCTTGGCGATGCGCTCGTACCAGTCCTGGGGATACTTGGGATGGGTCACTTCGCCCTTCTCGTTCTTGGGGTTGCCGTCGAGGTACTTCCAGATGAGCGTCTCGCCCAGCTTCTTCCAGCGGGCCATGGTCAGCTCGCTCTGCTTAGCGCTGTAATGGGTGAGGTAGTCCTTGGCCAGGCCGGGGCTCTGCTCGAAGAGCTTCTTGGCGGCGGCGTCGATCTCGTCCTGCTCGGCCAGGAACTTGCCTTCCAGTTCGCGCTGGACCTTCTGGACATCGACGATCATGTCGCTCCAGCGGCTGTACGTGTAGTTGCTCACGAAGTTGAAGGTCCAGAAGGCGCTATCCCAGCTGAAGCTGTCGAAGTTGCCGGTGCCCACGGCGAAGGCCTTGGGGGCTTCCTTGATCCCGGCATACATCGGCACGTACACCGTGCAGTAGGTGTCATCCACGCCGAACCACAGCACGCCCCCGATGGGGTTGGGCAGCCAGGATCGGCCCTGGGCCACCATGGACCAGCCGGTCTGCTGGGTGCTGATGGCGCGCTCGTGGATATAGTCCTGGTCGCCTACCTTGAAGCCCATGGGGCGCCAGCGATAGGGCAGCTTGTAGGGCCCGGCGCCCACATCCTGGGTCATGTCGAAATCGGTGCCGGTGAAGTGGTCGCGCATGAGTTCCATGACATCGTGCACATCGAGCTTCTGGTCGGGCTTGACGCAGAGGGGCATGGGCTTGGCGCCGGGCACGGCCTTCACGAAATCCATGCTGAGCTTCTGGCTGGGGCAGGCGCGGTTGAAGACGCTCCACACGCGACCCTCGCAGCCCCGCAGGCTGCCGAAGGAAACTGGGCAGTAGGCGTCCACAAAGCTGAAGTTCTTGTCCTCGCCCTTGAAGAAGCCCTTTTCCCGGGCGAAGGAGATCAGATCCTTGCTGTAGATCGCGGTCTTGGGATCGTTGAGGGGGAACTGGCGGATCCGGGCCTGGTTGGCATGGGCGCTGATCATGCCATCGGGAACCTTCACGGCGACCCACACGGCGCCCTTCTGTCCCTTGCCCTTGCCGATGATCTCGAAGATCCAGGCCTCGTTGGGGTCGGCGATGCTGAAGCTCTCGCCGGTGCTGGCATAGCCGTATTCATCCACGACCTTGGTGATCACGTCGATGGCTTCCCGGGCGGTCTTGGCGCGCTCCAGGGCGATGTACATCAGACTGCCGTAATCCACGGTGCCACTGGGGCCCGCCAGCTCCTTGCGGCCGGTGAAGGTGGTCTCGCCGATCATCACCTGGTGCTCGTTCATGTTGCCCACCCGGGTGTAGGTGATGGGCGCCTCCTTGATGGAGCCGATGATGCGGCCCGCATCCCAGCTGGTGCCGCTGTCCCACTCGCGGATCTCGCGCATCTGGCCCGGCAGGTGACGGCCGCCGGCCTTGAAGTAGAGTTCGCCGTACAGGGTGTGGCTGTCAGCGGCGTAGGTTATGAACGTGGAGCCGTCCTTGCTGGCGCCCTTGGTGACCAGGATATTGGTGCAAGCGTCCAGCTGCGGGCTGGTGGTCGCGGTCACCAGGACCGCGGCGGCGGAGATGGATCGGAGCAGGTGCTTCATGCGGCGGGTCCTTTCAGGAAAGGCGCGAATGACCATCGCATTGCGATGATCACCCATTCTACGGAGCCTCTTCCCCCCTGTCATCGCGGGAAACCCTGTGAGATGAAGCTGCATCCTGAACCGGGAAGAAAGATTCAAAAAAAGATGGCAGATGGGCCAAATGTAAAGCAAGCTTGTCGTAAAGCAAAGTTGACATCTCCATGGCGCTCACACGAAACCACCTCAAGAACTTTCGGGAAGCCCTGGGGTTGACCCAGGAAAAGCTCGCGGAGCGGGTGCAGGTGTCGCGGCAGACCATCATCTCCATCGAGGGTGGGAAGTACGTGCCCTCCCTGGAACTGGCCCTGAAGCTGGGGCGGGTGTTCGACTGCAAGGTCGAGGACCTGTTTGGAATCGAGGAGGCGCAGGATGCGGTTCATCGGAAAGCCTGAGTGGTTCACCTATCGCACGGCGGGCTGGGGCCTGGATGTGAGAACTTGGCAGGGTTGGGTCTACGTCGGCGTGGTGACCCTCCTCCTCGTGGCCCTCGGTTACGCTCCGCTTGCTAAAAACCTTCAGGCCATTCTGGTGGGGGCGGTGGCCGGGGTTTTCCTGGTGGACGTGGCGATCATCATGACCCAACTGGGCAAGGTCCACGATGAGCGGGAGCGACTGCACCAGCTCATCATTGAGCGGAACTGCTCCTTTGCCGCGGTGGCCGCCCTAGTGGTGGCGATGGGTTACCAGATCTATCAGAACCGGCACCGGCCCGGGCCAGAGCTGCCCTTCGATCCCTGGCTGCTGGTCGTGATCCTGGTCATGGCACTTACCAAGCTTGCGTCGACACTCTACTTGCGCTGGAAACGCTGATTCCAAAACGGAGGCACCCATGCCCCTCAATCTCCTGCTGCCTGCCCTTTTCCTGCCTGCGCTGGTGCAAGTCACTCCTGTTGCCCCGGCGCTCACCGGGCCCTGGTCGGGCGCCATCGAGGTGCCGGGCATGTCCCTGGCCATCCAGGTGGATTTCCAGCGGGCGGAAACCTGGTTCGGAACGATCTCCATCCCGGCGCAGTCCCTCAAGAATTTCGCCCTGGCCGATCTGAAGGCCGAAGGCTCCGCGATCTCCTTCCGCATGGCGGGCATCCCGGGAGACCCGGCCTTCAAGGGGCAATTGCAGGCGGATGGGAGTCTTCGCGGCACCTTCACCCAAGGGGGGCAGAGCTTTCCATTCGCCCTCAAACCCGGTCCGCTGCCCGCGCCGTTGGCGCCCGCACCCGCTGCGAAATCCGGCGAAGACCGCGCGGTGACCTTTCCTGGCTTCAATGCCTTCCTGATGAAGGGCAGCGTGCGCGCCGCCCAGGGCCACCCATACTTCGCCGTGCTGGTAGCGGGCTCCGGCCCCACGGATCGCGACTGGTCCAATCCGCTGATCCGGGATCCGGCCACGGGCAAGGTCTTGCCCAGCCACGGGGGGCGGGATTTCGCGGAATGGCTGGCCACCCAGGGCCTCGGCAGTCTGCGTTGGGACAAGCGCTTCATCGGAAGCCAGGATCCCAAGCTGGACATCTCTCTGGATGCCCAGGCCGGGGATATCCGTGCCGCCCTGGCCTTTGCGCGCACCCTGCCCGAGGCCAAGGGCAAGAAGCTGCTGCTCGTCGGCCACAGCGAGGGGGCCCTGCTTTCGCTCCTGGCGGCCAAGGAGGCCGATGCCCTGCTGATGCTGGCTCTGATGCCCCAGAGCATGGCCAAGACCATCGTGGCGCAGCTCAAGCTCCAGCTTCCCCCGGATCGCGCCAGCGCGAACCTGACCTACATGGAGCGCGTCTTCCAAGCTATTCGCATGAACAAGCCCACGCCGGAAGGCGGCCCCGAGATCTTTCCAGCCTTGGTGGAGAACTTGGCCAAGCCTTTGATGCGCCCGGAGAGCCTGACCTTCGTGCGGGACACGCTGGATCTGGATCCCTGGCTTCTCGCCGCGCGGGTGCCGGTGCCCTGCGCCGTGGTCTGGGGCGACCGGGATGTGCAGACCTGGAAGCCCGATGCCCTGCCTGCCGGATTCCCAGGGGCCGTGATCGAGATCCCCGAGGCCAACCACCTGTTCAAGCGAGAGACTCGCACCCGCGCTGGATTGAATGGCGCCAATGCTGGGTCAGCCTACGGGGACGACACGCCTCTGGCGGACCTGGCGCTCTTGGCGGCGTGGGTGAAGACTCTGCGCTAAATCAACCCAAGTTCGAGGGCCTTCAGCACGGCGCGGGTGCGATCCCGCACATCCATCTTGTGCAGGATCATGGAGACATGGTTCTTGACGGTGCCTTCGGCGAGAGCCAGGGCCGCGCCGATTTCTCGGTTGCTGAACCCTCCCGCCATCATGCGCAGCACTTCCCGCTCTTTCTCGGTCAGCGGTCCTCCAAGGGGGCCCCGGAGGTGCCTGGCGGGGTCGAGCGACTGATTTCGCTGCTTGGCCCGCTCCGTGAGGCCCGGCTGCACCAGGGTTCCTCCCGCCGCGAGGAAATGGATCGCCTGGCTCAGCTGCTCCAGGGACACATCCTTGAGAAGGAATCCCTTGGCGCCGGACGCAAGTGCTTCGAAGAGGGCCTCGTCGTCATCGAAGGTGGTGAGCACCAGGGTCGGGGGAAGCTTCCCCAGGGCCTTCAGGGCTCGGAGGAGGTCCAGGCCGCTCATGCGTGGCATGCGGATGTCCAGGAGGACCACATCGGGCATCTGTTCTGGAATGCGCGCCAGGGCCTCCCGGCCATCGGAGGCTTCCCCGACCACGGTGATGGATGGGTCCAAGGCCAGCAGTTGGATGATGCCCTGGCGAACCAGGGTCTGGTCATCCACCACCACCACGCGGATCATGGCGCGGGCTCCGCGCGGGGAATCCAGACCCGGGCCTGGAAGCCGGGCGGGCCTGGATGGAGATCCAGGCGCCCTCCGAAAACCCTCAGGCGTTCCCGGAGCCCCTGCAGCCCCGAGCCTTCCGTGAGGCGTGGGGCTCCTCGCCCATCATCCTTGAAGATCAGGTAGGCGCTCTCGGTGCTGCACACCACCTCGATCCAGAGATTCTGGGCTTCGGCGTGCCTCAAACAGTTGGTGACCAGTTCCTGGGCACACCTCAGCAGGGCGTGATTGCGGCCCGAGTCCGTGAAGGGGATCGCTCCGCTGACCTGAACCTGGATCCGGGGCACTGGGACTTGGGTCGCCAGATTCTGGAGAAAGTGCTCCAGGTCCACGGCACGGACGCAGGGCAGGGATCCCACGACCCTGCGCAGCTCGGTGAGCATGGCCCGTGTGAGTTCCTGAACCCCCGCAAGGGCGCTCTTGTCGGGCTCAGCAGCCCGGATTCGCAGGGTCTCAAGCTGAAGGCTGAGGGCGGCGAGGTGATGTCCGATCGAGTCGTGCAGTTCCCGGGAGATCCTCAGACGCTCATCTAGGATCCGGGCATCCTCCAGCTGGACTTGGGCGGCCCAGAGGGCCATCCGGTGCTGGAACAGCTCCTTTTCGGCCTCGACCTCACTGCGGAGGGCGGAGGCCGCGAAGATCACGAAGGCGCTGTAGCTCCATGTGTAGAGCACCTCGAAGACCATCCGCTGGAAGGGATAGTCGGGGCCGAGTGAGCGCGCAAGGGGGAAGGCCAGGCCCACCACCAGGGCGAAGACCAGCGTCACACGCAGCCGAAACCGCAGGGCCACGAACCAGACCTGCAGCAGGTACAGGATGGCGGCTTGGTTGATGAAGTGCTTTAGTGTGCCCATGGCCATGGCGGCGACAATGGCCGTAACCAGGACCCCGACGTACCATCGGTCAGGGCTTCTCCGAGCCGCAGCAGAGCTCAGCCAGATCATGGCCGCGCCATGCAGGAGAAAGAGACTGTGCCAGGCCACCCAGCTGGGCGTGGCGTAGGCGCTAGGTGTCACCAGAACCAGCGAGAGTCGGTGGATGGCCATGGCGGCGATCAGGACGATGACCGCGCTGTGCATGAGGCGGTAGAAGCGGTGGCTTCGAGAGTGGCGAGGCTCCGCTGCCGATGCATCCATCCCGTACGCCTCCTGGGGCCATCTTCCCATCTTCCCCGCCCTGTGGCTCGGCGCTCGCATTGGAACCATGACTTCCGGCAGGGGACTGCTGCCAGGACCCTGCGTAATCTCAGGGCAACCCATTGCGAGCCGCCGGAAGGAAGCCCATGAACCCAACCAGTGCCCCCACAACTCTCCGAGAGCGGATCCCCCACCTGGACATTCTCAGAGGTTTCGCACTGCTAGGGGTCTTGCTCAGCAACGTCCATTTCTGGTTCCGCGCCCCTCGGGGGCATCAGAATCTGCTGCTTGTCGCCTGGCCGAGCTTGGGTGATGTCTCGGCAACCTGGTTGCTCAGGTTGCTCGTGGATTCAAAGGCCATCTTCATTTTCTCGATGATGTTTGGCGTGGGGCTGGCCATCCAGGCGGAACGTGCGGGTGGCGAGGGTTTCGGCGCCCGAATGTCTCGCCGCCTGGGCGTCCTGGCGGTCATCGGCGCCCTGCACGTGGTCCTCCTATGGAACGGGGACATCCTACTGCCCTACGCCTGCCTCGGATTTCTGGCCTTGCCCTTTGTCCGCCGCACTCGGCGGACAGTGGGGATCTGGGCGCTCGTACTGTACGTCCTCGTCTTCGGACTGGTGCTGGCGGGCGACCTCGCCAAAGCGCTCGGTCCGGCGCTGGCCGCTCCCACCCCCGAAGGATTCAGGGCCTGGGATCAGGGTGAGCGGGACTTCATCGGCGGGCTTGCCCGGCACTACCAGGATTCTTCCTGGTTCGCGGTGACCTGCTTCCGGGTGGTCGACTATGTGCGGATCCTGACGGAATCGATCCCGGGATTCATCACAGTCTTCATCAATTTGCTGACGGGCATCTGGCTCTGGAAAACAGGCCTGCTCCGGAATCCGGAAGCCCATCGCGCAGCGCTGCGGCGCTTTGTGGCGTGGAGCATCCCTCTGGGCCTTCTCTTTCACGCCATCTACGCCTCAAAGATGGCCATTACA
>JAYREN010000058.1:15112-16289 GCA_041908845.1 Holophaga sp. | reverse complement strand
GCCCTGGGCGGCCTGCTCTACGGCTTCGGCAGCGCCCGCCTTGCCTATGGCGTGGAGGCCGTACTCATGGCCTTCAGCCTCTTCTCCCTCGCCCGCATCAAAGCCAGGCCTCGGCAGGCCACGGGTTCCGCCTCGGTGCTGAAGAGCCTCGCCGAAGGCGTGCGCTTCGTCTTCGAAAAAAAGCTCGTGCTCTCGGCCATCTCGCTGGATCTCTTCGCCGTGCTCTTCGGCGGTGCCATCGCCATGCTGCCCGCCTTCGCCCACGAGGTGCTGAAGGTGGGCCCCCAGGGCCTCGGCCTGCTGCGGGCCGCCCCCGCCGTGGGGTCCGTGGCCATGTCCTTCGCCCTGGCCCACCGCCCGCCCCTGCAGCGAGCCGGGCGCACGCTGCTCTGGTGCGTGGCGGCCTTCGGCCTCTGCTGGATCGCCTTCGCCTACTCCAAGAGCTTCATCTTCTCCATGATCCTGCTGGCCGCCAGCGGCGCCTTCGACAACGTGAGCGTGGTGCTGCGGGGAACCTTGGTGCAAACCTGCACCCCGCCGGAGATGATGGGCCGCGTGCAGGCCGTGAACAGCTTCTTCATCGGCAGCAGCAACGAGCTGGGCAGCTTCGAATCCGGCCTCGCGGCCAAGTACCTCGGCCTCATCCCCAGCGTGGTCTTCGGCGGCTGCATGACCCTCCTCACCGTGGGCGTCACCGCGTGGAAGGTGCCGGAGCTGCGGAGGCTGAGGCAGATCAAGGGATAAACAAGACGGGCCTCGAGAGGCCCGTCTTGTGGGATGAAACGAATACTACTTCAGCGCCGCCAAAGCCGCATCGTAGTTGGGTTCGTTGGCGATCTCGGGCACGAGTTCGGTGTGCTTCACGGCACCCTTCTCGTCCACCACCACCACGGCCCGGGCCAGGAGACCCTTGAGGGGACCATCCACCATGGCCAGCCCGTAAGCCTGGCCGAATTCCGGGGCGCGGAAGGTTGAGGCGGGCACCACGTTGGCCAGGCCCTCGGTGGTGCAGAAGCGGGCGGCGGCGAAGGGCAGATCCTGGGAGATGCAGAGCACCACGGTGTTGGGCGTCTCGGAGGCCCGCTTGTTGAAGGTGCGCACGCTGGTGGCGCAGGTGGGCGTGTCCAGGCTGGGGAAGATGTTCAGCACCACGCGCTTGCCCGCGACATCCTGGAGA
>JAYREN010000058.1:0-15102 GCA_041908845.1 Holophaga sp. | reverse complement strand
CACTTGGGCCATGAAAGCTCCTGTTGTCAGTCAAGAACTAGGATGGCCCGGGATCGACGGGCGTTCCCCAAGAGATGCGATCTCACCGATGAGGTGGAAAACCCTCCAGCAGGCGGCGAACTTCCCGGCTCACCACCTCCTCAGCGTCCTCGGGCGTTTCCAGCCCCGTGAGGGCACCCACGGCGGCCCCGTGCCAGATGAGCTGGTTGCTCTTGAAGTCCACGATCTCCACCACGATGGTGCCCTCGGTGTAGCGGTGGACCTGACTGATGGAGGTGCCCGTGTGCATGCCCCACCAGGGGCGGTAGCCCCAACCCATGCCCACGTGGGTGGTGGTGCGGTAGGCGCGGTCCTTGTAAACGGGATAGTAGGTGACCAGGAAATCCGGATCGCCCGAGGCCTCCAGCTTGAAGCTCTTGGCATTAAGCTCGCGCTCAATGGCGGCCCGCACCCGGCGGTCCATGATGGAGTTCCCGGCCTTGTCCGTCTTCTCCTTCACCCGCTTGGGAGCGGCCAGCCAGTCGAAGGTCTTGTAAGAGGCGTAGTTCGCCCGGATGTCGTAGTCGTACTTGATCTGGGCCTGGGTGCAGGCACCCAGTAGAAGAAGCCCCAACAATGCGGCGGTGAATCGGATGGCTTTCATGGAGACCTCCGGAAGTACCAACTACGGACTCCTTGGAGCCCGTCCTAGTATGGATGCCTCGAGATGGCGTGTGGTTGAAGCGGATTCACCCCAGCGGCTCGACCCGCCCATCCTGCCAGACCATGTAGGCACCTTCATGGGCCCAGGGCAGAGCAATGCCGTTCCCCGCCACCTGGTGGGTGTGGAAGTGACCCGTGAGGAAGGTCGTTCCCGCCACGGCTTCCGCGGCGGCTCCGAAGGCCTCCCTGGGGAAGCTGAGCTTGTAGTCCCGGTTGGTGGTACGCATGGCCTGCTCCAATCGCGCCGCCAAGGCCGAGGCTGCACGGGTAGGCAGCAGGCGAGCGAAGAGCCAGAGCGGCCCACTCCGGGAAACCAGATTCCAGAGCCGGTACTGGCGGTCCTCGACATTCACTAAATCGCCATGTTCCCAGACCAGCCCCTCGACCGGCAGGCAACCGCCGACGCCCTCACCCAGCAGCGAGAACCTGGGGCTCAGGCTGTCCAGAAAGAATTCGCGGTTGCCCATCCACAGGCCCACCCACCGCCCGGCGGCGCGGCGCTCCTGCACCCACCAGAGAAAGGCCCGCTGGGCTTCCGTCTCCATGCCCGGAATGCCCACCCACACATCGAAGACATCCCCGAGAAAGAGCCAATCCGCCTCCGGGTGGGCGTTGGTGGCTTCCCGAAGGCCCGTCAGTTCCTCGCCCCAGTGCGGATCCGCCACGAGAATGAGCGGGCGCGCGGGGTCCGGACGTACTCGGCTTCCCCGCCACCAACCGAAGCCCTCCAGGTTGCGACTCCGGAGAAAGGGCAGGCTGGAGAGGGCGAGGCCGAAGACGCCTCCCAGCGCATCCGCAAGCCAGTCGAAGGCACTGCACGTTCGCCCGGGAACGAAGGCCTGGTGCCACTCGTCCGTGGCTCCGAAGAGCGCCACGACCAGGAAGAGCAGGAGGTGCCGCCGATACACGGGTAACGTGTGCCGAGCCCCTCGCAGCCAGAGTTCCAGGGAGACCGCCAGCGCGCCGAAGGCCAGGAAATGACTCAGCTTATCCCAGGGGGGCGGCAGGCTCACGCCCATGGGCAGCTGAGGCTGGTTGCTCAGCCACACGATGGCAGCGGCGATCGAAAGGGGAAGAATCCAGAGGGCTTTCCGAACCATGTCTCCATCCAACCATGGATGACCAAAACGGCATAAGGGGGCCGCCTTGGGATAGCATCTTCAAGAGGTTCCCGCATGGCCCCACCCGGAAAGATGTCTCTCGATCAGGCGATCCTGCGGCTGATTGCCAACCACGAGGTGCCCGACCAGGCCACCCTCCTGGCGCTGCTGGCCAAGGAAGATTTTCGCCTCACCCAGGGCACCCTGTCTCGGCGCCTGGCCAAGCTCTCCGTGCAGAAACAAGACGGCCGCTACGAGCGCGTCATCCCCCGGGATCATCCCCTGCCGCCCTATTCCCTGATGGAATCCCCTCCCAACCTGCTGGTGCTCCAGACCGGCCCCGGCCTTGGCATGGCCCTGGCCATCCGGGTGGATCGCACCGTGTTGCCCGGCGTGGCCGGTACCCTGGCGGGGGAGGATACCCTCTTCGTGGCCGTAGCCAAGGGTTCCACCCTGGATGAGGTCCGAGCGCAGCTGGAGCGGATTCTTGGCGCCCCCCAGTGACTGTGGGTGAGGATTGAACCCCTGGTCATCCGCACTGGCCCTTGTCTTTGTCCTGCTCGCCTCGAGTGCCCCGGCCAGGGCCTGGGGCCGCCCCGGCCACCGGCTGATCGCCGAGCTCGCGCTAAAGGATCTGCCCCCGGACGTGGGCGTTTGGCTGAAGGGGCAGGAGCGCACCCTTCTGGAGCACAGCTCAGACCCGGATACCTGGCGCCACGACCGCAAGGAGGCCCGACGTCACTACCTGAATACCGAACCCTACGGAGGCCCTGTCGGCGTGCCCTTTGAAGTGGAGGATGCGATCCGCAAGGTGGGCGCCGCCTCCTTCCAGAAAAGCGGACAGCTGCCCTGGGTCATCCAGGACCGGCTGCAGGATCTGGTCGAAGCCTTCCAGCGCAAAGACCGCCCGAGAATCGCGGTGGCGGCCGCGGTACTGGGCCACTACCTCGCCGACCTCCACGTGCCCCTGCACACCACGAGCAACCACGATGGTCAGCACAGCAACCAGAGGGGCCTCCATTCCCGGTGGGAAATCGGCCTGGTGGAGCGTTTCGTTCACCGGGATTCCCTCGCGGCCCAGAGGGCCGAAATGGAGCCTGACCTCATGCGAGCGCCCTGGCGATGGATGGCGGAATCCAATGCCCTGGTCCCGAAGCTCCTCGAGGACGACCGCACCGCGGACCGCACCCGCCCCCCGGACAAACCCAGGGGCCAGGCCTACTGGAAGCACTTCTGGGAATTGCAGGGCCCCACGGTCAACGGCCAACTCTCCCGAGCGGGCCACCGCCTGGCTCAGATGATCCTCTATGCCTGGAACTTGGCGGGAAGGCCTCGATCGCTCTAGGGTCTGTTTTCAAAGTGGATGCGAGCCGCGACGGGTCCAGCCGCGTGATCCAGCATCAGCCTGTTCGTCTCGCGTATCGCCAAAGGCGATACCGAGAGGGATGTGGCCGCTGGGCGCGCGGCTGGCCCTACGGCGCACCCGCTTCGCGGGCACCCGGAGGGCATGGGGCAGCGCCCGGCGGGATACTGCGTCAAGCTCCTCGACCATAGTCCCGCTATGGCCATCGTCGCTTTCTCTCTCGGTATCGCCTACGGCGATACGTGAGACAAAACGACATCTGCCTCCCTTGCGCGGCCACACCCCACTTTGAAAACAGACCCTAGTTGCAGACCAACAATTGGCCCTTAACCGTGGGCCGGAAGCGGAATTTACGGAATAACTCCACGGTGGTGATCCTCCCGGGAGCGCCTTCGGGTGGGGATATCTGCGTGAACTTTCCGCTGCTCGGATCCATTGACCACCAGAGAATTTCTGGAAAAAGGTCGAGCACCCTCTCTTCGACATTCGTCGATATCTTCCTGATCCGTTCCGCGTAATCATCCATGGCCCGATCAATGTCTGCCCGCCCTTTGTCGCTGTGATTGTTCAGCAGCGCGGGATCGAGGTGTCCCGGCTCATCCAATTCCGGCGCCAAACCCTTGGCGATTTTCCGTGCCTTGAGCACAGCCTCCTCGGAACGAGAGGCGATGAGCAGCGTCCCATCCTCCATGGGCTGACAGCCCAGGATCGGGGGTTCGACCGAGGCCATGACGTCCAGGGACTTGTGATTCACCGATGGAAAGAGGCGCAGCATCCGGAGGCGTGCCTGAGCACCCTTTTCCTGGACCAGCCAGAAATGCCCCGTGCGGGCAAACACGACGGCCCAACCATCCGGGATCTGGATCATGTTGGGTGCGAAGAGGAAAGGCGCCCGATCGCCCACGCCCATGTCGAGAAGGCGCTGCACCTTCAGCGTGCCGCTGGAATGCTGGGGGTCCAGAATGGCCATCCAGGAGTGTTTGTCTCCCAATGTGAAGGGGGCCAGGATGGCCACCCCAAGATAGCCCTGGTTCAACGCATAGATGCGGCATCCAGGTGAATCCCGGTCGACTTTCCAGGTGGCGATTGGGCTCCAATGGCTTCCATCCGCACTCCTCATTACCTGGACTTCCCGCCTATCCTTGGCGCCGAGATTCTTGTTCGCCCAGAAGAATCCCTCGAAGTCATGGAAACAGGTCAGCTCTGAGGGGATCTTCAGATCCTTGGCCAGTGAACCCTTCAGGGCGCTCTCGATCTTCAAGCGCCCCTCCGATGCCACGACCAGATCCCGGTTCCGCCAGAATACGCTCTCCTGGGAAGCGGGAAAGAGTTGGGCCCAGGCAGGAAGCGCCCCGAAAAGCAGCAAGGCCCAGGGCAGGATTCGGGGAGCCAACCCCCTTCTTCGACTCATGTTTTCTCCCTGGAGGGTGCTAAGAGCATAGCCCCCCGCGAGAAAGCCAGCGATGAAGATTGCGGCACCATTCACGCTATTCCTCGTGCCGCACCACCGTGAATCGTTGGAGCACGATGCTCTCGCTGACCTGGTCAATCCCGCCCTTACGGCAGGCGATGACGATCTGCTCCTCCACGGTGTCCACTCCTTCCAGGTCCGGCAGGAGCACGCCCCGGCGCCCATCGGGGGCACTGACCAGCACGCCGTAGCGGCGGGGATCCAACTGGGCGCGCTCGGCGGGTTCCATTTCCGAGAGCACATCCACCTTGATGTCCAGGTGTGCCAGTTCGGCGGCCCCGACCGGCGGAAAGCGGGGATCCCGGGCGCAGGCCGTGGCGGCGTTGGCGATGATCTCTTCGGAAATATGATCGTGAACGGGTTGAAGGGTGCCCATGCAGCCCCGCAATTCACCCTCCGGAGTGTGAAGGGAGACGAAGACCGCGGCCCGCTGACCCGCCAGGGCCGCGGTGAGGTCCGCGGGGACCTCTCGCAGCGTTGCATGATGGCGCACCCAGTAGTGGATGCTCAGGCGAGCCAAGGCAATGCAGGGGTCCATGGGGAAGAAGATACTCCTCAGGCGGGGTTCCACCAGCCGTGGTAGCTGAGGGGGGCGTGGTGCTCCAGATGCACGAGGGCCAGCGGTCCCTGGGGCAGGCGTTCCGCATCCAGCACCGCCAGGAAGCTCTTCCGGGTGTGCCCGTCATAGACCTCCGTGAGGAGCCAGCCCGGTGAGGCTTCCGCCGCGGGGTCCGCAGGACTGCCCGGCCTGGGCACGAACACGGGCTCACCGCAGTACTGACCTTCCGGGAAGGCGCAGGCCTCGCTGTGGCCCGTGGCCATGTCCCAGCGCCGCACCGTGGACCAGAAGAACTCACCGGCGCGGCTGCCGTTCATGTAGGCGTAGCGATAGGGCAGGCCCCAGCGGCGCTCATCGATGCGGGGCCACTCGAGGCTGCCGGGGTCCAGCACCTCCGCGCGCACGGTCTTCTTCCTTGGGTCGAGGATGTAGCGGCACAGCTCGCCCGGCTGAAAACTTCCGCCCCGGCGCCCCTGCATGATGGCCTGCACCGCCGGGTCCGGGCCGATGAAGTGATCCGGGTTTCGGTACCCGATGAAATCCGCCACGAGCTCGGGGCCCCTCTCGAAGGCATTGACCGAGTGCCACATGAAGCGGGCCTCGGTCTCCAGGGCGATGGGCGCGACTTCGCCCTCTCTCGGCAGCACCCAGAGCAGATTGCCTTCCCGGGGCTCCCAGCGCAGGGAATCCAGCATGCTGCGGCGCCCCAGCAGGAAGCCCACGAAGGCGAAGCGCACGGGATGAAAGAGGAAGACCACGTGCCGCTCGGACACGAACCAGTCGTGGATGTAGACATAGCGGGGCATGGGCAGCACCCGATGTATTTTTAGGGTGCCCAGGGCATCGAAGGTCGTGAGATGTAGCTTGGGCTTTGGCCCGTACTCCACCCCGAAGTGCAGCCATTCTCCGGTGCGGGGATCGCGCTTGGCGTGGGCGGAGTAGATGGACGCTCCCGGGGCGAGCCCCAGCCGAGTCTCGCCGCGGGTCTCCAGGCTCTCGGGGTCCAGCTCCCAAGGCTGTCCCGTGTCATCGAAGGCCAGCAGGCGGTCGTTCCGGTGGTACACGGTGACGCTGGCCTGGCTCTCGATGGCATCCGCCTTGAACGCGTTGCCGAGGAGTCCCCCCTGCGCCTGGGTGCTCCAGCTGGGGTAGAGAAACTTCCCGGCGCCTTCTTCCTCCAGGTATTTCTTCGTGCGCACGAAACGGTTGCGGTAGCGCACGCCCTCGGCCTGAAAGGCGAAGGACTGGATCATGCCATCGCCATCCATGATGCAGCGCTTGCGGAGCCCGGCCCTATCGAAGAGCCCCGGGCCATTCCGGTAGAGGGTGCCCCGGAGTTCGGGGGGCAGCGTGCCCTCGACTCGCGCCAGGGCGGTGTGTTCCACCGTCAGAGAGCGCGCCAGACCCAGATAGGGCGGCGCGTCGACGCCTTGGCCTGGCATGGCCAATCGACGCAGGGCCGGACTCGCGGCACAGCCCGTCAGCGCCAGCCCCGCGCCCGCGGCGCCGACCAACTCCAGGAATTCCCGGCGCGTGGCCACGGAATGCCCGGGCTCAATCCCGTTCAAGCCCCGGGGGCACGGGCTGGTCCATAGCCCAATGCTTGCGGCACAGGGAGGTATAGGTCTCGTTGCCCCCGATGAACACCTGGGGACCTTCCGTCTGCACATGGCCATCCAGCAGCCGCGCATTTATGGTGGCCTTCTTGCCGCACCAGCAGATGGTCTTCAGTTCTTCGATGTCATCGGCCAGGGCCATGAGGGTGGCGGAACCGGGGAAGAGCTCGCCCCGGAAATCCGCCCGCAGTCCGTAGCACATCACGGGCACATCCTGGAAATCCGCCACGGCGCAGAGTTCGCGCACCTGTTCGGGACTCAGGAACTGGGCCTCGTCCACCAGCACACAGTCCAGCTTGTCGCCCCGCTGTCGCAGCTCCGTCACCATCGCCTGGAGGTCAGTGTCCGGGTAGACCAGGGCGTCCACCTTCACTTCCAGGCCGCCGATGCGGGGCTTGATGACATCCTCGCCGTCCCGGTTGTCCAGGTGGGGCTTGAGCAGCAGGGTGCGCTGATGGCGCTCGTGGTAGTTGTGCCGGACCTGGAGCAGCTGCGTGCTCTTGCCGGCATTCATGGCGGCGTAACGGAAATAGACCTTGGCCACGGAAACCTCGAAAGAAAGCGGTGACGACGCCCCCATCATACGCGCGGTCAGATGCGGTGGCCGGGCTCTCCCTGGACAACGCGTGGGGGAGCACGAGGGGGGACGTCGCGAACCGAAGGTGAGCAGGCGGTCCCCCTTTGTTCAGGTCAATCCTCCTTCGGCTCCAGCCCCGAGGGAAACTCCAACCGGAACGTGGTGCCCTGACCCACGACGCTGGTGGCGGTGATACTGCCGTTGTGGCGCATCATCACGCGCTTCACGATGGAAAGGCCGATGCCGTGGCCGGGATAGCGGGCATCGTCGTGCATGCGCTGGAAGGGCAGGAAGAGCCGATCCGCCCGACTCATGTCGAACCCGATGCCGTTGTCCTGGATTTCGATGGCCATGCCCTCGCCCTTCCTTCGCCGAACATGGATCTCGGCAGGGTTCCGATCTAGGGTGTACTTCCAGGCATTGCCCAACAGGTTCTCCAGGGCGATGCGAATCAGGTTCGGATCCCCATACACGGCCAACCCGGGTTCGATGTCCCACAGCACCCTGCGGTAGGGTTCCTTCTGGGCGAGATTCCCGAGAACCAGGGCCGCGTGATGGGAAAGATCCACTTCTTGAATGGCCGGAATGCGCCCCGAGATGAGCGCCAGTTGCCGCAGGTCCTGCACGAGGTCATGCATCCGGGTCACACAGGCCGAGAGATCCTTTACCCGGGCCAGCAGCTCTGGATCCGCGGTCTTCTCGACCTGGGCTTCCAGCAACTCCATGCCCAACACGAGGCCGCTCAAGGGTGACTTGAGGTCGTGGGTCACCATGCGATTGAAGGATTCCAGATCCTCGATGGTTTGCATGAGTCGCTGGGTGCGAGCCTGTACCTGCTCGTCCAGGCTCTCGTTCAGCTCCCTCAGATAGACCCTGTGTTCCGAGGCGATGCGCTGAGAGCGCTCCCCCTGGAGCCAGAGCCAGAGCCCCCCCGCGAGGGCCACCAGCAGCCCGATCATCGGGAGGATGCGGTGCCCAATGATCCACCCCACCCCGGTCAGCAGCAGCCCCGCCGCCAGCGCCAGGGCCGCAGCCAGCAGCCATTGAGGCGCCGGAAGGGAGCGGGGGGGGCGCAGGACCATGGGGACGGTCCTACTGCCCTAGCACTACTTCGGTGCGGCGGTTCAGGGCGCGACCTTCCTCCGTCGCATTGGATTCCAGGGGATAGGTGGCAGCGAAGCCCTGGGGGCGCATGCGCTCCTTGGCCACGCCCTGGGTGACGAAGTAGTCCATCACGGCCTTGGCACGCCTCACAGAGAGGTCCAGGTTGTGTTCCTGGGCGCCCGTGCTGTCCGTGTGGCCGCAGAGATGGATCGGGATGTCTTTGAAAACACCCTTGAGCAGCTCGGCCTGGCGCTCCAGCAGCGGCAGCGTGGTGGCCTTCAGCTCCGCCTTGTCCACATCAAAGGTCAGCCCCGCGGCGTATTCGAAGACCAGGACCCGGGCGAGGCCCAGGGCCTTGGCCGTCGCGGAGCGTCCCTCGCCAAACAGGAAGCTCAGCTCCACCCGGCCATCCGGCAAGAACCGCACCCGCTGCTCCACCGGCGCCTGTCCCTCGAACTCCGCCTTGACCAGGGCCACGTCATCCGGCCGCGCCAGCAGGATCGTCCTGGGCGTCTGGCCCAGGGCCTTGCCCTGAAGCGTGAGCTTGGCGGGACTGGGCTCGGAGACAGCCTTCACCGGCAGAGGCTGAACCTTGCCGCAGGCCAGGGTGAACAGGGCGATGGGAACGAGAAGAAGGGAGGCTTTCATAGATTCCTCACAGCTCGACGGCGATGGCCAGGGTGGAGGCGACCGGCTGCCCGTCGGCAGCGAGGGCCGGAGTGAAACGGCACGCACGAGCCGCTTTAAGGGCTGGATCGGCACATTCTGGCTGAACCTTTAATAGCAGGCGAGCCGCGGTGACGGCGCCGGTTTCATCCACCTGGACCTCCACGGTGACGGACTGCCCCCCGCAGGGGCGGCCCTCCACCTGGGACACCCGAGGAACTTCCAGGAGCCGCGCGGGGGTGACCGCACGGCGAGACGGGGGCGCTTCCGCCTCCTTCCTGGGCGTCGAAACGATCCGAGGACCGGGCACCAAGGGCGCCGAGGGTCTGGGTTCCTTGCGGGCCAGTTCCTCGGCGCGGGGCGCGGACAGAGGCGGCACTTCCGCCTTCCGCCGTGAGCGCAGCACACCCCAAGTGCCGAGCAGCAGGACCGGCACCAATACGAGGACCGGGACCCACCATGATTTCCGCTTTTCCACGGTCTTACCGGCAGTGGGCAACGAGGAATCAGCCATCACCCGCGAGCGCGAGGTGACCGCATCCGAGCCATCGGCCCGGGAGTGAGAAGTGGGCGCGAAGTATTCCGGCAGGGCCTCCCGCCGAGGTCCCGTGTGTTCCGGCACCGCAAAGGGCCGCGTCCAGTCCAGACCAGCCCCGCGGGCGGCCTGCACAAATGCTTCCCGCATGTCTTCGGCCCTAGCGAAACGATCACCCGCCTCCCGCTGCATGGCCCGGGTGATGACTGCCAGGATGGCCTCGGGAACATCGGGGCGCAGGGCGGGCAGAGCCGGAGCCTCTTCCTGCAGGCGCTGGATGAAAATGGCGAGGGAGTTTCCGCTGAAGGGCAGATCCCCGGTGAGCATCTGGTAGAGGCTGACCCCCAGGGCGTAGAGATCCGTCCGGCCATCCAGCTTCTTGCCCAGGCTCTGCTCGGGCGAGACATAGGCCGGCGTGCCCAGCATCATCCCAGTCTCGGTGGTCAAGGGATCGCCTTCCATCTTGGCCACGCCGAAATCCGTCAGCAGCGGCCCCGCCTGGGGATCCAGCAGGATATTGGCGGGTTTGATGTCCCGGTGGATGATACCCCGACCATGGGTCAGGGCCAGGGCCTCCAGCACCGGAATGGCCACCTGGAGGACCTCTACCGCTGTGAGACGCGCGTTGCCCTTCAGGTAGGAAGCCAGAGTGGGGCCTTCCACCAGCTTCATGGAATACCAGAGACAGCCCCCATCGTCGCCAAAGGCATAGATCGGCACGATATGCGGATGATCCAGCCCGGCCATGAGCTTGGCCTCGTGGGCGAAACGCTGACGACCGTCCCGCCCCAGGTTTTGACTCAGGAACTTGAGGGCCTCCCGCCGACCCAGCTGGCGGTTTTCCACTTCGAACACCAGCCCCGAACCCCCACGTCCCAGCAGCGCGAGGAAGTCATAGCGAGCTGCGAGCAGCTGCATCAGCCTGACGGCGCGGTCCGAATCGACGAATTCGTGCATGATGCCTACATGTTCCCCCAGGACGGGGCCCGGGTGGGGAAGAAAAATGGGCCTGCGGGACCGGAGAGCCCGGGGAGCCCATCCGATCGACTCCTCCTGATACGTTGTAGAAACGACTCGACAAATCCAGGGAGTTTCCCCATGAATTCCACCCCTTCCCGACGCCTTGCAGTGTTCCTGGTTGCCACCTGCGCCCTGGGTTCTAACCCCCTCTCCGCCCAGTCCAAGGCCTCGAAACCAGCCCTCAAGGCCTCGGCTGCTATGGCGCCGGCCCAGCTTCAGGTGGCCCATTTCATGTCGATGGACGGAACCGTCGGTTTCGTGCTGGACCGAAGTAGTTCGCCCGCCAAACTGCGCTTCGACGGCGAGCGGGATGTCATCGAACTCACCCTGGAGGAGGATCTGCAGGCCGGCGAGCGCCGCGGCATCTACTACAAGCGCCCCGACGGCCGGAATGCGATCTACATCAGCAGCCAGGATGGCTCCATCAAGGTATTCACCCCCACCACGGGACTGCGGGTGCACAGCGATCGAAAGGCCGCGCCCCTGCCCAAGCCCACCGTAAGGGGCCAGTACAAGGCACCCAAGTCCATGTACGAAATGGCCGTGGAGGAATTCACGCCCCGCTCCGTGATGGCGAAGTTCCCCCGCTTCCGACCCGAGGATTCGGGAAATCTTTTCGAGATCGCCAAGGCCTTCAAGCTCATCGATGCCTCCATGCTGGTGCGCATCAACGGCACCGGATCCACCAACGCCCAATGGGCCCCGGCCTCTCAGCGCATCGGCGATGTCACCCAGGGCCTGGGCGGCAGCCTGAATCTCTGGCCGCTGCGGGACCGCAATTGGAACCGCAATGAACCGGGGCTCGCGCGTTATGGCGCCATCCTGGTGGATGACCGACCGGAATTCGGGCGCCCCAGTCGCCTTCGCCTTGTGTCACTCCAGGGTTGGCCCGCGGCCCTGGCGCCGGACACCCCCGGGATCATCTGGGGCGTGGTCGATGGAGCGCTGATCTTCATCACCCTGGATGGGGGGCGCTACCAGATCTCACTCTCGGGAACCGATGAGAACTCGGGCTATCCCGTCACCCTCGGCCTGGCCGCGGAGGCATGCTGGCCGCCCCCGCTCCAGCATTCGCTGGTGGATGTGGAAGGCATCCGCGCCCTGGCCAAGGGCGAGGCCATTCCCGACAAGGTGGGCGAGGAGATCGAGGCCCTGGACGATGGCTGGTTCAATTGCGTGAATGGCGTGTGGAAAGAGACCCAGGCGGAACTGGACAAACTCGAAGCCCAGGCGGGCGACCCGAACGAGAAGAACGGCCGCCTGGCCGGGATGAAGAACGCGGCCTCACACAAGGCTCTTCGGCAATGCGAGGGAGAGAAGGGCAAGCTGGAGAAAGGCCTGGTGGCCTTCATCGAGGCCCGGAACGCCGAGCGCATGGCCCTCTACGAAAAGGTTCGGATCCGAGTGCGAGGTCTGGTTTCAGCGCCTACCGCCCCCAGGAAGTAGAGCCCTCAGCGGTACTCGCCCATCCTCAGCAGGGACATCACCGGCGCTTCGGTCTCTCGGCTGGCGTCCAGATCCACTTCGAATTCCGCCACCCAGTCGTTCTGCTCCTCGGGATCCACCAGCATCTGCTGGATGAGCCAGGTCGCACTATCCTCCGAGGGCACGATGTAAGTGTGGCGCAGGTTCCGTCCTTCCGGGTCCAGCCGCAATTCCCGGTGCTCCGCGAGGTAGCCGTTCATGCGCTCCCGCAGCGCCTCCGCCGTCCATGATTCTTTTCCGTTTCCGATTTCCACCAGGAAATTGGCAGCCTCCTCGAAGTCCCCCGCCACGAGCTGACGCAGGAAACTGAACACGCGGTTCCGGATGGCGGCGGTGAAGGTCTTGCGATCCCTCACAATGTCCCGGGCGGCCTCTTCCGCGCCGGGGGGCTTCAGTTCCTGGGCCTCACCGGGACGGTAGGTGGGATCCTTCATCCGTTCCCACTCATCCAGGAGACTCGAATCCACCTGGCGCAGCATGGCCCCCAGGTAGACCTCCATCTCGCGCACTTCGTCGGTCTTCAGGTCATCGGGCACAGTCTGGGTCAGCACCTTGAAGACGCTGTTCAGGTGGCGCAGCAGCAGGCCCTCGGAGCGCTGGATGTCGTAGCCGCGCACGTAGTCGCCGAAGGACTGGTAGGTCTCGAACATCTCCCGGGCGATGGACTTGGGCCGGATGGCCTCCTGCCCGACCCAGGGATGGGCGTCGGTGAAGGCGTTGAAGGTGTCGTAGACGAAGTCCCGCAGGGGCTTGGGATATTCGAGCTTCTCCAGCTCTTCCATGCGTTTGTCGTACTCGATGCCCTCCATCTTCATCTCCGCGAGGCGGCGGGACTTCACCTTGTCCAGCTGCTTGCGCAGGATGATCTCGGGGTTCTCCAGGATGGATTCCACCAGGGTGACGAGGTTCAGCGCGTAATCCGGCGCTTCGCGCTCCAGCATCGGGATCGTATCCATGAGGTAGAGCGAGAGCGTCTGGTCCATGGAGAAATCGTCCTGCAGGGTGACATTCACCCGCAGCTTGGCCATGCCCGAGGATTCCGGTTCCACGAATTCCACGATGCGGCGATCCAGCAACGCCCGGAAGAGTTGCCAGCCGCGCCTTCGGTGGGCCTCCTTGGCCCGCTCGGTCTCGTGGCTCTCGCGGATCAACTCGCGCATGGCGACACAGCCATCGGTGCTGCGGGAGAGCACGTTCAGCAGCATGCCGTGGGAGACCTGGAATCGGGACATCAGCCGCTCGGGCTGGGCCTCGATGAGCCGCGCGAAGGTCTTCTCGTCCCACAGCACGAAATTGCGATCCGGAGGCTGGCGTTTCACGAACTTCTTCCCAGCCTTGGATTCCAGCTTCTTGTTCTCGATGACGTGCTCCGGCGCCTGGGCCACCACCCAGCCCAGATCATCGAAGCCCTTGCGCCCAGCCCGGCCCGCGATCTGGTGGAAGTCCCGAGCGCTGAGGATGGCCGTCTTGTCGCCGCTGTACTTGCAGAGCTTGGTGAAGAGCACCGTGCGGATGGGCACGTTGATGCCCACGCCCAGAGTGTCCGTGCCGCAGATGACCTTGAGCAGCCCCTTCTGGGCCAGGCGCTCCACCAGGATGCGGTACTTGGGCAGGAGCCCTGCGTGATGCAGACCGATGCCGTGGCGCAGCCAGCGCTTGAGATCGGGACCATAGGGGCTGTTGAACTTGAAGGTGTCGATCTCCGCGGCGATAGCTGTCTTCTCCTCTCGGCTGCAGAGGTTGATGCTGGTGAAGTCCTGGGCGCTGGTGGCCGCTTCCAACTGCGTGAAATGCACCACGTACACCGGCGCCTTGGCCTCGGTCACCAGTTTTTCCAGGGTGAGCGGCAGGGGCGATTCGGCGTAGGAAAAGGCCAGGGGCACAGGCCGATGAACGGATTTGACAGCGGCTGTCGGACGACCGTTGAGGTAGGTAAGCTCATCCTCGAAAAACGAGGTGTCGCCCAGGGTGGCGGACATGAGCAGGAACCGGGCCTGGGGCAGGGCGAGCAGCGGCACCTGCCAGGCCACGCCCCGCTCCCGATCGGCGTAGTAGTGGAATTCGTCCATCACCACATCCCGCACCTCGGAGGCCTCGCCCTCCCGCAGGGCGATGTTGGCCAGGATCTCCGCCGTGCAGCACAGGATCGGCGCATCCCGATTCACGCTGGCATCGCCGGTGCTGAGGCCCACGTTCTGGGGCCCGAATTCCCGGCAGAGGGCCAGCCATTTCTCATTGACCAGCGCCTTCACCGGGCAGGTGTACACGCTGCGGCGCCCCTGGGCCAGAGCCCGGAAATGCAGGGCCGAAGCCACCAGGGACTTGCCCGACCCCGTGGGCGTGTTGAGGATGACGTTCTTGCCTTCAAAAAGTTCCAGGATCGCCGCTTCCTGGGCCGGGTACAGGGTCAGCCCCTTGGCGTCGACGTATTCCAGGAAGCGTCCCAGCAGCGCATCGCTGCTGAAGTCGCCATCCCGGGGCAGCAGGTCGTAGAGGTTCTTGGCCATGGGCTCAGCTTTTCCCTTCGTCCTTGGCCGCGAAGCGCTGAGCCCGGGCGTGGAAATCATCCTTCAGCACCACCCGCACCCGGGCAGGATCCTCCTTGGCATCCCGGGCCTGGGCCTTGCGGATCCGCCAGATGGCAAGGATGGCCAGGATCATCAGCGGCTGGGGGTATTCGATCAAGAGGCGCCAGAAGGTGAGACGGAACTGGGCGGGCCGCGTGGAGGTCACATAGTAGTTGTCGAGGATCCAGACTTCCTTGCCGATGCCCAGTGCCGCCCGATCCGCCTTGAGCATGCTGAGGCCTCGTTCCACGCCATCCTGCTCCACCCCCACGTTGTCCGTGAAGGTGCTCTGGGGATCCCGGTCGATCCATTTGACCGTCACCTGGTAGATGGCCGG
>JAYREN010000057.1:0-16346 GCA_041908845.1 Holophaga sp. | reverse complement strand
GGGCCCGGCCGGGGCCCCCCCCCACCATCCGCGGCCTCGCCCGGGGAGGCCCGCCTTGCGGGCCCGAACGACCGAGCGTCGGCGCCCCTTGGTGAATCTTGGTGTCCTGGTGGTGAATCTTTCGCGTCGAGCCGTCTCTCCGCATTCTTGCCTGTGGGAGGCAATTCCGCATGAGACGCTTGCCAAGGTCTCTGTTCGCTAAGTCAGCACCCCCGCGATGCAGGCGCTGAGGAAGTTCGCCAGGGTGCCCGCGACCATGGCGCGGAAGCCCAGCCTCGCCAGATCGCCACGGCGCTCGGGGATGAGAGCGCCGATGCCGCCGATCTGGATCGCGATGCTGCTGAAATTGGCGAAGCCGCAGAGGGCGAAGGTGGACACGAGCTTGGCCTTGGCGCTGAGCAGGGGCAGGTTGCCGAGATCCAGGAAGGCCACGAACTCGTTGATGACCATGCGCTTGCCCAGCAGGGCGACCACAGTGCCCGCCTCGCTCCAAGGCACGCCCATGAGGAAGGCGAAGGGCTTGAAGACCACGGCAAGAATGGCCTCCATGGAGAGGCCTGGGTAGATGGCCTTCAGGATGCCGTTCACCAAAGCCACCAGGGCGATGAAGGCGATGAGCATCACGGCCACGTTGAAGGCCAACTGGCCACCCTCTCCCGCGCCCCGAGCCGCGGCGTCCAGCACGTTGGCATCCGTGCAAGGGATGTCCACCTGGATCTCGCCTTCGGTCTCAGGCTTCCCGGTTTCGGGTTCCATGATCTTGGCCATCATGATGGCGCCGGGGGCGGTCATGATCACGGCGGTGAGCAGATGCACGATGTCCACGTGGGCGATCTGCACGTAGGCCACCATGATCGAACCACTCACGTGGGCCATGCCCGCGGTCATGATCACCATGAGTTCGCTGCGGGTGAACTTGGGCAGATAGGGCCGAATGGTCAGGGGCGCTTCCGTCTGGCCCATGAGGATGGAGGCGGCCACGCTCACGCTCTCGGCCCCGGACACCTTCAACAGCCGCCCCATGGCCCGGGCGCAGGCGCCCACCACCCACTGCATCACGCCGAGGTAGTAGAGCACCGCGAAGATGCTGGCCACGAAGATGATGGTGGGCAGCACCACGAAGGCGAAGACCATCCCGAGCTTGCCCACGGCGGACCCGTTGGGGCCCAGTACCGCGGCGCCCGCGCCATTGGCAAGATCCCCGAAGACGAAAGACGCGCCTTCCTTGGCGAAGGCCATGAGGTGCTCCACCACGGAGCGCATGGTCTGGAAGCTCTTGCCCACCAGGTTGCCCCAGAGCATGGCGAAGACCACGGCGCCGAAGATCGTCCAGTTCAGGCGCTTGTCCTGGAAGGCGACGAAGCGACGCAGCAGCATCGGTGTGAACATGAGCAGCAGCACGACCCAGCCCAGCCCCACGAAAGTGGCGTTGGGCTGGCCCGCATGCAGCCAGAATCCTGGCCAGGGCAGCACTTTGGAAATCGCGCCGGAGATGAGATCGCCCTTGAGCACGATCACGGCGAAGATCCACTGCAGCACCAGCGCCCAGCCGATGGTGCGCCAGTGAATAGATTTCCTATCCCGGGACATCAAAAGCGCGAGGCCCAGAAAAACCACCACACCCAGCAATCCCATGAAACGCATCATGGCGCCTCCTTCAAAATCAACATCCACCTCGAAGGGCGCTGAGTTCACGGAGAAAAGCACGAATGAAGGCGTGATTATCTGTCTAGAACTCAGGGCCCCGGGGCGCTATTTCAGAGTTCCTTGTTCAAGGTCTCGATGGCCCGACCCATCTCGAAGCGGGCCCGCCCCAGGACGCCCTCCCGGTGCATGACCACCACCAGGGAGCACTGTTCGGAGGCGCCCATCATCAGGATCCAATGCTGATCGGTGCAGAAGGCCACCTGCTCGATCTCGCCCTTGTCGAATTCCTCGACGGCCTGCTGCAGGTGGCGCTTGACCACGTTGCGGTAGGCGCCCAGCAGCTGAAGGGCATCGTTCGGCACCTCGATGGTGCGCGAACAGATGGGCTCTCCATCCTTGTCGTTGAAGGTGGCGGCGATCGATTCGGGAATCCGCTCGATCAGACGGTCCAGAATCTCCTGAAAAGGCATTGGGATACTCCAAAGGGATGTCGATCCATCATGCCCACATCAAATCCCCCGCGCTACCTGCAGGATCCAGGTGCCCGCCAACAGCAGCGCCGCCGCGATGCGGACCCAGCGCCCCTGAGGCAGCTCTGGGTAGGGATCACCCCGCCAAGCCCGGCGAAGATCCCACAGAACGCCAAGGGGCGAGAGCAGGGCCAGGGCGGCCAGAATGGGATGCCAATGAAAGGCCTCGCCCAGGTTCCCCCCCACCAGGGCCAGTCCACAGCGGGTTCCCCCGCAGGTGAGACAGGGAATACCCAGGGTGGCCTTCAAGGGACAGGGGGGAAGCCCCAACGGGAAGACTGCCAGCACCCAGGCCAGCAGCGTGAACGCCCCAGCCCCACCCAGGAGGATCAGGGTCAGCCAGGGAACCCGGGGCGCCGACCTCACGCCAGGACCGCCACCAGGAACAGCACGCAGAGCCCCACCATGGCGCCGAGGCAGCAGGCCGCGAGGACCCCATGGAGCACCGTGGCCACCACTCCCTTCCAAACGGGGCACCTATGCCAAGCCGCCAGGGCAAAGCCCCGCAGCACCCAGAACCAGATGGCCACCCCGGCGAGGGGCAGCGCCAATGCCCAACCCACCAGGGGCACCAGGCCGAGCAGCCCTACGGCGGCCCCGAGACACCCCACGGTGAGGGCCTCGGCTTCCGCAACGAGGGTGACCCTCAGCCCCTGGCGACCCTTCAACCCACCCAACATCCAGAGACAGCCGTGATCCCATACGGCGTCGTGCAGCCACAGACCCAGCACCCACCCCGGAGCCAAGATTACCAGCCAGGGCAGCGCCCGAGACATCTCAGGAAGGATGGGCAGATCCGCGACGAGCATCCGCCAGTCTTCCAGAGTCAAGGAAAGGGGCAGGAGCTTGATCCATCGGGCGGCTTCGCCCTCCATCCCCCGAAGACCGGCAAAAGCTCGATGGAGACTCCAATACCCCACGACCAGCTCAATGAGCACCAGGGGCGAGCGCAGCACCAGCAGGGCCACCAGGGAGGGCCCCAGCTCCGGCGCCTCCGCCGCTCGCTGGCGGAAAGCCTCGGCGGGGGAAACGGCCCGGCGCCAGAGTTCGAGAACGGTTGGCACCTAGGCCGCCGAGGCTCTGGGCCCCAGGATTCCCAGGAGATGTCGTTTGGAGGCAAAACCAACGCGGCGCATGGGTCCACGCTATCCCGTAAGCCACCCCATGAAAAGATTCCCAGGTTCATTCCCAGGATCTTTTGGTCCGAAGAGAATAGAGCATGCCGATTCTCGCCCGAGTGGCCCCACTCACCCCCCTGGACGCCCTGCGGGCGCTACTGAGGGAATTCGCGGATGGCGATGCCGGGTTTCCGGTCCGGCTGACCCAAACGCTCCAGGGCATGCGGAAGCAGGCCCTGCCCGTGATCGGGCCTCTCCTTCGCCCCGGAGCGGCCCCCAAGGGCCTGCGGCGGCTCTTCTTATCCCAGGTTGCCCGCTTCGATTGGCCCGAATGGGCGGCCTATATCAGGGAGGCCCTGCTTCAGGAATCCGACCTCGGTCTGTTTGACGAAGGGTGCACGGCCCTGGGACTCTTGGGCACCCGGGAGGCCTTCGAGGCCCTGCAGGACCTGAAGCAGGCCCGACCCGACACCGACCGCCAGGTAATTCTCAGCCGGGAACTGGGCCTGTTCCTCGCTCAGCAGCCCTTCTCCCACTATTTCGGGCGGCTCCTGGAGGGTGCGGGAAATCCACGATTGGCCACTCAGGGCGCTCGGGTCCTGGCCTCCATGGCCGAGGTCGAACACCTTCCGGAGCTCATCGAGGCGCACCGCAATCCCGACGAGCTGGTCAGCCGCTTGGCCCTGCGCCTGCTCTCGGGCATTCCAGGGCCCGAACCCACCCGCTTCCTCACGGAACTCGTGGATGGGAGCGCCGAGGACCTTTTGGACAATCAGGGACTCCAGGAGATCCTGCGCAAGACCCACAACATGGCCAGGGGCACCGCCCGGGAAGAGTTTTGCAACCTTGTCGCCGAGCGCTTCGGCGCACGCCTGCCCGAGGCGGTGAGTGCCCTCCTCGCCGCCCAGACGAAGGCCGCCGAAGAATTGGACGCGCCCGGACTCCTGGAGCCCTTCCACGGGGCCATGCATGGTTCCACCGAAGCCTTCCTCGTAGAGGCCCTCGGGCTCCTGATGGAAAGCAAGGTCGCCCGCTATTCGGCCCTTCAATCGGAACGGTTGGATGCCGCTGAGCACCGCCAGGAGCAGCTGACCACCACCCTGGACCAAGCCGCGGAAGCCCTCTCTCGGCGGGTGGACCTGGGATTGGCCAGCGCCAGTGAAGTGCTCCCCGCACTGGCAGGCCCCTTCCACCAGCGGATGGGAGGCGACGCCTTCATCCATTCCTTCCTGCGGCTCGTGCCACCCACCGAGGAGGCCCTGCTCGCCGAGATCCTCGCCGAGCCCGATCTCCGTCGGCGTCAGCGCTGCATCGATGTGCTGGGCAGCCGGGAGGATGACGCCTTCACGCCCTTCTTCCTCAAGGCCATGCAGGATCCCATCGTCGAAGTGGGTCAACGAGCCAGCCACCACTTGGCCAAGCTTCCCAGCAGTCTGCCCTCGCTCATGGCCCAGTTCGATTCCGGCCTCCCCGATCAAGTGCGCAAGGCCATCTGGGCCTTCGGGGAGAACCAGATCCGCGAGGCCGCCGAGCCTCTGTTGGCCTTCCTCCAGAAAGATCAGCGGGATGAGCTCCTGGTGGAAGCCGTGGATGCCCTGGCCTACATCCAGAATCCCGAGGCCATTCCCACCTTCCTGGAGCTGCTCCACGATGGCAAGCCCCTCGCGCTCCAGATGAGCCTCGCCCGCGCCCTGGGCGCCCTGGCCCACAGGGAGGCCTCGCTGGGGTTGCTCCAGAAGGCTCCTCTTCTTAAGCATCCCCAGGTGCTCATCCTTTGCCTGGAGGGCACCCTGAGCGCCTTTTCAGCCTTTGATCTCCCCCTGCCCCCGGAGCATCTGCCCGCGCTCCTGGCCCTGGTGGAACGCTGCTGTGACGATCGCGAGGGCGAGGGCCAGCGTGTCCCCGCAATGCTGGCGATGCAGGGCCTCTACACTTTTGACCAGAGTGCCTACGAGAAGCTCAAGGATCGGTTCTCGGATTTCCTCTTCGACATGCGCACCAAGGAGACCTGGGACCGGGACAGCAATGAACGAGTGGCCGGGGTCGTCAAGGAGCTCGGCCGACGCAGCGCCAGCCTGGGTCTCCTCGCCCGGAAGGAAACGGACATCCAGGCCCTGATCCAGAAAATTCCCGACAAGGGGCCCCGACGAGCCGAGGCCCTGCTCGCCCTGCGGGAGGCCCTTTCCGATCCCGAGTTCATCATCCGCCCCGAACTGGCCAAGAGCCTCGCCCAGATGGTGCTCCAGGACCTTGCGAGGCCCCATCTGGAGTGGAAAGAGCAGGCCCATCTCTGCGAGATCGGAGGACTCACCCGCCAGCCAGAACTCGTGGAATCGGTGCGCAGCATTTACCTGCGGGCCACGGGCCTCGGCCTCAAGAGCGCCGCCCGAAAGAGCCTGCTCCAGTTGGGAGTCTCCGAGGCCGAGGTGGATCGGAAGCCGCCAGTTCAAAGCATCCTGGTGCTCGAACCCAGTGCGTTTTTCCGCAAGCGCTTGGCCTCGACGCTTTCGGGTTCTGGGCGATGGCGCGTCCAAGAGGCAGGCAGTCGCACAGAGGCGGAGACATTGCTCGGAACCGCTCCGGTGGATCTGATCATCACCGAGACCCATGACGGCACCGGTGACCTGAGCCCCTGGCTCGAACAGCAATGGGATCTCGGGAATTGCCGGGCCGTGCTGTTCTCATCCTCCAGCCGGGACCTGGGGCCTCTCTCCGAAGCCACCTGGGTGGAGGGCACGCTCTTCAAGCCCTACCCCATGGAACAGCTTCTCCGGGCCATCGAGGGCTGAGCCGGGCTAGAATCACACTCAGATCCAGACTTCCTGTTTTGAGGCCCCTATGCCCCTGTCCTTCTCCCGGATCCGCTCCGCCTCCCTGGCGCTGGCGGTGGTTGTTGCGCTCAGCGCCCAGGATGGAGACCTCGCCGAGCGCCTGTTCCACTCCGGAGAGCGGGCCTATGCGGCCAAGTCGTACCCGGAGGCCCTTGAGACATGGGGTCAGTTGCTCCAGCAGGCCCCGCAGTCCACCTTCGCCGCCCGCGCCCTGCTCCGAATGGCCCAGCATCAGATGTCGGTGGAACAGAAGCCAGAAGCGGCCCTGCCCATCCTCGAGCGTCTGAAGACGGAACACATCAAGACGCCCTGGGCCGCCGAGGCCTTGCTCATGCGCGGCCAGATCCTCGCGTCCCAAGCCCGCAAGGTCCAGGATCTCCGAGAGGCCATCGGCGAATTCAACCGCGTGGTGGATCTCTTCCCCGACCATCCCGCAGTCCAATCCGCCCGCTACCACTTGGGTCTCGCCGCCAAGCTGCAGGGCCAGTGGGCGCGGGCTCTGCAGCACTTCACCGAGGTCATACGGCTGGATCCCACCTCTTCCGTAGCCCCCCAGGCCCAGTTCCAGGCCGCCGAACTCCTGGATGTCATGGGCGATCTCCAGGGCTGCCTACGGCTCCTCCAGGGAGTCCGCAATCGCTTTCCTCAGAGTCCCGAGGCTCTGGAGGCCGAGTGGCGCATCGCCGTGCGGGTCAAGCACCGCCTCCAGAGACCGCCCCTCATTTCCACCGGCCCCTGGCCCCAGGGCAAGGTCAAGTGGCTCAAGACTCCCACCCTGCTGGCCATGGGTCCTCTGGGAGAGCCTTGCATCTACCAGGATGACCTTGACCAGGCCTTCATTCTCAGGGGAACGGAGCTCGCGCCCCTGGGGGCTCCCTCCAAGAGTGCCAAGGCCATGACGTTGAACCCCGCAGGCACGCCCTGGCTGGTGAGTGCCAAAACGGGCATCACGAGTGTGCAAGGCGTCGCGCCGATCCTATCGCCAAGTCTCCCGGCACCCACAGGCGCCTTCCTGGATGGTTGGCAAAACCTCTGGGTGAGCGATGCCAAGACCCCTGCCATCACGTTGGTGGCGGCGGATGGAACCAGCCGCACCCTGCCCTCGCCCGCCGCCGCGGCCATGGCGCCCCTTCCGACAGGGGGCGCCGTGGTGGCTTCCGACGCCAATCGCAGCCTTCTCTTCCTGGACGCCACCGCCCAGCCCCGGCTGACGGTCCCCTACGGCAAGGATCTCCCGGACCCCTTCAAATACGTCCTGGCGCTCTGTACCGATCCCACCGGGAATGTCGCCGCCATCGTGGATGGGGATTTCGAAGGCGTGGTGGTCTGGGGGCCCGATGGGGCCCTGCTGAGACAGGCGACCTTCAAGGCCTTGGGTCTGAACGGGAAGTACCGTGCCATCGCCCTGGACCGCCAGGGCGGCATCCTCCTGGCAGACCGCTCCAATGACCTGCTGATCCGGTTGAACTGAGATGCCCATGCCCTTCCTTCGCCGCCTCGCTCCCCTATTCTTCCTCGCATCCCTCTCCAGCCTCGGGCTCCAGGCCCAGGATCCGGCCCTGAAGGAGACCCTCCAGCAGGCCAAGGCCCTCTGGGCCACCCAGGGAGACCGGGATGGAGCCTCGGCCAAATTCGAGCAGGTCCTTGGCGCCCTGGAACCCAAGGGCAAGACCCTCGAGGGCGAATGGCTGCAGATGCTCGCCGAGACCTATAACTGGCTGGCGGTCCTGGATGACCGGACTCCGGCCCGAAAGGCCCGAGCCCCGAAAAACCTCGAAGCCCTCATTGACCTCAACCCTGATTTCGACGTGGACCGCAATATCACCAACGCCCGCCTCCAGGCCATCTTCGAGACTCTGCGGAGCACCAAGCTCGTGCGGGTAAAAATGGTCCTGGAGCCTGAGGGGGGAACCCTCACTGTGGATGGCAGGGCCCACAACACGGCATTGAAGTTCCTCCCGCCGGGCAGCCGCCGGGTCGCCTATGCCAAGGCTGGATTCCAGAGCGTTGAGCAGCAGGTGGACCTCACCCTCAAGGAACCCAAGACTCTCGAAATGAAACTCACCCGAGTCTCCAGCACCGTCACCCTGTGCACCTCGCCGACAGGTGTCGAAGTCCTTTTGGACGGTAAGAGCCTGGGTTCCTCCGTTGGGATCGCACCGCCGGAACTGCGTCCCCTTGCCGAAAAGGCGGGACTGAGGCTGGAAGAGCTATCGGCCCCCTTCGTGGTGGGCGAGCTCGGCGAGGGCAAGCACATCCTGGAATTTCGGGCCCCCTGCTTCCGCCCCCGCCGCATCGAACTGGATGCCTCCTTCTCCGCGCCCTTCGCCGATCACACGCTGGAGGCCGTCAAGCTGGAGGCCAGCCGTGGCCTGCTCTCCGTAAGCACCTCCGCTCCCGGCGGCGAGCTCTGGCTCTCGGGCAAGAGCCACGGTCCCGTGCCCGTCAAGGATCTCCAGGTGTGCAGCGGCACCTACGATCTCCAAGTGCGTTTCCCTGCCGGGGGTTTCACCCAGCGCGTGGAGGTCCCCGAGGGCAAGTCCGTGGTGGTGGAGGCGCGCCCGAAGGTGCGCATGGCCTTCCTGGGACTAGAGGGAACCGAGGATTTCGCCGGGCGCGAACGCATCCTCGGACAACTGGAGGGCTTTGGAGAACGCCTTTCGACCCTGGCTTTTCTGCTGCCCCCCAAGGGAGAAAACCCCCAGGCGGCCCTGGCCCGCCTCAAGGCGAGCGGTGAAGCCGAGCTCACCCTGGTGGCGCGACCCGTACCCGGGAAACCCGTGCACGAGATCGAACTGGTGGTCTCCACTCTTCAGGGCGAAGCGGATCACAGCGTAGTGAAGCCCCTCGAGCAGGATCCCTTGGCGGCGCTGGCAGCGCGGCTGAATCGGATGCCGCCCCTCGAAGAACCTTGGATAGGGCTCGATCTCCTGGATATACCAGGAGCTGCGGGCCCCTGGGTGCTTCGGGCCGATGAGGCCGCGACCCGCGCAGGCATCAAGGCCTCCCAGGCCATCACTCAGGTAAACGGCAAACCCACGCCCGACCTCCCAACCCTTCGCCAGGCCCTCGCCGAAGCAAAGGGGGAGCAAGTGACGGTGAGCCAGGGAGAGAGCACTCTTTCGCTCAACCTCCGCCAGCAGACCCTCGAGATTCCCCTGGACGCCGCCGATCTCTGTTACCCGTTTTTACTGGCGGAACTTCGCCTGCGCTACCTCGGTGCCAAGGGCGATGAGGCCGGGTTCATCCGCCTGAACCAGGCCTTGGCCCTGATGCACTTCCGCCACTATGACCGAGCCCTGGAGGTGCTGCGGGATGCCCGGGTCATGAGCACCCAGGGCGTCAGCCAGGGCACCCTCGATTTCTACACCGGCATCTGCCTGCTCCGCTTGGGCCATGTCTATACACCCGAGGCCGTCCAAGCCTTCAACCAGGCCCTAAAATATCCCCATGCAACCCTCTTCGGCCCCGAAGGCCCCCTCGTTGCCCCCTTGGCCAAACAGGCCCTGGAAGACCTCAAACCCTGAATTCCTTTTCACGGAGAATCCACATGACCGAGGACAGACAACAGCGCGGCGAAGGCAAGATCGGCTGCATCGTGAGCCTGCTCATCCTTAGTGTTGCAGTGGCTGCGGCCATAAAAGTAGTGCCAGTGCTCTTTTCCAACAACGATTTCCTGAACTCCGTGGAGAGCATCGCTGGACGTGCGGCCATCATCCCCCAGGCCAACATCGAAGCCCAGATCAATCAGAAGGCCCGGGAATTGAACATTCCAGAGGCGCTCGCACCAGGCGCCATTGTCGTATCCAAGACAGGGGACAATTTCCAGGGCACCTGCGTGGTTCGGTTGAATTACACGCGGAATATCGACTTGTACGGAGTCTTCTCGTTCCCGTACAAGACGGAAACCGTGAAGACGGTTCCGATCATGGATGCCCGTTAACCAGAGCCCTTGCGGTTCATCCGTCTTCCCGGCACCTTGGGGGGATGTTCCTGCTTGAGAAGGATGTCCTTCCACCCGGAAAGCCTCTGGGCGATGTTCACGTGCCCGGCTCGAAATCCGTTACTAACCGGGCGCTGCTTTTAGCGGCCCAATGCCAGGGTTCGTCTCATCTCACGGGGGGGCTCGAGGCCGAAGATACCCGCTGGATGCGGGAGTCCCTGCGGATACTGGGGATTCCCGTTTCGGAATCCCCGGGGGGTTGGGAGATCCATGGTGGAATTCGGCCCCGAGCCAAGGGCCCCCTCTGGCTCGGCGCCTCCGGCAGCACCCTGCGGTTCATCCTGCCTTGGTTGGCCCTACAGGCCGAAGGGCCCGTATTTCTGGCGGGAGAAACCCGCCTTTTCGAGCGTCCCCTGGGCCCCCTGCTGGAAGTCCTGGAGTCCCTCGGGGCTCGCTGGGAGAGACGCGCCGAAGGGGGTTGCATCCACCCGGTCATGGTACGGCCACGGCAACTGGAGATGAACATCGACGCGACCCTCAGCAGCCAGTTCCTCACGGGCCTGGCTCTGGCCGCCGCAGGATTTCCGGAGGGTGGAAGTCTGAGGTGGAAGGGGTCCGCCGCCTCACCCAGCTACCTGAAACTCACCGCCCACTGGCTGGAGCGTTTCGGCTGTCCTTCCCGACTCGACGCCACTTCGTGGGATATCCCCGGCGGTCCCCTTCGCCCCGGAGCGTTCACCCTTCCGGCCGACTGGAGCGGCGCCGCGGCCTTCATTTGTGGCGCTGCCGTCACCGCCCGTTCCATCCGCGTGTCGCCCCTCGATGCGCACGATCCTCAGGGAGACCGCGAACTGCTTGGCATCCTGGAGGCTGCCGGGTGCCGCATCGCCTGGGAGGGACAGACACTCACCGTTGCGGGCCCCCTGCAGCGAGGCCTCGAGGCGGATCTCACCAATTGTCCGGACCTGGCTCCCGTTCTCGCCGCCACAGCGGCCCTGGCCCCTGGCCCCTCGCACTTTACGGGGCTCGAGACGCTTCCCTTCAAGGAATGTGATCGACTGGAGGCCAGTGCCGACCTCGTGCGTTGGCTGGGTGGAAGGGCCGAGATCAAGGAGGGCGCCATGATCTCCATTCACCCTGGGGAGGCACCTCGTTTCCGCCCTCCCTTCGACCCGCGAGGGGATCATCGCATGGCCTTCGCCGCAGCCGTCGGGGCCCTCCGGTGGGGCGGCGAACTCCTAGACTCGAACTGCGTGGCCAAGACATTCCCGACCTTTTGGGGAAGCTGGCGCGCCATGCGGACGGGCCGATGAACGAAATCCAAGCGCCCTGGCTGGGTTCCTGGAAGACTCCCTGGGAGCTGAGTCGAGGCCGACGTTGGGGCGATTGGGCCTGGGCCCTGGCGGCCATCTCCCAGGGCTGGATGCTCGGGGGCCGAGAGGGACGTTGGCCGCAGGTGAGCTGGAAGACGGGAAAGCTGCGAGGGCCCTGGGTGGAGGCTTCGCCCAAGGAATGGAATGCGCGACCCAATCCTGCCTGGATCTCGCTGCTTCGCCATGGAAGTGTCTCCGTACCTGCGGATCGCCGCGGGAAGCTGGAGGATGAACTCCAAGCCTGGTGCTGGCAGGCCCTCCTGGAAGGGGATGGCACCCCCTGGATGAGCCTCGGTTCCGTGCGCCTGGAACGCCCCACCCGCGAGCGGTGGATCGCTCCGCTGGGCGCCGTCGACTCGGATGGAGATCTTCACCTTCCACCCTTCCTGGCGGACCTGGTTCCCGCATCTCTCCACTCCTTGCCTCCCGGGTGGTGGGCCACACTGCTTGGCTCTATGGATGCCGAGGGGCGGCTGTTGCCCGAGGGAACACCTCCGCCCGAACTGCCCTGGAACGCACTTCTGGCCCAGGGCGCAGAGGTCTTTCGCCCCCTGGTGCTGAGCAATCCGTCGCCAACCATCCTCGCCCTGCGGGGCACCCCCTGGCTCCACGCCGCGCCCGGCCTCGGGTTCGTCCTCGCCCCCAGCCTGCGGGCCTGGGCCCGGGGCTTCGGGGCCTGCCCCGCGGCTCTCCAGGAACTCGTTCCCCCCTCCCTGGCTCTTGGTGAATCGCCCGGCCCGCCCATCGCCGAGATCCTTGCCGGAGGGATCACCGACTCAACGCCACTCCCCGAGGGATGGAAGCCCTTCGTTCAATCGGATCTGGAGGAGCGCGCTCCTGCCATCCCGCCCCCCGCCTCGGGGGATCCGACCCTCGATCGCCTGCGCATGCGCTGGAATGGCGAGCCCGTCCCTGCGACCCCGGGCTACCCGACCTGGGGCACCCCGGCCCACCCCTGCGGAGACCCCTTCCACTGGATGGCCGAGGGACGCCTCGCCTTCCGCAGTCACGCCATCGAGCGCGCCCTCCGGGCCTTCACCTGGGCCCATGCCCACTTCCTGCGCCTGGGCAGTTCCTTCTGGGCCCAGCGGGCCGCCGCCAATGCTGGCGCGGCCGCATTCATCTGGGGTGATCTGCCGGGCCTGACCCGGTGGCAGGAACTCCAGGGACCACAGCCAACACCCTTCCGGGAATTGAACGAATTGACCCTGCTCGCCGCCCGGGACGAATGGGACAAGGCCCTGCCCCTGATCCGTGTCCTGATCGCCGAGCATCCCTACCTGGAGCAGCCCTGGATCTTCCTGGGGCAGCGAGGCATAGACATTGGCGAGGCGGACAACGTGCGGGAAGCCCTCCCTAACATTTCCAACGTGGAGGTTAGAACCCTCCTCCAGGGCTTCCTGGCGGGTTTCCCGACCTCACCCCCCGCTGACCTTGATGCCGAATTCGCCCTGACCTGGCGCCTCCATCTCGCCCTGGGTGACCCGAACGAAGCCGAGGCATTCTGGGAGTGTTGGCAGTCCTGCATCAATCAACCCCTTCGTCTGGGCCTGGGCTTGGCCCTGCTGGAGCGCCTGCCCGCCGAACGCACCGCCGCCCGGCTGCTGGACCTCCAAGTACTGGCGGATCGGCTGGACTCGGCCCGTCACCAGCAGCGCCTGCGGCCCCTCTGGCCCGAGCGCTCCCCTCAGGAGCCTGACGATCCGGCCACTCTGCTTAAGGCGGCGCTGGAGGGTCGCACGCATCCCACTTGGCTGATCTGGGGATCCCCCGAGCGCCCCCAGACCCTCGGCTCCGGTGCTCCCGCCCCCGAGGGTGCCCTGAGCTATCTGCACCGGGATGGATCCCTGCCGCCCTTCGAGGCCCAAGGCCGTCTCTGGAGAGGCTTTCCCCTCCACTGGGAAGGAGGCATCGTCGGCCACGCCCTCACGGCCATGGCTCCCGGTGCGCCGCCGGACGACGGGATCGAGCTCCTCCTCCTGGCGCCGTGGCTGGCTCGCCTCGCCCCTCGCGCAGAACCCGAACCGCCGCTTACCGGCGGTGTGCTGCTCGCGGACGGGTCGGAACCCATGGCGACCCTGCTCCGCGAGCTTGCTCGCGTGGCGCCCTCGGAGCTTTCCGTTCTGATCCTCGGCCCCACAGGGAGCGGCAAGGAGCTCACCGCTCAGGAAATCCACCAGCGTTCCGGCCGCTCGGGCCCCCTGGTACCCGTGAACTGCTCCGCCTTCGCGGAAGGCCTGATGGAATCGGAACTCTTCGGCCATGTCAAAGGCGCCTTCACCGGCGCCGACCGCGACCGGCGCGGGGCCATCGAGGCCGCCGACCAAGGCACCCTCTTCCTGGATGAGGTGGCGGATCTCTCCCCGCGTCTCCAGAGCATGTTCCTCCGGGTCCTGCAGGAACGCGAAGTGCGCCGGGTGGGCTCCGACCGAGCCATCCATGTCAACGTGCGATTCCTGGCCGCCACCCACCGATCTCTCGATGATCTGGCCGCCTCCGGGACCTTCCGCCGGGACCTGCTCTACCGCCTTCAGGGCTCCGTCCTGCGATTGCCCTCTCTGCGGGAGCGGCGTCACGAATTCCCCTACTTGATTCCCCGCCTAGTGGCGCAGATCGCCCGCGAGGGCAGGCACAGGCTCCCGGATGCGGCCCCCGGTCTGGCCCAGGCCCTGGCTCGCCTGCCCTGGCCCGGCAACTTCCGGGAACTGCGCCACGCCCTTGAGCGAGCCATGCTGAGGTGCGGCGAAGGCCCCCTGAAAATCTCCCACTTTCCCGAGCTGCTGGTGCCCACCGCCCAGGAGCGCACCTGGGAGCAGGCCACTCGCGATTTCCAGCGCCGTTTCCTGCTGGACACGCTGCGGCAGCATCGGTTCAAGGTCGCCGAGACCGCCGACAGCCTGGGGCTCACTCGCCCCGCACTCTACGTGGCCGCCAAACGGATGGGGTTGGATCTTGTGGCGGAGCGGGACCGCTGGGCCACGGAATCGACGGACTAGACTCGCCGCCCGAAACTCCGCTCCAGCTCGCCCCGCGTCAGCTTCTTGAGGATCGGCCTGCCGTGGGGACAGGTGTGGGGCACCTCGCAGGCGACCAGATCCTGGATGAGCCGGAGGGCCAACTCCGGCGTCAGGTAGTGGTGTTTCTTGATGGCGGCGCGACAGGCGAGTTCCGCGTTGAGATCCTTGCGGAAGACATCCAGATCCACGCGCCCCTCCTGTTCGAGCCGCGCCAGCAGATCCTCCGCGAGGGCCTGGGGGTCGCGGTTCGTGAGGAAATCCGGGAGTCCGCGCACCACCAGGGCATCCTCGCCGAAACCCTCGCAGACGATGCCGACGCGATTCAGTTCGCCCAGATAGGGCTCCAGCCGGGCCAGGGCCGCCGGTCCCAGATGGACGACTCGCGGGGGCAGCAGGGGCTGGATCGCGGGTGTGCTGCTTCGCAGGAACAGCTGCTCGTACAGAATGCGTTCGTGGGCCACATGCTGATCGATGATCCAGAGCTCGGGCTCTGTGGGGCCCGGCACCTCCGCGATCAGGTACGTGCCATCGAAGGCCCCGAGGTAGGCGACTTCCGGCCCAGCAGGCTCTGATTCCGCGACCCTGCCCGGCAGGGGGCGCGTCGAGTAGGCCCCATCCAGCCGATGCTCGTATCCGGCCTCGGCCCCCTCCTGGAGATCGCTCGGGGGCGAACTCCACAAATGGGGGTGGACCGCCGCGATGGGCCGAACCGGGAGATCGAATTCCGCCTCCACGGGTTTGGGTGGAAGGGCCAGCACGGAGGGCAGATCACCCTTCAGCTGGGCCCAGGCCTCTCGGAGGACTCGACTCACCCATGGAAAGATGCGCTGGGGGTCCCGGAAGCGGACTTCGGCCTTGGTGGGGTGGACGTTCACATCCACCGCCTCCGGGGGCAGGTCCAGGAACAGCACCGCTGCGGGATAGGACCCCTTGGGGAAATACCCCTGCCAGGCATCCGAAATGGCCGCCAGCAGCAGGCGATCCCGCACCGCGCGGCCATTCACGAAGAGGTAGAGATGATTGCGGTCCCGGAAGGAGAGCTCCGGCTTGGATACGTAGCCTCGCATGCGCCAGGGCAGCTGCCCCTCAACGAAACCCACCAGATCAGCGAACTTTTCCCCCAGGAGGGGCGCCAGGCGCGAGCCGGGATCCTTCACCGGCGGCAGCATTAGGTCGGCTCCCCGATCCGTGCGGATCGTCCATCTGACCTCTGGCGTAGAAAGGGCCAACCGCGTCACCACACCCCACAGGTGGGCATGCTCCGTTTCCGTGGACTTCAGGAAGCGCTTGCGCGCCGGAAGCTGGGCGAAGAGATCCCGCACCGTCACCGTGGTGCCCTGGGCCCTGGGCGCGGGCTGGACCTCCTTGATCACCCCGAATTCGCTGCGCAGACGGTGGCCCGCGCCATCGGATTCGGCGCTATGCAGTTCAAAGCGGGTTACGGAGGCGATGGAAGGCAGGGCCTCGCCTCGAAAGCCGAAGCTCTCCAGATGCCCCAGGTCGTCCGCCGTGCGCACCTTGCTGGTGGCATGCCGTTCGAGGGCCAGGTAGAGGTCGTCCCGCCCCATGCCGTGACCGTTGTCGGCAATCTCCAGAAGGCGCTTCCCGCCCTCCTCCCAGCGCACCTCAAGGGCCGTCGCTCCCGCATCCAGGGCGTTTTCCACCAATTCCTTGAGAACGGACGCGGGACGCTCAACGACTTCCCCCGCCGCGATCTGGTTGGCCACATTGTCGGGAAGGATGCGGATCTTCGACATGGAGATCAGTCTAGCGGGTGGGCGAATCAGATCAGGAACACGTCCACCAGAAAGAGCAGCATGAGCCCCACCGCCAGGAGCCCCTTCCCCACGGTACCCGCCAGAAAGCCCAGACCAGCGCCAACCCCTG